>JACDEL010000045.1 GCA_013816405.1 Chloroflexota bacterium | reverse complement strand
TGGGGTGTCTTCGAGCTTGCCAACCTGGACCGCTCAGCCGAGCTGCGTCGCGAGGAGCTGTCTCGATTCCTGGGACGTCTTGACGCCCAGGCCTCGCGATTTGAGGCCAGGCGAGCCGCAAGTGCGGAGCGAGCATCCGAAAAGCTGAGGGTCGACCGCACCGGCTAGTTCCTGGACCGTATGCGAGCGCCAATCCGTTGCTGGCCGGCTGACGCGGGAATCCCGCATGCCGGATTCGCACCGCCAGGCGCATTCACTCAGCGCGTGGCCGAGGCCCGCACCTCCTGGACAGGCGACGCCTCCTTGCGCGAACTGGGTGTCGAAACCGAAGCATTCATCGCATCAGCCAGTAGCTTCTGGAACGGAAGGGCCCCCAGTCGCTCGAATACCCCGCCGACCTCTTCGCCAGCCGCGCGGGCCGCAGGTTCCGAGGGGCCTAGCATCGTGATCAGATTGAGCCCGCATAAGGCCGCCTCAAAGTTCAAACCGAGCTCTCGCCACCGACGGATCGCCTCGACGAAGCCCGCGAGCGCCTCGGGCCGCCCCTCGAGTGCCGCCAGCGCCGCCTCGGCCTCGCGCCGGGTGGCAGCAGATACCCGCCCGGGCGCGGCATCGAGTACCGCAAGCGCGTCCGTCAGAGCCTGGCGATCGCCAATCCAGGCGGCGGCACGGGTGGCAGTCCGCAATGCGGAGCTGTCGGGCGCGTTATTCGTCTGATACGAGCGGCGTGCAAGGTCGAGCGCCGTGCGGCTGTCACCCTGCCCGAGTGCCACGAGAGCATGCACCTCGTCGACCGAGGCCTGCGCCTGGACCTCCGTCATGTCCGCCACGCGGTCGGCGAGCCATTTGAACTCATCGCTGACGTCCACGCCGCGCAGGCCACGGATCTCGGCGAGACGCATCCTTGAGGCAGTATCGGTTTCCAACTGGACTGCCTCTTCCAACTCGGGCAGTAGCCAGTCCCAGTCGCCGACCGCGATCGCCAGCTCGGCCGCGTTGCTGAGCATATAGAAGGCGTAGCCGCGCATGCCGAGGTGGCGCGTCAGCTCCACGCCCTCGCGCGCTACGCGGTAGGCGAGCTCAGGGTCCTCGCCGGCGGCCGAGTAGCTGAGATTCACTCGCGCACAAAGCCCCACGTCGGCCAAGCCGTAGGTCGTGCTGGCCTCGACCGCCCCGACGAGGGTCACGATGGCCTCCCGCAGCCGTCCCATGCCGGCAAGCGCAGGCCTGCGCGTGACGAGCAGCGCGATGGTCTCGCGGGTCAGCTCCAGGCGCTCCGCGATTGGGAGGGTTCCATCCACCACCTTGACCGCGTCCTCTCCGCGTCCGAGAAGCAGATAGGCCCGCGCAAGCTCCGCGGCGAGCCGGACGTACTCCGGCGTCTCTGCGAGGTCGCCGTACTCCTCAAGCGCCGGTTCCAGGATCGCCACGCATTCGGCGATTCGTCCGTTGGCGCTGAGGGCAAGCGAGTTCCCGGTGATGGCCTCCATGAGTCCGCGGCGGTCCCCGGTCACCTGCGCCAACGCAAGCCAGCGAGCCATGTGCGCGATGGGCTCCTCGACGAGCCCCGCGTAGAGGCCAGTATCTCCAGCCGCCGCATGAAGCTGTGCCTCATCCACCGGATCGCTGGTCACCTCCAGCGCCCGCTCCAGGAAGCGCGTGGCCTGGAGGAACGAGCCCAGTGACCGGGCACGTTCGGCCGCTCCGCGCAGGGCCACGCGCGCCTGGGCGGCGACCGCTTCGCCTTCCGGCCCCTCCGGCTGCGCCTTGTACGCCGCCAGGTAGTGCTCAGCCAATGCCCCGGCGATTCCCTCGTCATCGAGAGCCTCGAAATAGCGCGCCGCAGCGATGTGCAGCCGCCTTCGGTCGCGTTTCGCGAGCGTGCCGTAGGCCACCTCACGGATGAGGCCCTGCACAAAAAGGTACTGGCCCTGCTCCGGCGATCGCGGATCCGCCTCCAGCGACAACATCTCGCGGCGCACGAGCGCACGGAGGCGCGCCACGACCTCATCCACCGGCTGACCACTGACGGCCGCCAACGCATCGATGCTGAACGTCTTGCCAATGACCGATGCCGCCTGGAGCAGCGCCCGATCCGCCGGGTCGAGGCCATCAAGGCGGGAGGCGATGAGGGCATGCAACGAGGCGGGCACGGACAGCTCCGAGAGATCCCCGGTCGGCCGATAGATGCCGCCCTCGAGCGCGACGAGGCCATCGCTCAGCAGCATGCGAACGGTCTCGACGGCGTAGAGCGGGATACCCTCCGCCCGGTCGAGGATTCGCTCAACGACCGGCGTGGGCAGCCCTGGAACCAGCCCGGCAAGCAGCTCGCGCATCAGCTCAGGCTCGAGCGGCTCCAGTATCAGCGAGGTGAAGTTGCGCCGCCCGGCACCCCAGTCGCGCCGCCGATCGAGGAGTTCGGGACGCGCCAGGCTGAGGATGTAGATCGGCCGGTCACGCGACCATTCGAGAATGTGGTCGATGAAGTCGAGCAGGCCGTCATCGGCCCACTGGAGGTCTTCGAAGACGAGGACGACCACGCCGCGCTCGGCCACGCGCTCGAAGAAGACACGCCACGCTGCGAACAGCGACTCGCGATCGGGTCGCTCATCGGCCTCGGTCGCCTCCAGGCCGAGCAGCTGGAGCATGCGGGGCTCCATCCAGCTGCGCTCCGCTTCGTCGGCCACCCATTCAGCGAGCATGTCGGTCAGCTTCGACCGCGCCGCAGCCGGATCCTCCGACTCGTTGATTCCTGCCCGGCCACGGACCATCTCGGCCAGCGCCCAGAAGCTGATTCCTTCGCCGTAGGCCGGTGAGCGGCCCTGGTGCCAATAGACGACCTCCGTTAAGCCGTCCATGTATTTCTGGAACTCCCAGACCAGACGGCTCTTGCCGATGCCGCCCTGGCCGATGATCGAGACGAGCCGCGGACGACGCTCGGCGCCGGTTGCGGTATGGAAATCCTTCAGCATGCGCAGCTCGGGGGCGCGGCCGACGAACGGCGACTCGAGCTGCTCATTGCGCCCCGCCCCGCCGCGGCGCGCCACCACGCGCAGAGCACGGTATGCCGGGACGGGCGCTGCCTTGCCCTTGAGGAGGTGCTCGCCGGCCGACTCGAAGGCCACCGCCCCGGAGGCGGCCTGCATCGTGGCCTCTCCTACCAGGACGGTCCCTGGCGGAGCCACCGACTGAAGGCGCGATGCGGTGTTCACGAGGTCGCCCGCCACCATGGCCTGGTTCACGGCGCCAAGGCTGACGGCCGCCTCGCCGGTGAGGACGCCTGCCCGAAGCAGCAGCTCCGCATCGATCTCCTGACCGAGCGCGTGCACTGCAGCGACGAGGTCGAGAGCGGAGCGAACGGCGCGCTCGGCATCGTCCTCGAATGCCGTGGGCGCTCCCCAGACGGCCATGACGGCGTCACCGATGAACTTCTCCACCGTCCCGCCATATGCACCGATGATCTGCGTCGCGGTCTCGAAGTACCGGCTCAGGAGGTCGCGGACCGCTTCAGCATCGCGCGACTCGGAGATCGTCGTAAACCCGACGAGGTCGGCGAACAGGACGGAGACGAGGCGGCGCTCCGCGGTAGGTGCCTCTCGGTCCTCGCTGGGAGCCGCCGACCCGGTCGCACGCAGGTCCGTGCCGCACTCGCCGCAGAACTTCACGCCGGGCGCGTTCGATGCGCCGCATACCGGGCACGACGCGGCGAGGGACGTTCCACATTCCCGGCAGAATTTCCTGTCGAGCTCGTTGGCGGTCCGGCAGGACGGGCAGTTCACGCTGATCTCCTCTGGTGGCGCCGCGAGTATCCGCGGCCACGCCACCGCGGTCAACGCCACTCCGGAAAACCAGGGCGTGCGCCGCATGTCGGCCATCAGTCTCCCACCACCCGGCAGCGGATCCTGACGGCCGATCGCGGTCGCCTCAGGTCGCGAAACGAAACGTCGGTGAGATGAAGGCGCTCGCGGACGACGTGGAATGGCATGAGATCGGAAACCCGAACGCCCTCCACGGCAAGGAGGCCGCGATCCGTCGCTGGACTCCGGCGACCTGGCCGACGCGAAGTTCGAGGGACACGTGCACGACGTCGTCGCGAATGGCGATCACACCGTCGCTAGTGGAGACGACCGTCCACCGCAGGGACCAGTCATTGACGTATTGGACCGCAGAGATCATGCACGTCCGCGACCAAGATCAGCGCACGCTGGGGGTTCTAGGACGACAGTCCCGCGATCAACGTGTTCTTCGGCTGAGGCCGCGCACCGCGAACCGCGGTGACGGGACGACAGCATCGACGGGAGCGGCCAATCCGGGCAGAATGTGCCGCACGCCGCCCCTGGCGGCACCGAATCATGCCCGAGGCGTTTCCCGAGTGCCCTTCACCAGCCCCCCCGTGCAGGCCAGCGTGTGACGAAGCCCTCACGATCGGATGAGCTCGCGGCCGCGCAGAAACGGATCGCTGAGCTCGAGGCCCGCGAGGCCGCCCACCAACGCGCCGAGAAGGTGCAGGCCGCCCTGTATCGCATCGCCGATACGGCCAGCGCCGCGCAGGACATGCCGACCTTCTACGCCAAGATCCACGAGATCGTTGGCGAGCTGATGTACGCCGATAATTTCTACATCGCGCTGTACGACGAAGAGCGCCAGCAGATCAATTTCCCTTACTTCCGCGACGAGGTTGACACGGACATTCCCGACCCGAACGTCTGGGATCCTTTCGGGGTGGCTCACGCTCGTGGGTCCACGGCCTACCTCCTGCGCACCGGCGAGCCCCAGTTCTGGGATGCAAGGCGTGGCCTGGACCTGGCAGCGCAGGGCGAGATCGAACTCGTCGGGGCGATTGCCATTGAATGGCTCGGCGCGCCCCTCAAAGCCGACGGCCGCACCGTTGGAGTGATCGCCGTACAGACGTACCGGGAGGACCGTCGCTATGCGCGCGAGGACCTGGAGCTCTTGGTGTTCGTGGCGCAACACGTTGGCTCCGCGCTCCTCCGTGCACGCGCCATCGAGGAGACGAGGCAGCGCAATGCCGAGCTTGCCATCGTCAACGAGATCGGCTCGGCGCTCGCGAAGCAGCTCGACTTTCAGGCGATCATCGATCTGGTCGGCGAGCGGATCCGCAAGATGTTCGAATCACAGGACATGTACATCGCGCTCTACGACCAAGCGACGAATATCCTCACCTTCGACTACGACATCGCCGGTGGCGAGCGGCAGCAAACGCAACCGTACGAGCTGGGTCCGGGTCTCACTTCGGAGCTGATTCGATCGCGTCAGCCCCTACTACTGCGCACCGGCGAGGAGATCGACGCCCACGGCGCCATCATCGATGCCGTCCCAGCCAAGTCCTGGCTCGGCGTCCCCATCCTCGCCGGCGACCATGTCCTCGGCGCGTTTGCCATCCAAAGCGTCCGTGCCTTCGCCTTTACCGAGGCCGATGAGCGTCTCCTGTCGACCCTCGCCTCGAGCATGGGCGTGGCGCTGGAGAACGCGCGACTCTTCGACGAGACGAAGCGTCTCCTCAAGGAGACCGATGAGCGCGCCGCCGAGCTGGCGATCATCACCAGCGTCCAGGAGGGGCTCGCCCAGAACCTGGACATGCAGTCGATGTACGACCTGGTCGGCGACAAGATCCAGGAGATCTTCGCCGCGCAGGTGGTCGACATCGGCGTCCTGGACCGTGAGAGGAACGTGCTCCACTTCCCGTACACCATCGAGCGCGGCGTGCGTTTCCCCGATGAGCCGCTCGAGATCATGGGCATCCGGAAGCACGTTCTTGAGACACGCGAGCCGCTCCTGCTCAACGAGCGCTCGATCGAGAGGGCAATCGAGTTTGGCCAGCCCGGCGCCATCCAGGGCGAGCCGGCCAAGTCGTCGCTATGGGCACCGCTGATCGCGGGCAACGAGGCTCGTGGCGTGATTTCGCTCCAGAACCTCGATCGAGAGAATGCCTTCTCGGACGCTGACGTTCGGCTCCTGATGACGCTCGCCAGCAGCCTCAGCGTCGGCCTGGAGAACGCGCGTCTCTTCGACGAGACCAAGCGCCTCCTGGCTGAGACTGACCGGCGGGCGGCGGAACTCGCAATCGTCAATGACGTGCAGGCCGGCCTTGCTGCCGAGCTCGACCCGCAGGCGATGTACGAGCTGGTGGGCGAGCGGGCCAGCGACGTATTCGATACCCAGGTGGTGGACATCGCCGTATTCGACCATGACAACGGCACGATGTGGTTTCCGTTCCTCGTGGAGCGCGGCGTCCGATTCCCTGAAGACACGCGCCAGATCATCGGCTTCCGCAAGCGCGTGCTGGAGACACGCCAGCCGTTGCTGGTCACCGAGAACTTGCGCGAGCGCGCCGCGGAGCTGGGACAGCCGGATCACCTCAAGGGAGAGCCGGCGAAGTCGGCAGTCTTCGCGCCACTGCTCGTCGGCGACGAGATCCTAGGGACGATCTCGCTCCAGAACCTGGATCGCGAGCACGCATTCGTCGAGCGCGACGTCTCGCTCCTCACCACCCTTGCCGCTAGCCTGAGCGTCGCGCTGCGGACTGCCCGCCTGATCGACGAGACGCAGAAGCGGGTGGCCGAGCTGGCCACGATCAACAGCGTAGGTGAAGCGCTCACCACCCGACTGTCGCTTGGGCCTCTCCTTGCGATCGTGGGCGACAAGCTGGCGGAGGCGTTCGATGCCGATATCGGCTTCATCGCGCTCCTGGACGAAGAGCGCGGTGTCATCGATTTCCCGTACTACGTCGAGGGTGGCAAAAAGGAGCCCCAGGATCCGCTGCGGCTCGGCGAAGGCCTGACCTCGCAGATCATCCAGGGCCGCGAGACCATCCTCCTCAACACCGACGAGCAAATCGAGAAATCGACCATCGTTGGAACCCGCTCACGCTCGTTCCTGGGCGTTCCCATCCTGGTCGGCGACAAGGCGATCGGCGCCATCAGCGTCCAGAGTACGAAACAGGAGAATCGCTTCGACGAGGCCGATGACAGGCTGCTTGCCACCGTTGCTGCCAACATCGGCGTCGCGGTGCAGAACGCGCGCCTCTTCAAGGAGGCTCAAGACGCCAGGCAGGCGGCTGAACATGCGAATGAGGCGAAGAGCTCCTTCCTGGCCGCGATGAGCCACGAGATCCGCACGCCGCTCAACGCGGTGATCGGCATGAGCGGCCTGCTGATTGACACACCGCTCAACGACGAGCAGCGCGACTTCGCGGAGACGATTCGCACCTCCGGCGACGCGCTGCTCACGATCATCAGCGACGTCCTGGACTTCTCGAAGATCGAGGCCGGTCGCGTGGATCTGGAGGCCCGTCCGTTCGTCCTGCGCGAAGCCGTGGAGGCAGCCCTCGACATCCTCGCGCCGACGGCCGCTAAGAAAGGGCTTGAGCTGATCTACACAATCGACGAGGACCTGCCGCCAGCGCTCGTCGGCGATGCGGGGCGCCTCCGGCAGATCGTCCTGAACCTCCTTTCGAATGCGGTGAAATTCACAGAGTCCGGCGAGGTGCTCGTAACCGTTGGCGGCACGCAGCTGGAGGCAACGCGCAGGGGTGGAACCGCGCGATGGGAGATCAGGGCGGATGTTCGTGACACCGGTATCGGAATCCCGGCGTCGGCCATGAACGGGCTCTTCCAATCGTTCAGCCAGGTAGATGCCTCCATCGCGCGGCGGTACGGCGGCACCGGGCTGGGCCTGGCGATCTCGCGCCGCCTGGCCGAGCTGATGGACGGCTCGCTCACGGCGGAGAGCACCGGGATCGCCGCCGAAGGGAGCACCTTCCAGCTGGTCGTCCGGATGCCCGTCGCAGCACCGGATGCCGTGACGTTCAACCGCCCGCGGCGCGTTGAGGCTGACCTCTCGGGACGACGCGTGCTGATCGTGGACGACAACGCGACGAATCGCCGGATCCTGGTGGCGCAGACGGCCAAGTGGGGTATGGTCCCGCGCGAAACGGGCTCTCCGACCGAGGCGCTCCAGTGGCTGGACGCAGGCGAGCGGTACGAGATCATCCTCTCGGACCTGCTCATGCCCGAGATGGACGGCGTGGAGTTCGCGGCGCGAGCATCGCAGGCCGATGGTCCGGCAGCGCATCCTCCCGTGGTCATCCTCTCCTCGGTGGGCGTGCGCGATCGGGACGAGGCCAAGGTAGCCGGCTGGCTGGCAAAGCCGGTCAAGCCATCCGCGCTGCACGACACGATCGCGACGATCCTGCTTGGCGGCGTGGCAGTGCAAGCCCTGCCGGCGCCCCCGAATCAGACGGACGGCGCGGGCGCCAAGCCGCTGGGCGCACGGCATCCGCTGCGCATCCTGTTGGCCGAGGACAACGCGGTCAACCAGAAGCTCGCCTTGCGGCTGCTGAGCCAGATGAGCTACTCCGCGGAGGTCGCCGCTGACGGCCAGCAGGCCATCGATGCGCTCGAGCGCGACGAGTTCGACGTGGTGCTCATGGACGTGCAGATGCCCGAGCTCGACGGGCTCGAGGCCACGCGTCGCATCCGCGCGCGATGGCCAGACCGGCGGCTGCAGATCGTGGCGATGACCGCGAATGCCATGGCCGGCGACCGCGAGGCCTGCCTGGCGGTCGGGATGAACGACTACATCAGCAAACCGATTCGCCCCGCCGAGCTGACCGCTGCGCTGGAGCGCGTGCCGTCGGCGCCGAGCAAGAGCGGCCGGCGTTCGCCCCGAAAGGCTGGGACCAAGACGAAGGCAAGGTCGCATGCCGGAACTTGATCTGCCAGTCGTGGACGAACGGACGCTCGATGAGCTGATGGCGGCCACTGGGGACGACCCTGGCTTCGTATGGGAGCTCGTCGGGACGTTTCTGGCCGATACCCCTGCCCAGGTCGATGCGATGACCGCGGCCGTCGAGGCCAATGACGCCGCTGCCCTTGTCCGACCTGCGCATACACTCAAGTCGTCCAGCGCAACGGTCGGCGCGATGCGCCTCTCCTCCGTCGCGCGTGAGCTGGAGATGGCGGCGCGCGGCGGGGAGCTCGAGCCGCGCGTTCGGGTCACACTCGGGGTCGCGCAGACCGAGTGGCGTACCGCGGCCGCTGCCTTTGCCGCGTTGCTCAAACGAGCCTCCGGCGAATGACAGCAATCGGGACGGCGCTCGTCGTCGACGACAGCTCTGTCAACCGGCTCGTCCTGGTGCGCCTACTCGAGACGCTGGGTCTGGGGGTTCTGCAAGTTGAGAATGGGCTGCAAGCGCTCGCGCAGCTGGCCGCCAGTGCCGGCGCCATTGACGTGGTATTGCTGGACGTACTGATGCCGGAGCTCGACGGCTACGAGACGCTCGCCGCCATGAAGTCAGATGAGGCGACGCGACACATCCCCGTCCTGATCGTCTCGGGCGTCGAGGAGCTCGACAGCGTCGTTCGGTGCATCGAGCTGGGTGCGTCGGACTACCTGACAAAGCCGATCAACGCTTCGATCCTGGCAGCGCGCATCAACGCATCACTTGCCGCGAAGCGCTTGCATGACGTCGAGCTGGAGTCGTTCGAGCGGCAAACTGCCCTCAACCGCACGATCGAGCGGCAGAAGGAGGAGCTCAGCCGCTTCCTGTCACCGCAGATCGCCGCGCTTATCTCTTCCCCGGAGGGTGAGCAGCTGCTTGCCGGCCACCGCCGCGAGATCACCGTTGCCTTCTGCGACCTTCGTGGCTTCACCGCGTTCGCTGAGCAGGCGGGTCCCGAAGAGGTCATGACCCTGCTGAGCGAGTATCACCGCTTGATGGGCGAGGCGATCACGGAGCAGGAGGGCACGCTGGAGCACTTCGCCGGCGACGGCGTGATGGTGTTCTTCAACGACCCGATTCTCCAAGAGGACCACGTCGAGCGCGCGGTCCGGATGGCCGTGGCCATGCGCGAGCGGTTTATGGAGCTCGCATCCGCTTGGCGGCAGCGCGGGTACGAGCTCGGCTTCGGCGTGGGGATCGCGGTCGGGTACGCGACGCTTGGGCGCATCGGCTTCGACGGACGGCACGATTACGGCGCCATCGGCAACGTGACAAACCTCGCCTCCCGCCTCTCCAGCCAAGCGCAGGCCGGCCAGATACTGCTCAGTCCTCGGGCGCAGACGATGCTGCAGGAGCTGATCGAGTCCGAAACCGTTGGCGAGTTGACGCTCAAAGGTCTCACCCGACCCGTCCTCGCGAGCAACGTCATTCGAATGATTTAGTCCAGGACCCGAGCTTGGATCGCGGCTGGTGAGGGGATTTGGTACCGCATACCGGATTCTGGGTGTAGCGACCCACACGTTCGGCAACGCGCTCTGGACCGGCTTCGGCGGCGGTTGCGAGGCAAACAACGACGGCGACCCGATCGCACAGTGGGACAAGGCCGCCAGCCGCTGGGTCATGACCCAATTCTCGGTCTCGACGAAGCCGTTCCTGCAGTGCGTCGCCGTCTCGACGACCTCTAACGCGACCGGCAGCTACAACCGCTATGCGTTCAGCTATGGGAATGTCCAGTTCAACGACTACCCCAAGCTTGGCGTCTGGCCGGACCCCTACTACATCTCGTACAACATCTTCAACAACGGCTTGACGTTCGCCGGCTCGAAGGCCTGCGCACTCGACCGCGCGGCGATGCTGATCGGCGCCGCCGCAACGCAGCAGTGCTACCAGCTGAGCAGCTCATTCGGCGGTCTATTGCCGTCCGATCTCGACGGCTCCATCGCACCGCCGGGGGGGTCTCCGAACTTCTTCATGAACTTCGGGGCGAACTCGCTGAACCTGTGGAAGTTCCACGTCGATTGGGCAAGCCCGGGTAATTCGACGTTCAGGGGTCCGACGAACATTGCGGTCGCAGCATTCACACCGGCCTGTGGCAACGGAGGCACGTGCGTCCCGCAGCCGAGCACTCAACAGAAGCTTGACACGCTCGGCGATCGACTCATGTATCGGCTGGCGTACCGCGCGTTCGCCGACGGCCATGAGGCGCTTGTGGTCAACTATTCCGTCGCGTCCGAGCCCAGTTACGCGCGATCCCGCTGACGGCGCAGGGCCACCCGCTCGGCCTGATCGAGGTCACCGAGGGCTTCCAGCATGGACATGCCCTCATCGACCAGGCCATCCTCGTTCCGAACCTCGCCCAACTCCGCGGTCACCCGGGCCACGAACGGCCGTGCTCCGATGGCTCGGAAGATCTCCAGGGATGTCCGAAGCTCTTCATCATCGTGCTCCAGGACGCCGATCGCCCGGCGCGCCTGGGCGGCGACCAGCTGGAGGCCGCGATCGTCCACGTAAGCGAGCAGAGCGCGCACCAGGTCGGATTCCATCGGATGGCGGAAGTCGACGAGACGCGCCAGGGCGAGATGGACGTGATCCGTGCGGCTGGTAAAGCGCTGGAAGTTCGCCACGGTCGCGTCCGCCAGCGCGGCAAGGTCGTTGCGCAGGTACGCGTTCCCGTAGCGAATCCGGGCGCCAGGATCGACGCGACCAAGAATCGTGTCGACCGCGCCTCGCCAGCGGTCTACACCCACCGGGTCCCGACGCGCCTCGGCGATCGAGAAGGCGGCGATAAACCCGCCAACCGCGAAGCCAGGAGCGTGGATCTCCGATTCGCGCCACGCCTGCTCGCAGCGCCCCGCCTCGACGAGCGCCTCGTCCCAGCGCCCGAGAGCCCACAACGCCTCCACGCGCCAGGCCGAGGCTCCCATGACCCATGCGGACGCCTGCCCCGAAGCCAGCCCCGTCCGGACCCCGTCGGCGACCCGCTCAGCCTCCTCCAGCTGGCCAAGGAGGAACAGACTCCAGGCGGTCGTGATGAGGGCGTCGAATCGTTCGCTGCTTGCGAGGCCGGAGAGCTCCAGCCGCCGGCGCGAAATCACCACCATCTCCGCGTGCCGGTCGTCCGCTCCGGCCACGCTGTATTCGGCATCGAGGGACGCGCTGATGAGGTCGACCTCCCCCAACCGTGAGGCCAGTTCGAATGCCTGGGTCGAGGTCCTCGCGGCGTCCTCGATATTATCCGCTGAGGGATGCTCCTGAGCCGTGGTGGCGAGGAAGGCTTCCGCGAGCAGGCCGAGCAATCGGGCTCGATCGGTGCTGGCCTCCGCACGCAGCTCCCGCAGTTCCCTGCGCAGGGCACGGCTCTGCTCCGGCTCATATCGAACGCTCACCGACCCGGCCCAGCGCGACGCAACCATGGTTTTCTGGGCCAGCGTCCGAAGCTCCTGGTCACGCCCGAGACCGAGTCTGCGGCCAGCCTCGTAAGCCTTCTGGAACGCACCGAGCGCTTGCTGGCCACCAACCCAGATCTCGCCCAGCCGTTCATAGAGCTCCGCCTGGGCCTCCTCCGGTGCGAGCTCGATCGCGGCCTCGAGATGCCGGGCGGCTTCTGTGGTGGCTGCTCCGGCTTGGGCCGATTCGGCGGCCCGCCGCAACCACACGAAGGCCTTGCCCGCCAGGTCGGTCGCGGGAGCTGCAGCCAGGAGTGCGCCGAGCGCGGCAGCCTCGCGGAAGTGGAACGCGATCAGCTCGGCCAGCTCGTCTTCACGCCCTGAAGAGATGGCCTGTCCCTCGAGCCACGTGCCAGCCCCTGCGTGGAGACCCGCGCGCTGTGCGCGCGGCAGGGTTCCATAGGCGACTTCACGGATGAGGATGTGGCGGAAGACGTAGCGATTCGGCCCGGACGGCCGAATGATGTCGCGGTCGATCAGCGTGTCTAGGGCCCCCGCGACCGACTCCCGCGACAGGGACGGCTCAAGCTTGGCAATTGCTGACGAAGAGAACGATCTTCCGAGCACGGCCCCAAGCTGGACCGTCCGTCGTGCAGCGGGGTCCAGCCCATCGAGGCGGGCCAGGACGGTCGCGTGGACGGTGTCGGGCAGTGCCGCGATGGCGGCTGCTACGGCGTCGGGGCCCGGCGCGGACCCAAGCCGCTCAACCAGCGAGCGGAGGATCTCGCCGGCGTAGAACGGATTGCCCTCGGCTCGATTGACGACAGCCCGGACGATCTCCGCAGCGGCAGACTCGAGCAGGTCCTCGACCAGCTCAGCCACCGAGGCATCGGCGAGCGGCTCGAGCGCGATCGAGACGGCGTTGCGGCGTCCGCCGCCCCAGCTTGGTCGCCGGTCGAGGAGCTCCGGCCGGGCCAGCGCGATCATCAAGAGCGGCACGTCTGCGTGCGGCTGGAGGATCGCCTCGATCAGGTCGAGCAGGCTGTCACTCGACCAATGCAGGTCCTCAATGACGAGGACGAGCGGTGCCCGCTCGGCAGCAAGCTCGATGAATCGGCGCCAGGCGGCAAACAGCGTGAGCCGGTCGCCGACCTCGCTCTCGGATGCGCCGAACGTAGCCGCCAGCTGCTCGGCCGTCGTCGAGGCGTCGGCATCCCCAGCGGCTGCGAGCCAGTCGCGCAGCGCCTCGCGCAACGCATCCGGGGCAGCGTCGTCGCTCAGCTCCAGGATCGACAGGAGAATGGCGCGCATCGGCCAGTAGGTCAGCCGCTGGCCGTACGGCAGGCACTGGGCGATGGCAATCCTGGCGGGGCCAGCGCTGACCCGATCGAGGAACTCATCGAGGAGCCTGGACTTCCCGACCCCGGCCGGCGCAACGATGCTGATCAGGTAGGGCCGATGCTCCTCGAACGCGCGCCGGCCGACGAGCTCGAGCTGCATGAGATCGGCATCTCGACCCACCAGCGGATGGCGTGGACGCGTCACAGCCACCGGCGACGGGCCCAGCAACTGACGCGCCGGCATCGGCGCGGCCTTGCCCTTGGCCTCGAGCGCGATCGGCGGCCCGAAGACGAACTGATCGCCGACCGCGCGAACTGTCCGCTCGCCCACGACGATCGCCCACTCATCCGCCGCCTGCTGGAGCCGAGCCGCGGTGTTGACCGGGTCTCCCGTGAGCAGGAACTCGTCGGCCTGCGGCTCCTGCGTGGCGATCACCTCGCCAGTGTTCACGCCCAGCCTGATAGGCAGCCGATCGCCCAACATGGCATCGGCCTGAACCCGATCTCTCAGATTGAGCGCGGCGGACAGGGCTCGGGCCGGATCATCGTCGTGCGCCATCGGCAGGCCGAACACGGCCATCACCGCGTCGCCGATGAACTTCTCGACCCGACCACCGTGCTGCTCGACGGCGTCGCGCGCGATCGCGAACAGCCGCGCGAGAAGCGCCCGGACATCCTCAGGATCGAGCGCCTCGCCGAGCGCCGTCGAGCCAACGACGTCGGCAAAGAGAACCGTCACCAGGCGCCGCTCTTCGGTCATGCGCCCATCCTATGATTCGCGATCAACCAGGGCTACCAATTAAGTGTGCAGTAAGAACCTGGTCGTCGCCGCGTCGCGTACCGGCAAGATTGAGGTCATCGCCGAGGTCTGCGAGCGCACGTGCTGGCACCGCATACCGGATTCGTTACTGGAGCCTGCCACAGACCGCTGTGAGCGCGGTGCCGCTAGATGTGGCTACCGACCGCACGACACAGCTGTGTTTAGGGGTCATTGGGGGTCAGATTACGCTCACCACACTACTAATCGGGTCTCGCGGACTAGGGATGCGGCAAGGAGAGGCCGCAGGAGCGACCTTGACACTTGTGTGAGGGCGGTCTACTACATTGCTGTTCCGGAATCCTCCCGATTAGGCGCCGGGCCATGATCATTGCCATGTTGAGACTCAATCCGCTCCTGAACGCCGCCAGCATCCATCCGTAGCCCGATCCGCGCGCCAAGCGCTACAGAAAGGGCTACGGTACGGGCCGGAGTAGGCGGCCTCACTCAGCCGAGATTAGCGAAGAGTGAGCGAGTCGACCACAGGGAGGCACCGGTCCATGGCTGGTGAGCCATTCGAGATAGACGCGGAGCCGTCCTCTTCTCCCGTCTCCCCTCTCACCGCCGCCGCGGTGCGCTTGCTCGGCGAGCGCCGGTTGATCCTGGCGGCGAACCGCGGCCCCGTGAGCTTCTCGGCGGGCGCTGACGGCACGCTGCGCACGCGCAGGGGATCGGGGGGCGTGGTGACCGCCCTCTCCCAGGTGGGTGAGCATGTGCCGGTCACCTGGGTCGCAGCGACGATGAACGATGCCGATCGTCGCGCGGCCCGCGACCCCGAGGCGCTGGCGAGGGCCCTGCCGACAGACCGGGTCAGGCTTCGGCTGGCACCGGTCGGGCGAACCGTCTTCGAGGCCGCCCACAACGTCATCGCCAACCCGCTGCTCTGGTTCTTCCAGCACGAGATGTGGAACCTGCCTGAGCGCCCGATGATCGATGCGGCAACCATGCGCGCCTGGCATAGCGGCTACGTGCCCCTCAATGAGGCGTTCGCCGAGGCCGTCGTCCGCGAGGTGCCGCGCGGCGACCGCGAACCGCGCATCCTGCTTCATGACTACCATCTCTACCTCGCGGCGGCGGCGATCCGGCGGGCGCGGCCGGATGCCATCCTCAGCCACTTCACCCACATCCCCTGGCCGTCCTCGTCGCTCTGGCTCGTCCTGCCGCCAGTGATCCGCGAAGGGATCGTGCGCGGGTTGCTGGCCAACGACGTCGTGGGGTTCCAGACTGCGCGCTACGCGCACAACTTCCTGCGGAGCGTGGAGACGTTCGTGCCGGCCGCGCACGTGGACTTCCTGTCGCGGACGGTGGTGCATGA
Organism: Chloroflexota bacterium; assembly: GCA_013816405.1. Lineage (GTDB taxonomy): Bacteria > Chloroflexota > Limnocylindria > QHBO01 > QHBO01 > CF-167. Next base: position 7,577 of record JACDEL010000045.1, on the reverse strand, counting down.
CGGCCGCCTGACCCGGATACGGGTCTACCCTATCAGCATCGACGTTGTCGCGACCCGCCGCGTCGCAGCGTCGGCGGCCGCGCGACGTCGTCGCGTCGAGCTGCAGGCAACGAGCGCGGAGCGGATGCTGGTGCGTGTCGACCGGCTCGAGCCGTCGAAGAACATCCTCCGCGGCTTCCGCGCCTTCGAGGCGCTCCTCGAGCGGCACTCCGAGCTGCGCGGAAGCCTCAGCTTCCTCGCATTCCTCGTCCCGTCCCGGACGAGCATCCGCGAGTACCGGGATTACGGTCGCAAGGTCCGCGACGAGGCCGAGCGGATCAACGCGCGGTTTGGCCGCGCCGGCCGGGTACCCGTGCAGATCTTCTTCAAGCACGATTACGCCCAGGCCCTCGCCGGCCTGTCGATCGCCAACGTGATCCTGGTGAACCCGCTCATCGACGGCATGAACCTGGTCGCCAAGGAGGCGGCGGTAGTGAACGAGCGCGACGGGGTCCTCGTCCTGTCGGAGACGGCGGGCGCGTACGACCAGATGGCCGATGGCGCGCTGCCGGTCGCCGCCGCCGACATCGTGGGCACGGCCAACGCACTGGCGGCCGCGCTTGCCATGCCGGTCGCCGAGCGCCATGCGCGGCTCGAGCGCCTGCGGGCCGGCGTCGAGCGTGAGGACATCTCCTGGTGGCTCCAGCGCCAACTGGAGGATCTGGCTGGGATCGTCGAATCACGCGAGAGCGCAGAGGAGCGCTCCGAGATCAGGCGTCGAGCGAGGCCGCGACGGTCCGCAGGAGGTTGACGAAGGACTCGGGCGACGGCACGGTTGCGTCCGCTGCGTCGCTCACCGAGCGAGGCACCTCCCGTCCGCCGGCGACAGCCAGCGTCAGGGTCGCCACGCCTCGGCCACGGAGGATATCCGCTGCTCGGAACATGTCCAGATCGGTGACGTCGTCGCCGGCGACGAGGAGCCCGCGGAGCGCGTACCGCTCGACAATCGCCGCGATCGCGCTTCCTTTGTCACCGGACCCGACCGGTCGCAGCTCGACGCTGCGGCGTCCCTCCCGCACCTCGATCCCCGGGGGCGGCTCGGCCAGTGCTGCGAGCAGCACGCCCCGCGCGGCCGCCGGGTTTGGCGCGCCCCGGTAGTGGATGGTGGCCGAGAAGCCCTTGTCATCAATCGCGACACCGTCCAGGGGCGGCACAGCCGCGAGCGCCGCCAACAGGCTGGCCCGCAGACGCTGGGTGTCGGCGGGCGCCTCCGGCGCGTCCGAGCCGGGCACGAGCCACTCGAGGCCATGGTTTCCCACGATTAGCAGCTCACCTGCCGCGGCGCCGAGGATGCTGCGTGCGTCGCGGGCCGATCGGCCGCTCACGACGGCCACCACGGTGAGCGCGCGTGCCAGCTCGCGCAGCAGCTCGGGCACCCCTGGAACCAGCTGTGCGGCCGCCGGATCGTCGACGATCGGCGAGAGGGTGCCGTCGAGGTCGGTCACCAGGCCGGCCGGCGCCGCGCCGAGCGCCGCCCGTGCCAGCCGCACGGCGTGCTCGAATGGATCGCCCGTCATCGGCTCATCTGGTCTCTGCGTGAAGGGGTAGATTCCCACTCGTTCGGTGCCTGACTCCCGAATGCCCGTGCCCCTGCTCCCGGCGCTTGTCAAGGTGGTCCTGATTATCGTGGGCAAGCTGAACCTTGATGCCCGCGATCGCTGCATAAGCTGGGATGTCTCGCAGGCGCATGTACTCGTCTCTCCTCCGCAGGATCATGCCATGACGAGCTGCGTAATTCGCCAAGGAGGGTCTGCGCGAGCGTTGCGCCGCCAGTTACGAAGCCGAGGTCGCCTGCAGGCTACCGATCGCCGCGGCCGTCGCCGCCCGACGCCTGGCACACGTGGCCGGATCCGCAGTAACCTGATCCTCCAGCGCAGGAGGTGACGCCATGAGCGGCACAGGACTCTTCAAGGACCCGGACGAGGTCATCCGGGAGGCGGAGCAGCGCGACGAAGAGATCGAACGCATACAGGAGCCAATGGAGGAGCGCGGGCACGGGGAAGGGAGCAGCGAGCCGGGGGCGAGCGATGACGAGGAAGCCGAGGACAACGACGGCGGTCCGCCCGCCTCGCACCCCGCTTAACGGAGAATCCCGCCGCGCAGGGCCACTAGCGCGGCGCCGTCGATACCGGCTGCCTTGCCGAGTCCTCCAGCCGCACCGCGCTCGGGTCATAGCGGACCGACGCCGAGTCGGTGGCGAGGTTGACGTTTGCCGACTCGACGCCTTCGACCTTGGTGAGGTAGCGCTCGATGCGGTTCACGCACGAGGCGCAGGTCATGCCCTCCACCGGGAAGCGGACGCTGGCCAGTGGCGTGGCGTCGGCCTGTCCAGTGTGTCGCTCGCTGCTGCCGGTCACCAGTCTCGGCTCACATCGAGGGGACGTGGCTCGGGTCGAGGTAGCGCTCCGGATCGTCGTCGAAGTCGAGCTTGCAGCCCTTGCCGCAGAAGAAGTAGTCGGTGTCGCGGTAGCGGCTGTGCAGGCCCTTCTCGCGTGCGACGGCCGGGTCCACCATCATCCCGCACACCGGATCGCGGGCTGCTCCCGCGACGTCGGCCTCGGGGCCTTCGGCGACAGTGTGACCGTGGTCGTGATCGTGTCCATGGTCGTGGGCATGACCGGCATCCTCGACCAGGGCCCACGCGGCCTGGAGCTCTTCGCCCCACGGAGCAGCGAAGGCCTGAAATTCAACCCGATCCCGGGGCTTGGACTCGAGGCTGGCCGTTGCATTCTGGCCTACCGCGAAGTGATTGCCGCAGCAGCAGGCATCGGTCACGCCGGGACCGCCGCGCTCGTAGGTCACGCGCTGCTGACAGCCGCACGGGCAACTGTAGCCGGCCAGGACGGCACTCTCATCCTGAGGAGTGACGATCAGATGCAGGTTCATTGGGTTAACTCCGGCGCACAGGTGACGTGATTGGGGGAAGCTTGGATACTCCCGTGGAGTATCCCTCTAGCGTCTCTGTCATGGGGCGCAACCGACTCATCCGTGGCCGCCCAGCTCACGGCGCGGCGGCTGGGATCAGTGGCTGACCCCGATGATCATCATCAGCCCGCCGCCGCCCTCCTCCTCGACGTTGTCGTTGGTGGTGTGGTGGTTGATGTGGCAGTGCAGCAGCCACTTGCCTGGCTCGGGCGCCGTCCAGAGCACGTCGTAACGCTCGCCGGGTGCGACGTTCACGGTGTCCTTCTGGTAGCGCGCGGCTTCAGCGAGCGACACGCCATCGGTGGCGATCACGGTGAACGGTCCGCCGCGGATGTGCATGGGATGGATGAACGCGCTGCTGCTGCCGATGAAGCGGATGAGCAGCTGATCCCCGACCCGCGCGTGGATCGTCTCGGTCTCGGGGTAGGCCTTGCCGTTGATGGTGAAGAAGTTGGGCAGCAGGCCCTCCATCGGCATCGCCGGGTAGGTGTAGCCCTCGCGCTCGGTCCATTCCTGGAGCTGGACGACGACTTCCTGATCGGCCGGATGCGCCGCGGCGGCGCCATGCGGATCGACGATCAACGCCCCGTACAGGCCGAGCGCCTGCTGGCGGTCGACATGGCTGTGTGAGTGGTAGAAGAACGTCCCCGCCTGGTTGGCGGTGAACTCGTAGTCGAACCAGCCGCCGGGCGGGATCGGATCCTGCGTGATTTCGGCCGGGCCGTCCATGGCGTTCGGCACGATCAGGCCGTGCCAATGCACGGTCGTCGGCTCGGGCAGATGGTTAGTGACCCGAATCCTGACCCGATCGCCCACGGTCAGCCGAATTCGTGGGCCGGGGACCTGGTGGTTGAAGGCGTAAGCCATCACCCGCTCGTAGTCGAGGATGTTCCACTCGATCACCGACGCCTCGAGCTGGAAGACCTTGACGTCGCCGTCCATGGTCGGCTCCAGCAGCTGGTCGCCGCGGGCATCGACCGGTGCCCGATAGGTCAGTGCGTCGGGGTCGACGGCAGCCATGTCGCGCATGGCCTGCGCCGGCGTGTCACGCGTCATGATCATGCCCGGCGGCATGACCGCGCCTTCTACATCCCGTGCGCCGATGCCAAGGTTGGCCACAGAGGCCGAGAGGGTGAGCCCGGCCGCTAGCACCACCACGCTGATGAATAACGCTGCTGCCAACTGGGGCCTAGTGACTCGAAAGGCGACGTCGAGGTCCTCGCCATCGGCATCGTCGGCGGTCGCTGGCGCTGCCGGCTCATGGCCCCTGGGGGCCGGGGGACGGCGGGCGGGCTTCTTGTGCGAGCCGTGGGTGGTCATCGCCTCATCCCCCGCCGTGGCCGGCATGGCCGGCCGCCGCGGCGACCGGTGCCGGTTGTCCCTCAGCCGCTGGCCTGCGCCGCCGCTCGGCTTCCATAGCATGACCGCCCTTGCCCAGCGCGCGCTGGGTGCCCATGCCGTGCTTCAGGTTCTTGTCGACCATCCACCAGTTGATGGGGTAGGCCACGATCAGCCCCATCAGCACCGCCGCCGACATCGTCCCCCAGAAAACGAGCTCGGTCGGCTCCATGGCCCGCATGTCGCGGCCCATCATCAGGATCACCATGGTCGGGAACATGCCGGCCATCATGAAGTTCATGCTCAGCCACTCGGGCAGCACCGTGTGGCGCACGGCCGCCAGGTAGGAGCCACCCATCATGTCCTTCATGAACAGCGACTGGAAGACGAGCAGCCCGAACCCGAAGCCGGCGGCGTACTCGATGACCAGGTCGACGGCCATGGGCAGGCCCAGGGCGCCGGTGATGGCGGCAGCCACGATGATGCCGGTTGCGTCGCCGGCCACGCAGTGGATGGTCGAGCCCAGCGCCTGCTTCCAGGGCGAGGTGATGAACGACTCATGGGTGCCAGGGAACGGCTCCTTGCACGACAAGACGTACAGGAACAGACCGATGGGACCGAGGTAGGCGGTGACCAGCACCCAGCCCCACTTCATGACGGTCAGCTCGGGGTTGTTGCGGTAGGCGTCCCAGGCGACATAGGCCACCGAAACCGCGGTCAGTGCGAACCAGACGAGGAGGACCACGTCGATCCACGCCAGCCGCCCAAACGGTGGCAGGAACAGTTCGGTCATGTGGAATCCTTCGCGGCCAATGGCTCCGGTTGGAACGCCAGTTGGGCGGACCCCGCCGGCGCCACCTCGGCCAACACCAGTTCGCTGAGCCGCCGCAGGCGGCTGAAGTAGCGGCCGGCGTCGGCTGAGAGGTTCCCAAGGTCGAGCTCATCTCGGCAGCGGCCGAGCGTGGCACGCGCCGCCGCATCGAGCGTTTTGGCCCGCGCGCCTCTACGGAAGTATCGGTCGAGGACCGTACCGGCCGTGCCGTCCAGCGTCACGAGCGCCGCGCGCACCGACTCGTCCGCCGGCAGCCCGCGTCTGGGGTAGTGCATCTGTTGCCAGCGCTGCCACAGCCGGTACGCCTCGTCATGCATCCGCCGAGTCTAGCCACCTGAATGGTTGCGGCTCCTACGGCGGTGTAGTAGCGCCACTGCGGGTCAGTGCGGGCAGTCTTGGGAGTCGGAGGAATCTCGGGGCTACAGTCGCAGGAGTCCACTGCGCTCGGCGGAGCTCGATGGAGAAGGACTCAGCCCTCGACGGTGATGGTGGCCACCATCCCGCCAACGTAGTGGCCGGGCTCGTGGCAACCTGCCAGCAGCTGACCGGCTTCCTGGAAGGTGTAGTCGAACGTTTCGCTCTGGCCCGGCTCGACGCTGACACCCGCATCGCTGTCGTGCTGCATGCCGTCCCCCTCCGACATCTCCATCTCGAACTCGTCCTGCGCCGCCTCCTCGCCGATGAGGAACTCGTGGACCCCTTTCCCGGCGTTGGTGACCTCGAACCGCACCACCTCCCCCGCCTGGACGGTGAATGACGCCGGCTCGAAGCGCAGCTCGTCGATCATTCGGACCTGAATCGTGTTCGGCCCCTGCTGGGTTGGCGAGGCGCCCCCGCCACTCGGCGCACATGCCGCCAGCACTACAACCAAGGCAACGATGGAGAGATGGCGACGTGGCCCGTGCGAGATCATGACTCCTCCGGGTCGATGGCAATGAAGTGGTCGGTGGCGAAAGCGCCGCAGGCACCCCTCGCGTCAGATGCGGGCGCTGGGAGCCGGCTGGCTAGGCCACTACACTACTGTAGCAGGACCACCTTCAGCCGATTGCGGGAGCGATGGAAGTCAGCCTCGGCCTCGCCTTCGTGGCGGGCATCATCTCATTCGTTTCGCCCTGCGTGCTGGCGCTGGTGCCGGTGTACCTCGCCTACCTGGGCGAGACGGCGGCCGGCGTCGTCGCCGTCCCCGCCGGCGCTGCAGTAGGGCTGTCAATCGGCAGCATCGGCCGCCAGCCACTCCTGCGCCAGGCGGTCCTCTTCACGCTATCATTCGCGGCGATCTTCGTCCTGCTGGGGGTCTCGGCCGGCCTGCTCGGGGCGGGTCTGCTGCGCGTCATCCCATTCGCCCGCGAGGCGACCGGCCTGGCAGTCATCGCGCTCGGCGTGCTGATGACCGGCCTCTTCGGCCCGGTCCTGTCGCGGTTGAACTTTGGACCTCGGCTCCAAGAGATGCCGAGCGGCCGTTCGGCGCGCTCCGTCACCCTCGGCGCCCTCTTCGCCCTGGGTTGGAGCCCGTGCATCGGCCCGGTGCTCGGCGCCATCCTGACCATGGGCGCGAGCAGCCAGGATGTCGGGGTTGCCGCCTTGTTGCTTGCCTTCTACGCGCTCGGCCTGGCGGTTCCCTTTCTGCTGGCCGCGGCCGCCCTCCCGCAGTTACGACCGGTGATCCTCGCACTACGTCGCTGGCACCAGCCGGTCGAGGTTGCGGCCGGCCTGTTCGTTGCCGCCATGGGCGTCCTCATCTACCTCAATGCCTTCGCTCGCATGGCGGGGCTGTTCACGTGGCTGCTGTAGGCCATGGGTGCCAAACGCTCGCGGCGGGGTGCCCGGCCTGGCCCGGGGTCAGAGCGCCGCGCCTCGGGCGCGCGCGGACATTTGCGTGGCCGGTTGCCGATTCTCATCGGGGGAGGCCTGCTGGCGGTGGCGGTTGCCGCGGTGCTCGTCCTCAGGCCGTGGGCTGCTGAAGGCGATGCAGTGCCCTGGTCGACGCTGGGGACCTCCGACGTCCACGCTTTGGCATTCAACCCCAGCGATGACTCGCGCCTCTATTTCGGCCACCACGGCGGCCTACTCGAATCGCGCGACGGCGGGCGCAGCTGGCAGTCGGCGACCGTCACCGGGGCAGATGCCATGAACGTCGCCGCCGGCGAGGATCGCGTCCAGATCGCCGGACACGACGTGTACCTCGAGAGCACCGACGGTGGTGCCACTTGGCAGCCCGTCCCCAACGACCTTCCGGGCCTCGATCTCCACGCCTTCGCCATCGATCCTGGCGACGCCGACCATGCTTGGGCCTTCGCGGCCGGCTTCGGATTGTTCGAGACGACCGATGCAGGGCGACATTTCACCCTTCGCCAGTCCGGAAACTGGGGTTACCTGGCCGCGTACCGGGAGGGCGACGCTGCCGTCCTGCTGGCTGTCGGCGACCAAGGGGGCGCCCGTAGCC
>JACDEL010000088.1 GCA_013816405.1 Chloroflexota bacterium | reverse complement strand
AGCGAGCAGTTCGGCGGTCGCCTCGCCGCGGCGGGCGGCAGTCTGGCGGGAGGGCTCGAGGTCGGGAGTCGCGATCGTCGTGCCCTGAGCCGCCGCCTCGGCCACCGCGGCCGCGGCCGCGCGCTCGATGACGTCTACCTGGGCAGCGGTGAGGACGTCGGCGCCCGCCGGCGTGGCCGCGATGCGCGAGAGCTCGAGGAGGTTCTCGGGATCGAGGTCAGCGATCTGGGCCACGAGCTCGTCGATCTGGGTGGCGCGGATGGCCTGCCAGTCAGAGACGAGCGTCGAGCGGCCGCCCTCGAAGCGGGTCTCCATGCCGGCGAAGTCCACGGCGGCGCGCACCTCGAAGGCCTTCGGCTGACGGCGAAGGGGGCGATCCGGGAGGGGGATCGCCGGGGCGTCGCTCGTTGCGGCCCGCGCCGTGCGAGCCGCCTTCGCGGCCGCCCGCTGCAGGGGGATGACGGTCGCGGAGGCGCGCGGCAGGCCCTGGCGCTGGCGGATCCACTCCTTGAGCTCGGCGTCGATGTCGAGCACCTGGGCGTCGATGAGCGCGACCAGGTCGGCGACCGAGAGCTCGGGGTCCTCGGCGGTCTCGGAGACCAGGAGCGGCGCCTGCTCGCCCTCGCCGTAGTTCCAGTCGACCCAGTCCTCGACGACGTGCTCGTTGGTGACCCCGGCGTACCACTCGGCCAGGAGGGCCTGGACGTCCGAGAACCAGTCGATGAAGTCGCCGCCGAGCGCCCGGGAGCCGGTCTCGGTCTGGCCCAGCTGCATGAACATCATCAGCAGCGCCCGGCTCATCTCCTCGTTCTGGAGCCGGACGAACTGCACGGCCCCGTCGCCGCCGGCGGCCATGGCGAACTTCAGCTCGGCGCCATGGGGCAGCACGCCGCCCGCCTGCTCGCCGACGCGGAAGTTGCGGGCCGCCTCCTCGATCGAGGCGGTCTGCGCGGGCGTCGCGCCGGGCGGGGCGATGCCGTAGGGGACGCCGCCGGCCCGCTCGATGTTGATGGCGCCGACCCGCAGGACGCGGTCCTTCAGCAGCCAGGGCCGGTGGAGCTCACGGAGCATCGAGTTGCCGGTCCAGCTGCCCGGCTCCTGATCCCAGACGTAGGCGACCAGGCGCGAGACGGGGATCTCCGGGGCGTCGAAGCCAAAGCGTTGGGTGATCGCTTCGAGGCCCCCGTCCCGCGCAACCTTGAGATGGGAGATTGTCCGCTGGGGCCGGGGCGCCAGCTTGCGAAGGCGCCAGCGCCCGTCGACGATCTCGCCGACCTGCTCGAAGTACGCGTGCCCGTAGACGAGGGCCTTCAGCGACTCCGCCAGGTGGCCGTCATGGCTGAAGCGCCGCGCGCGCCGGCGGCGCGGCTTGGCCTCCTGACCCCTGATGTCCAGGCCGAGGTCCGTGGCGAGGTCCTGGACGACCTGGTCGCGGGCGCCGTTCGGGTCCACGAGCCAGCGCCGGCGGCGGATCGGCATCGTCATGCCGCGCATCAGGCCGGCCACCTGGGAGTCGCGGCGGACCCGGTCGTAGGTGGTGATCGAGGAGGGCCACGTCAGCTCCGGAACGTGCTCTGTCTCCTCGACCAGCGCCCCCCACCCGGGAATCGGCGCCCAGTTGATCTGGCCGATCTCGGAGGCGGGGGGCTTGACCGCAGTGCTCACGGCCTAGCTCATACGGCCTCCGGCCGCCCGTAGGCATTGGGGATCCTGGACCCTAGATGTAGGGGGCTAGACGGGTCGCGGCGGGTGCGGCATGCAGACGCAGAGGGGGGAAACTGCCGATATGCAGGCAAATCTATTCAAATGAAGATCACTCGTATGTCAATCAACGCGGCAGCTTGCCGGCATCGTTGATGCGCCTGGTCTCCGCGTAGCGCTTCACGCCCTCGGGGTCGAAAAGGCGCCCGTGCTGGGTGCGCTCGTACGGCAGCCGGCCGGCGTCAGCCAGGTGGATTACGCGCGAGTTCGAGACCTCGAGGGCCCTCGCCACCTGGCTCGTCGTCATCCACTCGGACAGCTCGGCAGGGCTCACAGTTCTCTCCTCAGCAGGTCGCCGGTGATCGTTGCGTCCTCTCGCTCGCCTGCGTCCTGCGCTGGCCAGGGCTCCGCCTCGACCATGCTCATCATCAGGGCGTCTGCGCGGTCGGGGGAGCTGGTGCCCGCGCCCATCCGCTTGCGCCAGTCGTCCTTCGACTCGATGTGGATGAAGCCGCGGCTGTCGAGCCACCAGCGGATCGAGCCCAGCTGCGCAGCCAGGTCTTCGTCCTCGGGGTCGAGGTCCACCTCGCCCGCCTCGAAGGCCTCGCGCACCGCCCACCACGCCTCGGCGCGGCGGTTGGCGAACTTCGGGTCGCCAGGCTCGGGCGGCACGAGCGGGCGGGCGCCCGCGTCGAAGGGCACGACCGGGTAGCCCAGCTCGCGCAGGCGGTCGAAGACGCCCGAGCCGATGCCGATCGTGTCCACGACCATCGGCACGCCGCCGCCGTGCGGGTCGAGGAGCACCGCGGCGTGGCCGGCGGTGGCCATCGTGTCCTGCTTGTGGGCGGTGTGGGCGAGGCGGATGACGCCCTCGCGGTTTCGGTAGGCCACCGTCTCGTCGGGCCCGTAGCGCGCGACGTCGAGGGCGTAGCGCCCGGGGGCGATGCCCGCCAGCTCGCGCTCCTGGGCGGCGCGGATCAGCGAGGGCGCGATCAGGGTCTCGTCGCCCACCTCGGGGAAGAGGCCGCGCACCTTCGAGACGAAGAGCGGGCTCTTCTCGCCCCAGCGCTTTCGACGCTCCTCGACCCAGACCGGCGACAACAGCAGGGGCCGCAGCCACTCGGGCACCGGCTCGTCGGTGAAGTTGGGGCTCTCGAGGCCGTCGAGGTGGATCGTATGCCAGCCCGACCCGGGCGCGCAGATCTTCGCGAAGTGCGAGGAGGGGTCGTCGGGGTTCCCGACGACCAGCATGCGGGCGTCCTCGTTGGTCACCAGGCTGTCGCCCGCGTCGTAGAGCGCCTTCGGGATCCCGCCGGCCTCGTCGAGGAGCACGAGCACCCAGCGGGCGTGGATACCCTGGAAGGCGTTGGCGTCGGCCGGCTTGCGCCCGTAGGCCACGAGCTCGTCGCCGATGTACCACTCGCAGTCGAGGTTGACCCTGCCTGGCAGGGCGTCGCCATGGTCCACCGCGGCCCGCCGCACCTTGCCGATCTCGCGCCACAGCACCGCCTTCACCTGCTTCCAGGTGGGCGCCGAGGTCACGACGAAGGCCTCGCCGACCGGGTGCGTGTCGAGCCACCAGCACGCGACCCGCGCCGTGAGCGCAGACTTACCGAGGTCGTGGGCCGAGTGCACGGCGGTGTAGCGGTGCTCGACGACAGACGCGGCGATCTCGCGCTGCTTCGACCACAGGAAGCCGCCCAGGCGCTCGCTGTTCCACGCGACGGGGTCCCGGCGCAGCGGGTCGTCGGGCGGGTCGAGCTGATCCGCGAGGATGGCGATCGGGTCGGGGGCGAGGGTGGTCACTAGACGGCGACCGAGTCGAAGGACGTCGTCCGAGCGGCCGAGATGCTCCGGTGGGCGGCAGCCGACATCAGACGTTTCGAGCAGGGTGCCTGTGATGAGGCCGAGCTGAAGGCGACGATCAGGGGCGCTCTCGATGCCCTGGACACGGCGCTCGACGTGCTTCGCCCCTTCGCGGTGCAGGGCAAATCCAACTCGTGGCCTGCGCTTATGAGGCGCTCCTCGGGCGTCACGCCGCCAGCTCCCGGAGACGAACGCCCAGCGCCTGACGAAGAGCCGCCCGCGCCTCATCGTTGAGCAGCTCGGCGACGTCGTCGAGCGCGCCGGCGAAAGCGCGGCCCAGGCGGTGGGCGTCGCCCTCGGCCACCTTGACCCGACGCTCCTCGACCCCTGCATCCAGGCAGAGCTTCGCGTACTTCGCCGCCCGGTCGCGCTCGGCGTTGTACATCGCCACCAGGACGTGCTGCTGGGCGGGGACGTGGGTGCCGCCCTTCTCGAACTCGATCACCTGCTCGGGGAGGGCGATCGCGTCGTCGTGGTTGACCTCGGGTCGCAGCTCACTGATCGCGACCCGAAGCACGGCCACGTTCCACTCGGCCTCCTGGTAGAGGCTGAGCAGGCCCTCGAGGGGGTCGATCTCGATGTACGCGCCGCCCAGGCGCGCCATCTCGGTGGTGGCGGCGGCGATCGCCTGGTCGCGGGCCACGCGCCGGGCGGCCGCGGCCTTCACCTGCTTCGCGCCGGCGCCGTGCATCCGGCAGACGTTCACGCCCCTCGTGGCTGGGTGCGGGCAGCGCTCGCGGCCGCCGGACTTCTTCGTCTTGGCGGTGCACCGGATGTGGTCCGGCAGGTTGCGGGGACCACGTGAGGTCACTCGGCATGCCCTGAGATACGCGGACCGCGTAAGGGTCGGCCGATCCGCGAAAGAAGTTGCCCGTATGCAGGGGTTCTATATATATACATACCTTCTAACGCTGATAGGGGTATCCCGCGCGAGAGGTATGTACCCTGGTCCGCGTATCCGCGGAAGTCTGAACAGCCTGCAAACGACGGAAAACTTTCGCGGATTTGGGGGCTCCGCGTATCGTCCGCGTAATCAGCGTAAGCCGATTTGCAGGGGTTCTTGGTCAAGAATGGACCCCGGCACTCTCACGGTCAAGGCCGACCTCGAACCGGGGGCGGCCGCCGCTCTTGACCATCCGGATCGTCACCTTGCCCTCCTCGTGGAGGCGCTCGACGACGCGCCAGCACGCCGTGGCGTCCATGCCGTCCATGCGCACGGTGTCCATGAGCTGCTTGCGACTGACCGGACCCTCGCCGTTACGCCGGTCGAGGTAGTCGAGGATCTTCCGGCCGTAGCGGTCGGTCGGCATGCCGGCGCCCTGGCCGGCCAGGTTTGCGACCTCGGTGAGGGCCAGTTCGGCGAAGGCGATGCCCTGCTGGACGTGGTCGGCGTCGATCCGCACCTCCGACAGTTCCTCGCCTGGAGAGCGCTCGGAGACCGCCATGACGGCCGCGACCTTGATAGCCGTGCTCTGCAGCCGGCCCATCGCGTCGGCCAAGGCCACGTCGACCTCGCCGCCCTCGTCCGCGGCCAGGTCCAGCTCGCGCATGCGCCGCTCGTACCACTCGGCCCGGTGCTCGTGGCCGGCGGGGGTCATGCGGCGGAAGATGTCGCCGACCTCGTGGCTGCTGGAGGCGACCAGGCGCAGCTCGTCGGCGAGGCGGTCGCGCGCCTGGGAGTCGAGCGGGGTCCAGGTCGGGGGCTCGGACAGGTAGGCGCTCCGGCCCGGGTGGGGGACCATCACGAAGCGACCGAGGAAGCCGTCGCGCATCAGGCCCATGCTCATCCGCTGCTCGAGCTCCTGGCGGGTCATGGTGGCCAGGACGCTCACCGAGCAGCGCGCCGGCTTGAACTTCATCTCGCCGGTCTGGATGCCACCGTGGCGGCCGCCGTACAGCTCCATCAGGGTCGCGCGCACCTGGCCGAGCCAGTCGGCGCCCTTCACGTCGCCCGGCTTTCCGAGCACCGCGCCGAACTCGTCCCAGTCGAGGAGGATCCCCGGAGGCGGCGAGGACTCCCAGAGCATCGCCTTCGCCTCGTCGGCCGTGCCGACCAGCTCGATGAGGCCGCGCCGGGAGGTGTGCGAGACCGAGCGCACCGACAGGGGGCGGTCGATGCCCTCGGGCATCCCGCGCATCGCGTGGCGCACAAGGCCCGAGCCGGTCCGGGCTGTCGTCGTCTTCTTGGCGGTGGCCGACCCGCCCTCAAGCATCACGAACAGGTTGCAGGGCTCGGCCGACTCGCCCCAGCGTATGAACGCGCGCCACCCGACCGCGGCCGACATGACCGCCAGTGCCGTCGCCATGTGGGCCTCGGCCGGCGCCTCGGACATGGGGGTGTAGAGGTCCACGTAGCGGCGGATCCACCCCTCGCGCGGAAGGAGCTGGGCGGTGTCGGCGGCGACCGCGCTCACGCGACGTCGAACAGCGAGCCCTGGGCGGGCTCCTCGCGGGGCGGGTTGAGGACGATCGGTTCCGGCGGCGGGGCGATGCGCCGGCGCTCGGCGAAGGTCCCATGCAGCTCGACGTGGCGTCCGTACCCCGCGCGGTCGACCGCCTCCTCCATCTCGCGCACGCCGCGCCCGTAGCAGGAGTGGCACTCGGTGCCGTAGATCCCGCGGCGAGGCAGGTTCATCGGCTCGCGAGGCGTCGCCCAGGTCATGCGGCGTAACCGATCCGGCCGTGACGCACCCGGGGGGCCAGGGCGCCGGGCGCCTCGGCCTCGGCGCGCCTGGCCTTGGCCGCCTCCAGCCGGACCGCCTCGGCCTCCTCCTCGGAGGCACGCTGGCGGCGCCATGACAGCTCCTGGCGCTCGACGAACTCCTCGACCGCGTCCTCGGGC
>JACDEL010000087.1 GCA_013816405.1 Chloroflexota bacterium | reverse complement strand
GCGTAAGCGGGTGGTCATGAAGGTCATCGCCTCCGCGCGCGACAGGGGCCGCACCCGCATCGAGGCTGCCACCAGACCTGCTGTGGCCAGCAGCCCCGCCAGCCAGCCGGCAGGTACCTGCGCCGGCCAGCGTGGGCCGAAGTGCAGGGCCGCGCGCAGGCCATCGTGGGCAGCGACGTGGACGCCGAGCCGGTGCTGCGTGCCGGCGCCAGCAGTCGATGCCCACAGCTGGGTCAGCTCGGCTGGAGGCAGGAGGCGCAGCTCGACAGCGCGCTCCTGGCCGACCCGCCGGATGAGCTCCGAGACGCGCCGCAGTTCGGGCTGCGACGGGGCGTCGACGATCAGGTAGGTGGCGCGCAATGGCCGGCGTGGGGCGGCCGACAGCTCGCGGTACAGCGCCGCGTAGGAAGCGAAGGCGGACTTGGCGCGGCGGCCGGCGATGCCCGCCTGCAGGTGCGCCAGATGCTCGTTCGGGTCGCGTTCGGCAGGAACCGACAGCAGTTGGAAGGGGCGGGGGATAGCGTCGTACAGGGCGGCCAGCGCTTCAAGGGATGCCTCGCGCTCGGCCTCGGCCAGCAGCTCGAGGTTGAGCGCAGCCAACTCGAAGGCCGCCAGCGGCCGTTCCCCAGCCGTGACGCGCTGGCCATCGCTGCCGAGCAGCGGCCAGGCGGGCGGCGCCGCTGCGGAAGCGGGCGCGGTGCGACGAACGAGCAGCTTCACGGCGACGTCCGGTCGCCATCGCCGGGCGGACTCAGCGCGAGGTAGATCGTCGAGGTCAGCGCCGCGGTCGCGAAACGGGGCAGCTGGTCGGCGGGGATGGCGACCACCACGCTGGCCAGCTTGGGCGGCAGCGCGGCGCTGCGGGTCGGATCGGACGAGGGAGCGGTCAAGGTCTGACCCCCGCCGGTACGCAGCGCGAGCACGACCAGACGTTTCCCGAGCACGACCGCCTGGGGGGCGCCCTGGGCGTCGGTCGAGGGCAGCGTCTTGAGGGCGTTGGGCACCGCCACGACGTCGACCAGCGCGCCCGGGCTGAGTGCCCCGCCGATCGCCTGGGCCGGCTCGACCGCCAGCGCGAAGGCGACGTAGCCCGCTGGCAGGGGGGCGCCGAAGCCGAAGGCCCGCGACCCCGGCGTCGACTCCAGGGCGCGGGTGTCGACGAACTGGCCGGCCAGGATGGGCATCGCCGCGTACTGGCCGACCACCGCCTCGATCGAGGTCGCCGCCTCGGCCGGGCGGTCGCCGGGGCTGACGCGCACCAGCTCGAGCATGTCGGCGCTGATGGGGGTCAGGACCGCGATGTCGGTGCGGGCGCGAACGACGTCGGCGCGCGGCTGGGCCACGTAGTAGAGCGCCGCGGCGAGCAGGGCGGAGATGACAAAGATCGCGATGTAGGCGCTGCGGTGGGTTGTCATGCGGTGGTTCCTCCCTCGATCGGCGAGATGTTGGGTTCTGACAGTCCGACGCCGGTCTCGGCGACGAGCTCGAGCAGCGCGCTGGCCACCGCGGCGGGATCGACCAGCAGGTGGAAGTGACCGGCCGGCAGGTGGCGGAGCGGCCAGCCGAAGCGGCGTGCGATATCGGCAGGCGAGCGATAGGGCGGGCTGAAGTGCAGGTAGCCGCACGGCGCGTTGGGCCAGCCGCTGACGATCGGCAGCGGCTCGGTCCAGTAGTCGCTGCCCCGCGGATGCAGCTCGGCGAGTAACGCGGCGCGCCGCCGGGCATCGGGCACCAGCTCCCGCAGCTGGTCGTCGGTCCAGGTCGGAAGGCACCGGCCGGCGTCGAGTGCCGTGCGCAGCTCGGCGGCGAACGCCGGATCTTCGGCCTCAATCGCCTCCAGCCGGCTGGCACCCCTGCTCGGCAGGCCGGCATCGACGAACAGGTACCCCGCTGTGCGCTGGGGCAGCGCGCCGGCGATGGCCGGCAGCAGGGGACCGGCGCCGCTGTGGCCGACCAGGATCAGCGGTCGATCGTCGGCGACGCGGTCCAGGCTGGCGGCGGCGCCGTCCACCGTACGGCGCCAGCAGGGACGCCGCTGAAGGGGATCGCGCAGCTCGGTCGCGATGACTGCCTCCCAACCGCGGCCGCGCAACTCGTCGGCGACCGGCGCCCACGACGAGCGGCCGAGCAGCGGACTCGGAATCAGGACCGGCAGAGGCTTGCTCATGGTCCGCTCACCGCGCTGTAGATGACGGTCAGCGCGACCTCGCCTTCGACCTCGGAGGTGCGCAGCGCGCCGTCGTCATACGTGGTCTGCAGCTCGAGGACGAGTCGCACCGGGTAGCTGCCTTGGCCAGACAGCGGCATGTTCCACTGGATCCGAATCGGCTCGTCGGCGGCGTAGGGACCGGGAGCGGTGGGCAGGCTCGCGTCATTGACGCCGCCCTCGTAGCGGTAGCCGACCAGCTGGGTTGTCGCGCCGCCGATGGTCACGCCACCGGAGCGCATGAAGCCCTCGGAGACCACGATCGCCCGCGGGAAGAGCTCGCACAGCAGGCCGCGCGGCCACCACAGCTGCGCATGACCCTCCGCGTCCGGCGATAGGACCGTGCCGTCGGGGAGCGTGCCCGACGGGGCGGCGCCGACATCGACGACGGGCGGGACGTACTCGATCGGCAGCGCGCTGATGCCGGCGGCGCGATTGCTGATGTCGACGCTGAACGGGATCACGCGCTCGACCGGCGCGCCACCGGGCGCGAAGAAGGCCGCATACGCGTGGCCCGAGATGTGGGCGGTGACCACCGCGTCGAAGCTACCGGCCGCGTCGTAGCCATGGCTGGCGGTCAGGCCCTCGGGATCTCGTGGGTCGCGCGGGTAGGAACGCACCGTCCCGTCGCCGAAGTCGACGGTCCATGAGTCGACGCGCACGGAGTCGTGATCGACGTATGCCGACAGGTAGCCGCCGATGGCGTCCATCCAGGCCAGCGTCAGCTGGGCGCTCACGATGCGCTCGGTCCGCGCCGGTGCCGAGACCGGGTCGACAGCCACGTCGAGGTACAGGCTCAGGTCGCCGTACGCCTCAGGCCGGATGTCGATGCCGGGCCGATCGCCGCAGGTGACGACGGACGCTGGCGAGGCTGGGGTGACGTTTACATCGTCGGCGGTGCGGTAGAGCCAGACCCAGTAATGGCGACATGAGGGCACGCTGAGGCCCATGAGATCCCAGACCGAGTAATACGGCGTTACGACCTCCACCCCCTTGGTGGCAGGCACCGCCCATTGGCCGGCCGCCTGAACACCCACGTAGGCGCGGCCGTCTGGCGAGGTCCAGGTCTTGACGGCCACCTCCACGCTCCCGTCGAACGCAGTTGCGGTATGGGGTGCGAGCAGCACCATGGCAGCGCCCAGACAGAAGCTGGCAACCAGCAGACCGACGAATCTGTTCATTTGATCGCACCGTAACCGTCAACGAGCCATGTGCCGCTCACCAGGACCAACTCCGCCTCGACGCGCTTTTCGGGCAGAACCATCGGTGTCTCAAGGCGTTCGCCGGTCTTCAAGTCGATGTCGTATCCGCCCTCGCGCAATGTGAACCGAACGGTCGCCCGGGTGCCCTCGATCGTCACTTGGAAGTCGCTCAGTTCCAGAACCGTTACGACCGATGCCTTTCCTAGGCCGCGCTGGCCTTCCAGGAAACCGGCAGCGGTCAGGTACGCCGACGAGTCGGTTCCGTTGACGAACGGCTCAACGATCGACGGGTCATCAGTCCTGCGTGCCTTGGCCAATGCGTCGTAGAAGGCTCGGATCGCGGACTCCGGCGTTGATCCGGGCGTCGCAGAACTGCTCGCCGAGGACGCACTTGGCCGCGGCGACGGCGAGCCATCGAGGGCGCTTGGTGCGCGTCCCAGCAGCAGGATGGCGATGACGACGCCGAGGGCGACCAGGATCGACAGTGCGGCGAGGACCGGTAGGCGCCAGCGACCGAGGCGATCGAGCGTCATGTCCGGGCCGCCGCCGAGCCGGAAATCGTCAGGTTCACGACCGGACCGAGCCCGATCAGGTTGAGGAGGGGGACGCGGGTCGGCACGACGGCTCGGATCGAGACCGTGGGCACCTCGACCACGGCGCCGCTGATCGGATCGCGCTCGCCAGCGGCGACCACAGCCACCTCCGCAGCGGAGGCGATGGCGGCGGCGGGCACCGGCAGGTTGCCAATGGTCGCCAGATTGCGAGCCAGGTACTCGCGAGCGAGGCGGTCCGCCTCGGCTACCACGAGCTGGGGCGGCTCACCGCGCGCCAGCGCTTCGAAGTCGAGAGCCTGCGTGGCGGTCAGTGCCGCAATGTCGAGTTGGGCCCGGACCCGGCTTCTCGCGCCCTCCAGGGTGCCGACCGTCAGCACGAGCGCGAGGACCAGCATCAGGATTGGGAAGAGGAGCACGGCGTACAGAGCGACCTGACCGCGCTCACTGCCGTGGCGCCCGCTCGTCACGGCGTCACCTCGCTGCGCGTCACGAACTCGCCGCTCAGTGGCACGGCCCAGTTGCCGGCGAACGGGATGGCGGCCTGCTCGGCGATCTCGACCCGCACCCGGATCGGCTCGCCCCAGCCCGCCACGGCCGGCTCGACGATGACCACCGCGCGGCTCGGGTCGATCCCGCCATCCGACAGCTCGGTGGCGATCCGCTGCCGCACCGAGGCGCTGTCGCCCCCGACCACCGCCGCCTGGCGCGCGCCAGCAGCCGCTGCGGCGTCGACCACCAGCCGCGTGTGCTCGAGGCGGCCGAAGACGACCACTGCCAGCAGGATCGGCACGAGCACCAGCGGCACGACCAGCACCGCCTCGACGGTGGCCAGGCCTCGCTCGGATCGGTCTGCCAGGCGTCGCAGGGTCACGACAGGAGCTGTGAGATCAGCTCGCCGATCTTCTGCACCAGGCCCTGGTTCCAGGCCAAGATGCCGCCGGCCAGCACGACGAGGATGATGCCGGCCCCGATGACGTACTCCAGCGTCGTCAGCCCGAACTTGCTGGACCCCAGGTGCGAGCGCAGCGCCCGACCAGGCCCCTCGAGGCCGCGCTTCAGTCTTCTTGCCATCGCTTGTCTCCTCCTCTACAGACGACCAAGGGTTGAAATGAACATGGGCAGCACGATGAGCAGCATGAACTCGGGCAGGTAGATGCCGGCCAGGATGGCCGCCAGCTTGGGCTGGACGGTCGAGGCCGCGCCGAGCAGCCGGTTGCGCTCGTTCTCGCGCAGGCTGCGCTCTGCCGCCTCCATGGTCTGCGGCACGCCCGTGCCCAGATGACGCGACTGGCCGAGCGCGGACGCCAGCTCGTCGAGGTCCTCGAGATCATTGGTGGTGGCCACGTCGCGTAGCGCCTCGTACAGGTCGGCGCCGGTGCCATAGGCCGCCACCGCGCGGCGGACCTGGCTGGCCAGCAGATTCCTGCCATCGCTGGCCGCGTGGATGGCGAGTGCGGTCTCGCTGAAGGCGTGCTCCAGCGACATGCGCTGCGACAGCGGCCGCACCAGCGCCAGGAAGTCGGGCAGCTCGCGCAGCAGCTGCGCCTTGCGGCGGCGTGCCCGCCGGCCGAGGTACTCAGTGGGGAATAGGTAGGCGCCGTAGGCGGGGATCAGGCCAAGGATCAGCGCACCCCCGAACAGCGGGGTCAGGGCCAGCAGCACGATGACCACGCCGACCGCGGCGACGAGCTTGGCGGCATACACCTCGGCGGGCGAGAGGACCGCGGGGTCGAGGCCGGCGCGCACGATCAGGCGCTCGTCGACCTGGCCCTGCAGGCCCGGCAAGCGTTGCGCGATGCGGCGTGCGAGCGGCGCCAACAGCCGCTCCCAGAGCGGCCGCTCGGCCACCACCAGGCGCTGGTAGCGATGACGGGGCAGCGCCGCGGCGCGCACGGCTTCGGTGCGCTGCGGTGTCGCCAGCGCGGGGTAGAAGAGCGCCATCAGCAGGCTGAAGACGGCGATGAAGGTGGCGATCGCGCCGAGCAGCTGCATCGGTCTTATGGCTCCAGACGCGCAATGCGCAGCGAGAGCCAGATGCCGACTACCTCGAGCAGCGCCGCAGCCGGCAGCAGCACGAAGCGTCCGAGTGGGGTATTGGTGACCGGGTCGACCAGCTCCGGGTTGACCAGCAGCAGGTAGGCGAACAGCAGCGGGATGACCACCGCCAGGATCAGGGCCTGGATGCGCAGTCCGCGGCTCTCGGCCGCCGCCTGTCGTGCGATGGACTGATTCATGCGCGTCGCCTCGCCGAGCTGGGCCAGCACCTCGGCCGCCGCCGAGGCCGGCTGCCCGGTCGCGGTCAGCACGTACAGCGCGTCGTACAGCAGCGTCAGGTTGCGGCCGGCCTGCCGCCGGCGGATGACGGCCAGGGCATCCTTGGGCGGCTCGTTGGCGTAGTAGCGCGATAGCAGCTCCTCGAAGTCGGCGCGCACCCAGCGGTGACGCGCCGCCTCGCCGGCTGCGGCGAACAGCTCGGGGTACGTGC
>JACDEL010000086.1 GCA_013816405.1 Chloroflexota bacterium | reverse complement strand
CGTACGGGCTGCTGCGCTGCACGCCAGCGCCGAATTCGAGCTTCGGGGTGAAGCCCAAGCCCAGGTTATCGGCCCAGTACACGCTGTTGGCGAATAGGGTCGGGTACGCAGCACTGGTGGCGTCCGAGGTGATTCTGCTGGCGGTTGTGTTCGGCCCTGGCTTGAACATGTTGCCGACCACGTTGGCGCCGCGCGGATTGAGTGCGGACAACTGCTCGCCCCAGTTGTACACCACGTTGTTGACCCACTCGATGCCGTCGGTACCAATGGCGCGCAAGTTGCGCGCCCAGTTGTCGGCGATGTAGTTGCGGTAGAAGGTGATGCGCCGTCCGTACTCGCTGCCAGGGTTCGAATTGGCACCGATGGTGGTCACGTTGGGGCCATAGCCGTTGGGGCTGCTGGGGTTGGCTGAGTAGCGCAGCCCGGCGCCCAGGATGCTGTACTGCACCGTCACGTCCGACGTGTTGTTGAGGATGGCGAGCGTCACGTCCGGCCCCCACAGCAGTGAGCTGTGGTCGATGACCACGTGGGACAGGGATCCGCCAATGCCGGGGTTGATGGTCAGCCCAGAGCGATCGACGGCATCAGCCATCTGATCGCCGGGCCGCAGCCGCAGCTGGGTGACAATCACGTTGCTGGCCGCAATCACGATGCTGTAGCGGCGCAGGGACCCGCTCCAGCCTGAACCGTCAATCGTCAGGTTGCCGTACCCGATCGTCAGCCTTTCACCGCCGCCGTCGAAATCGGCGCTGCCGGTCAGCCGCACGATCCGCGACCCCGATGCCAACAGCGCCGCCTTGAGCTGGGCCCAGCTCGAGACCAGGTATACCGTTCCTCCGCTGCCGCCGGTGGTGCCGGCCCCATAGCCGGCCACTGGCGGTGCAGCGGGTGCGGTGGGCGGAGCCGGGGCAACGTTGGCAACGACCTTCGACGCCGCGCTGGGCGCCGGAGTGGCAGGCACCGCGGGGACTGGGGTGGCGGCGGCGGTGGGGACTGGGGTGGAGGCGACTGTCGGTGCAGCAGTGGGTGGCGCCGTCGGGACAAGCTCGGGAGGCACGCTGGCGACCTCAACAACGATCGCCACCCTGCCTCGCTCCTGTAACTGCTCTCCGGCAAGGTGCATCTGTACGGCTGTTAGTTCGTGGGACCCGACTGCCGTCGAGCTCGGCAATGTGGTCGCGAGCACAAAGGTCCCCTGCGCGGCACTCTGGGTCGACGGGAGCCAGCCAACGGGAGCGCTGTCCCACAGAAAGTCGACCGTGTCGTTGTTCCCGAACTTGGTGCCGGTAACGTCAACCACCCCGCCGGGGTGCATATCGCCATGAACCTGCACGGCTGGTTCTGCCGCAGCAACGAACAGCAACGGCACCATCAGCGCCGGGAGCAGCGACAGCGTCAGCAGCGTCATCAGCCAATCGCGGAGTGTGCGTGGCTCCTCTGAGGAACCTCGGGGTGGCGGCGAGGGGCGGCGGACTGGTGGCCGTCCGTAGCGGATGCTGAGCGGTAGGGACTTCTGGCGCAATTCGCGGCTCCTCGTACGCCGAGCCGCTGTACGCTCTTTCCGGCTGAGTGCGGATCAGTCCGCCCCGGCGTTCAGGCTGCTCGGTCTAGGGCAACCCTGGGCGCACGGGTCAACGCCGTCTTTAGGAAAATCGGCGCTTGCCCCTGCCGGGGGGCCTTTGAGGGCAGTGCCCGCCGTGGCCCCCACGGTACCCAACAGCACCTCACCGCAACGATGGACCGGACCGAAGTCCCATTCAGGGCCACGACAATCGGGCGAGCACCCGGGTCAGCCGAGGCGTGCCTCGATCTTACCGGTCAGGGCTTGGCGACTCGCTTTCCACTCACGCTGTCGGCGCACGCGCACCTTGCGAACTTCTCGGCGATACCTCCCGAGGGAGCCGGTGAGGTCGCGCAACCCGTCACGAATGCCTGCAGGGGTGTTGTCGACGTACACCGCACCGTCCGTGAAATAGTCCCGCAGGATCGGCCAGCCAGAAGTGATGATCGGCGTGCCGATGAACATCGCCTCGCAGGCACCGTTCTGCATCGTGTGGTCTCGGGTTGTGAGGCATACGACGGCGTCGGAGACTGCAAGCAGAGCGTGGTAGTCGGCCTGACTCAGAAAGCCTGTGAAGCTCACGTTGGACGGGATCTTTCGCCGTAGGCCAGCAACGCCGTCACCGCGGCCAGTAACGTAGAAGGACATCTCGGGGAGTTCGTCGGCCGCCGCGAGAACCTCGTCGAGCGGCTCGTCGTCCGCCCAGGTGTTTACGACAGCGACCTTGATTCCTGCCTTCATGGGGGGCGGCTTACCGATGACGAGGGCCGTGGGAATCGTAGGAATGGTTATCGCGGTTCCACCCCACGATCGCACGCATGCTGCCCAATGCTCGTTGGTGACAATTGTCAACACGGCCCTGCGAGCCACGAAACGGGTGAGCCATTCCGGCCGCGTCCATCGCGCACGCTCAAACGCGTCGCTGTGAGCATCGATAACGAACGCGGCACCAGTAGCCACGCCGTAGAGCGCAACGGTCCAGGCCGCATAGCTGGGCGGGCTCTGCACGAAGACGACTCGGGGCCTGCGGCGCATTAGCAGACCAATGGTGCGGATCAGTTGCGCCGGATAGTTAAGGAGAGCCCGGCGAAATCCGCGTCTGTTTGATCCAACAAACCGGACATCATCGATGCCGAGCTCGTGCGCCATCCACGCCGAGCGTGTCCCGCGCTCCGCGTTGGCCCAAACGACGAAAACGGGGCGCCCGCGCAGCCTAGGACGTGGTGAGCTATCGGTCTGACTATCCGCTTGCACTGCCACCTCGCCCTTCAGGCTTGGACTTGCATCTTGGCGAAATGCTGTAAGAGCCGATCCACGTTTCGGTTGAGCTCGAACTCGCGGCGTACGAACGCACGACCCCCCTCAGCGACGCGAGCCGCGAGATCAGGATCTGCAAGGAGTTGCTCCACCGCCGCGGCGATGGCCGCGGCATCGGCCTCCTTGACCAACCAGCCGGTGACCCCATCAACGACCACTTCGGGAATGCCGGAGACTGCGGTGGAGATTACCGGCAAACCGGCCGCCATCGCCTCCAGGATGACGTTCGGAATTCCATCGCGGTCTCCGTCGGACGCAACAATACAAGGGAGTACGCACGCGACCGCACGCCCGTAGGCTTTGATGACCTCCGGGTAGGATTGCGGCCCCACCAGTGCCACGACCTCTCCGAGGTCCAGCTGGTGAACGAGTTCCTCGAGCTCAGCGCGGAGCGGACCGTCCCCGACGATCTCGCACCTTATGTCGTGGCCCCGATCGAGTAACAAGCGGCACGCCTCAATCAGGTAGCGCAGCCCTTTGCGCTCCACGAGCTGAGCCACGGCGAGCAGCATCGGGCCGGCCTGGTCGGCCTGGCCGGCCGGGCGTACGTCATCAAAGGCGCTTAGATCTACCCCGTGATAGAGGCGCACGATGCGAGCGGCCACTTGGGGACCCACCACGCCTGAAAGGTAACGTCGGTTGTACTCGGTGCAGGTGACCGTGAACATCGCTTGTTCGATTCGTTCGGTGAGCAGGACAGGCTTGACGTAGATCTCCTGGGCGTGCGCCGTGAGGCTGTAGGTGCTATCGAGCAAGCGAGAAGCCACCATGGCCACCGTTGCTGCCCGATCGACGAAATGCGCGTGGACATGGACGCCTCGTCGGTCGCGAAGCACCCAGGCGGCGTATACCCCGGTCACAAAGTGGAGGAATGTTCGGGAGCGCGCGGAGTTATCGCGGCGCGTGAGGAGCCAGATCAGCGTCCCAAAATAGGTCCTCGGCCGACGGAGCACCGCCGATAGGTGCGCCAGCCCAAGCCCCACGACTGAAACCGGCAGCAGATAGCGCACCCGTCGACTCAATTCCTCCTGCGACGGCGACAGATTTGGCCCCGGCCGACGGATCGAGACGATCTCGATATCAACCCCCCTCTCGATCAGCAGCTGTATCTCTCGATCGATAAAGGTCTCGGTAAGCACCGGATAGCTGCCGATGATGTACGAGAGGCGGACCGATTCATACGTGCCTTCAGTCCGACGATCGTGACGTCCCAATCCGCCTCCTTATGTTGCCCTGAGCGCCCATATGGCTCGCGTGACCAGTGGCGCGAGTCCGAGCGCCGTAATCGTCTTCGACGCGGTCACGTGCAGGTTGCCCCATACTGGCGGACCACGCGACACGCACACCCGTATCAGCGGAGGCTCAGTGCCTGGACTTTTCGGCATTGTGCGCGTATCGCCAGACGCGCCCCGCCGCCCCGATCTTCGCACGATCTTTGGTGCGATGGCAGATCGCCTGGCGCACACCCAAGAGGACGTGGTCAATCGTTGGGGACAGACCGATGACCTGATGATAGGTCGGGTCGGACCGGGGCATCTCCATCATACCGAGTGGCCCACGGACTTCCAGAAGCCTCCCCGGCGCTTTGTCGCTGGGGTTTTGCATATGACACCCAACAGGCCGCTCGCCGTCCAACGAAGTGGCGCGATTTCACCGTCATCGCTATCGGCCCTGCGGG
This sequence comes from Chloroflexota bacterium, assembly GCA_013816405.1. Taxonomy (GTDB): domain Bacteria; phylum Chloroflexota; class Limnocylindria; order QHBO01; family QHBO01; genus CF-167. Next base: position 1,998 of record JACDEL010000086.1, on the reverse strand, counting down.
GTTTCTACGCTGTCGCGGAACACCATGCCAGCGGTCACTTCATGCTCGCCGTCGACCGCCGTGGCTCGTTCCCCGTTTACTACGCGCAGATCGACGGGTTTCTGGTGTTCGCTCCAGAGGTTCGCGCGCTACTGGCTCACCCAGGTTTGAGCCGCAGTCTTGACCCCGGGGCGATGGGGTTGTTGCTGGCCTCTGGTCACCTGATCAGTGACCAAACGCTGCTCGCGGACGTTCGGAGGCTTCGGGGTGGTCACGCGCTGGTGGTCGAAGAGGGATTGTGCCAGTCGCAACCGTACTGGCGCTTCAGACCCGGCACCAGGGCGGGGGGTGAGAGCACTCACGAACTGGAACTTGAGCTGGGCAGGTTGGTTCGTGGCGCCGCCCGCAGGAACCTCGGAGACCCAAGCAAGGCGGTCATCTTTCTCAGCGGCGGCGCGGACTCACGCGGGATTCTTGGGGCGGCGTTGGAAGCAGTCGATGGAGACGGCGCCAGCCTCCAGACCGTCACCTGGGGCACCGGCGAAGAAGGGCGGGACTCGGACGCCCCCATCGCCGCCCGCATCGCGGAAGCCACCGGCGTTCACCACCGGTTCATGAGGCGTACCACCCAGGACTATGAGCGGCACTTCAGGGATGGCAACGCCCTCATCGGCTCAGCTTCGGATGTCGTCGCCTACCATCCGCTCGAGTACAGCTTCATGCAAGACCTGCGTGGCGCCGGGTTTGAGCGTGCTCTGCGCGGCGATGAGGCGCTCGGCTGGTCGACGCCTGTCCGCACTCTCGCAGCCGCCCTCACGAAGGTAAAGCTGCATCGCCTCGAAGAAGACAGTCGCCTGAGTAGCTACGTCGCTCCACGGTACTACGACGACTGGTGCCGCGCATCGGACGAGGTCATGGCAAAGGCCGAGGAGGAGGTGCGCGGCACAGCAGCTGACGATGCCAAGGACTACCTGTATTTCGCGCATCGCCTCGAGGGGTACCTGAATACAGCGACTTACTACAAGCTCATCTGGCTCGACCAGCGGAATGTCCTGCTGGACGAGGAGATCCTCGATTTCTTCGAACTCGTGCCGGCATCCTTCCGGGTCGACAAGCTCCTCTATCGTCGTGCGATGGCGCGGGCATTTCCCCAGCTGTGGGCTCTGCCATTCGCCGCCGGGAATTCCCTGGAGAACTGGCGTTCCTTGTTAGCAGAGGACGCAGCGGTCCGGGGGTTCATCCAGAAGTCGCTCGACGATGAGCGAAGCCACGTTTGGGAGTTCTTCGACCGACGGGCCCTTGCGCTCCTTTTCCAGTCCACCGTTCCGCATGTGGGTCGGCAGCCAGCCAGCCAGCGCGCGAGGGCGGTGATGCGTGCCGCCCTGCTCCGGCTGCCCGGTCCTGTTGTCCGGGGCCTGCAGAACTTGCGGGAGACGCATACGTCCCTCCATCTCCCCGCGCACGCCATTCTGCTGCGTGTGCTCGTCATCAAGCAGTTTGTCGACGAAATTGCATCCGCCAAATAAACAAGCAGTAGACAGAGTGCTGAACTCCCGTGGCAGATTCCGAGCCGGGACGGTCTTACGGAAGAGCAGGACGCCACAACGGGTCTTTGTGTCGTGCCGTTTGGCTCGGGAGATAAGTGAGAAGCCGACGCCGCAAAATGCCCGGGGCCGTGATGCGCGCCCGCCATCGCAGGATGCGCGATTACTACCAGGTTGGATTAGGCCCAGGGTAGCCGGCCCCGTTGTAGAAGCTGCCGCCGCCGCTGATGAAGTCGTTCTTGAGTCGCTGGTCGATCGTGTCGACCAGGCTCGGACCTGCACCGGCCACCACGCTCCCGGCCAAGGTGCTCGAGGCGGGCGCGGCACTGACGTAGTGCAGGCCACCGCCGTACGGGCTGCTGCGCTGCACGCCAGCGCCGAATTCGAGCTTCGGGGTGAAGCCCAAGCCCAGGTTATCGGCCCAGTACACGCTGTTGGCGAATAGGGTCGGGTACGCAGCACTGGTGGCGTCCGA
>JACDEL010000044.1 GCA_013816405.1 Chloroflexota bacterium | reverse complement strand
CTTCCGAGGCGAAGCAGGCCGTCTTCCGCGGCGTCGGCAGCGTCGGCCACCAACTGCGCGCGAGCCGCCGCGCCGGGCGGGTCGGCGTGGGGCGGATCGGGGGATCGCAGGCCAAAGCCGATCCCGACCGCCAACCCAACGCCGATGACGATCGCTCGGCGGCGGCGATCGGCACCTATCATCTGTCGGTGGACCTCGATCGCATGAGGATGCTGCCAAAGGCGGAGCTGCACCTGCACCTCGACGGCTCGATGCGGCCGCAGACCGCGGTGGAGCTCGCCGCCGAGGCCGGTCGGGAGCTCAGGCTGCAGGACGCCGTCTCGCGGCTGGTCGGGCCGATCCGCTGCACGAACCAGGCGGAGCTGCTCACCTTCTTCGACCTGCCGATCTCGCTCCTCCAGACACCCGCCTCCCTCAGGCGTGTGACCGCAGAGCTGGTCGAATCGCTGGCCGATGACGGTGTCACATATGCCGAGATCAGGTGGGCGCCGCGCCTCCACCTCGAGCGGGACATGTCCGTCCCGGTGGTAATCGAGGCGGTCGCCCGCGGCGTCGCCGAGGCAGCCTCCCGGCTCGGTCCGCGCACGCCGTTCATCGGCCTGATCGTGACCGCGATGCGCTCGCACCCCCCCGCCGCCAACGTCGAGCTGGCGGAGACGGCGGCTGCCTTCGGGCCGCCGGTGGTCGGGTTCGATCTCGCAGGCCCCGAGGCTGAGTACCCCGCACCCCCACACGCTGCAGCCTTCGTTGCAGCCGCTTCCGGCGGCCTGGAGCTGACCGCCCACGCGGGTGAGGTGCCAGGACCGGAACGGATCCGCGAGGCACTCGCCTTCGGAGTGCGGCGCATCGCCCATGGCGTGACGGCCGCCGAGGATCCGGATGTCATGGCGCTGCTTCGCGAGCGTGACGTGACGCTGGACCTGTGTCCCACCAGCAATGTGCAGGCGGGCATCGTCGCCGAGCTCGCCGCGCACCCGCTGGCTGCGCTGCACCGCGCCGGTGTCAGCGTGACCCTCTCCACCGACGACCGCACCGTCTCGGGTACGTCGCTCACCGAAGAGATGGCGCGCAGCGCCGCCGCCGTGGAGCTGACCGCCGATGAGCTGGCCGCCGTCGCCGTCAACGGATTTCGACGCGCGTTCGGTCCCCACCCCGTCGTCGACGTGATGATGCGTGCGGCCGAGGCCGCATGGTCCGCGTGGGTGGCCGAGGCTCCCCTCATCAACTGAGACTCACGCCCAACAGGCTGGCCACATCGGACGGGTCGCGGGCAACCTGATCCGGGCGTCGCTCCCCGTCGAGGGTCGCCGCCAGAGCCGCGTCCGCCACGCCGGTGAGGACAAGGATCGACCTCATGCCTGCCCGATGGGCGGCGACGATGTCGGCGTCGGGGTTGTCGCCGATGGCCACAGCCTCCTCGGGTCGCACGCCGGCACGCTCCAGGATCGCGCTGAAGATCCCTGGCTCCGGCTTCCCGATGACGAGTGGCTCTTCCCCGCTTGCTGCTCGGAGGGCAGCCACGATCGATCCCGCCCCGGGCAGGAAGCCGGTCGGCGTCGGGTAGCGCAGATCCGCATTCGTGGCGATGAAGCGAGCGCCGGCCCGGATCGCGGTCGTGGCGGCCGCCAGGCGGCGGAAGTCGAACGACGGGTCGAGCCCGGCGATTACTGCGCCGAACGACCTGTCGAGCGGCCCGCCCTCGTACGACGCGTCGACCGCGTCGGCCGCCGCCATCGCATCAAAGCCCGCCTCCTGCAACTCCTCCAGCATGCCGGAGGCGCCGACCGCCATGACGCTGCCAACCTCGGGCAAGTGGGCCCGGAGATGGTCGATCGTGGCGGAGGTCGAGGTCACGATCTCATCCAGCTCGACCGCGACCCCCATCGCCATCAGGCGAGGCACGTACATCGCGCGCGTGGTCATCGAGTTGTTGGTCGCAAAGCGAATCAGCAGGTCCCGCCTGTGGAGCGCGGCGACGAGCGCGGCGGCGCCCGGGACCGGCTCCCGGCCTCGATACATGACGCCGTCGAGGTCGAAGATCACGAGGCGCAGAGCGGGCTCTCCGGATCGGTCCATGCCGGACGGATCATAGGGATGCCAGGCGCACAAAGCACTTGAGCGGCCGCTTGACCGCGCAGTATGATCGCGCGGATTCGCGCCGGCCTCGCCCTCGGGCCAGGACGCGACCGACACCCCCGCGATCGCACGCGGCGCCTGCCATCAGTGAGTGAGGGGAGAAGGAGAATCCATGCGGAAGCAGCGATGGCTCGGCGCGAGCGCCGCCCTCGTAACCTTGACGCTTGTGCTCGCGGCCTGCAGCAGCGGCGCGTCGCCAAGTGCGTCGGCCGCAGGGTCGTCAGAGTCGGCCCCAGCATCGGTTCCAGTAACCGCGCACAGCGACCTGAAGATCGGCGTCGTGACCGACGTCGGGACGGCCAATGACAAGAACTTCAACGAGTACACCTACGTAGGCACGAAGCAGGGCGCGGCGGCGATTGGTGCCGCGGAACCGCCGGTCACTGTGCCGAAGGACTCCTCCGAGTTCGCTTCATCGATCCAGGCGTACGTCGACGATGGCTACGACATCATCGTCACCGCCGGCTTCAGCCTCGGCGTGGCGACGACCCAGGCAGCGCACGACAATCCCGATGTCTGGTTCATCGGCGTGGACCAGGGGCCGCCCTGCGTCAACGCTGAGGGGCTTCCGGACACCACATTCGCGTGTGCCGGTGACGCAGCCACCCTGCTGCCGCACTTCGTAGCGCTGAGCTACCAGGAGGACCAGGCCGGTTACCTCGCCGGCATGGCCGCCGCCTCGGCGAGCAAGAGCGGGACCATCGGCGCCATCCTAGGCATCAGCCTGTGCGGACCGTGCATTCGCTACACCCAGGGCTTCAAGCTGGGTGCCGAGTCGATCAACCCCGACATCAAGCTCGTCGTGAACTGGGTTACTGAGAGCGACTTCGTGAAGGCGTTCAATGACCCAGTGTCCGGCAAGTCCTACGGTGACCAGTTCCTGCAGCAGAACCCGGACGTCGACGTCCTCTTCCAGGTCGCCGGCAAGACCGGGAACGGCGTCCTCGACGCCGCATGTGAAGCCGGGATCTACGGCATCGGCGTGGACGTCGACCAGTCGCTGTCGTACCCGAACGCGGCAAAGTGCACCATCACCAGCGCCATGAAGAGCCTGGCGCTGGCGGTTTCGACGGATATCGGAAAGATCGTCGACGGCAGCATGAAGGGTGGCGACGATCACTGGGATGCGTCACGCGATGGGATCGCGTACGGCCCGTTCCACGACCTCGCCTCCGCATTCCCAGCCAACATGGCTGACCTGTTGGATGCGGCCTTCGCCAAGATGAAGGCGGGCACCCTCGTGACCTGCCCCGAGAAGTGCGGCGATCTGTCGACCCTCAAGTAGGGCAGTAAGCGATTGACCTGAACCGGGCGGGCCAGGCCCATGGGCTTGGTCCGCCCGTCTTGTATCTCCAGCTTCCACGCAGGAGACCCATGACCTCGGATGTCCAGGTGACCCAGGCACCGGCTCTCGAGATGCGCGGCATCACGAAGCGCTACCCCGGCGTGCTCGCGAATGCCGGCATCAGCCTCGACGTCCGACCCGGCGAGATTCACGCCCTGCTCGGTGAGAACGGTGCGGGCAAGACCACCTTGATGAACATCCTGTACGGGCTCGCCCGGCCCGATGCAGGCGAGATCCTGGTGGACGGCACGCCGGTCGAGATCACCAGTCCGCACGACGCCATCGCGCATCGCATCAGCATGGTTCACCAGCACTTCATGCTGGTGCCGGTCCTGTCGGTCTCCGACAACATCCTGCTTGGCGAGGAACCGATGGCGGGGCCGATCTTCCTCGACCGCGCCCGCGCCCACCGCCGCATTCGTGAGCTCGGCAAGACCTTCGGCTGGGAGATCGATCCCGACCAGCGCGTGGAGTCGCTGTCCGTAGGCTGGCAGCAGCGGGTCGAGATCCTGAAGGCCCTCTATCGCAACGCGCGCATCCTGGTCCTCGACGAACCGACCGCGGTCCTCACCCCCCAGGAGACGAAGGAGATCTTCGCCGTCTTGCGCAGGCTGCGCGCCGAGGGCTACGCCATCATCTTCATCAGCCACAAGCTGCACGAGGTCCTCGAGATCGCGGACCGGATCACGGTGATTCGCCGTGGCAAGGTGGTCGGAAGTCGCACGCCCGCCGCCACGAACGAGGAGGATCTGGCCGAGATGATGGTCGGCCGCGAAGTCAACCTGACGGCCGACCGGGGCACGTCACATCCAGGCGAGGTCATCCTCCGAGTCGAGCAGGTGCGGGTCAAGGACGACCGGCGCAGCGAGGTGGTCCAGGGCGTGGATCTCGAGGTCCGGTCGGGGGAGATTCTTGGGATTGCGGGGGTCGCGGGCAACGGCCAGGACGAGCTGGTCGAAGCCATCGTCGGGCTCCGGCGACCGAGCAGCGGGCGCATCGAGCTTGCTGGTCGCGACGTCACGCACGCAGGCCCCCGCCAACGCCATCGGCTCGGCGTCGGCTTTGTCCCGGCCGACCGCCATCGGTTCGGCCTGGTGCTCAGCTTCCCGTTGACCGACAACTTCATCCTCACCGATTACTACGAGCCGCCCTACGCACGCGGCATCATCCGCAACGAAGCCGCCATCGATGCGCGAGCACGTCGGGGAATCCGTGACTACGACGTGCGGACTCCCTCCGCCACCGTCACCACCGGAACGCTCTCGGGCGGGAACCAGCAGAAGCTGATCGTGGCTCGCGAGTTCGACGGGGAGCAACGCCTGCTCGTGCTCGACCAGCCGACGCGTGGCCTCGATGTCGGCAGTATCGAGTTCATTCACGGCCAGACCATAGCCAAGCGTGATGCGGGGACGGCCATCCTGCTCGTTTCAGCGGAGCTCGACGAAGTGCTGGAGCTTTCCGATCGGATAGCCGTGATCTACCGCGGGCAGATCGTGGCAGTCCGAGATGGTCGGACAGCGGACAAGAACGAGATCGGCATCCTGATGGCAACCGGCGGGTCCGGGGCCTCGGGCTCGCCGAGCTCGCCGGCAGCATGACGACCGAGCGCCCCCCCAGCCAGGGGCGACGCCTTGTCGCGCTGCCCGCAACAGTCTGGGCGGCCGTCGCCCTCCCGTTCATCTCGATCGTCCTCGCTCTGCTCGTAGGCTCGATCGTCATCCTTGCCTCCGAGGTGATCGTTCCGGGCCACCCGTTCGATGTCACCCTACCCGTGACCGCGTACGCTGCTCTCTTCGAGGGGGCATTCGGCGGTCTCGATCCGATCGTGAACACCATTCGGGCCGCGACTCCCCTCGTCCTCGCAGGCCTCGCCGTCGGCCTGGCATTCAAGGCCGGGCTCTTCAATATCGGTGCGCAGGGCCAATTCCTGCTCGGAGCTCTTGGCTCGGTGACCGTGGGCGTCGCCCTGAACCAGGCATCGCCATTCATCGCAATCCCTGCGGCGCTCCTGGCGGGGATGCTGGCGGGAGCCGCGTGGGGCTTCATCCCCGGCTTCCTCAAGGCCATCTCGGGAGCGCACGAGGTGGTCACGACGATCATGCTGAACTACGTCGCCGTCTCGGTGATCGCATGGGCGGTCAGCGGTCCGCTCGACCAGCCTGGCTCGCCGTCGCCGATCACGGCCCAGGTCGGCAACGCGGCGCTGCCCGTCATCATCGGCCGCAACGGCCACCTGGGGGTACTCGTCGCGCTGGCCGCCGTGTTGGCCGTCGGCTGGCTCCTGTTCCGGACGACACGCGGCTTCGAGATCCGGACGGTGGGCGCCAACCCGGACGCAGCTCGCTACGCGGGGATGCAGCCGCGCCTGATCGTCGTCCTCACGATGTCGCTGGCAGGCGTGCTCGCCGGGTTGGCGGGGGCCACGGTCGTCCTCGGCGTCACCCACTACATGATGGCCTCGTTCGGCACCACCGTCGGTTTCGACTCGATCGCCGTGGCGCTCCTCGGTCGCTCGAGCCCGGTCGGGATCGTCTTTGCGGCCATCCTCTTCGGCGCCATGCGCGCCGGCGCGCCGCTGATGCAGATCCAGACCGGGAGCCTCATCCCGGCCGAGCTGGTGGATGTGCTGCAAGCGACGATCCTGCTCTTCCTCGCGGCGCACGAGGTCATCCGCCACATCCTGAAGCTGCGCGGCGTCAAGGCCGGCCTGGAGACCACCGATACCATCGCTCGTACCTACGGGCGCGAATCGGTCTGATGGACGGCCTGATCCAGCTTCTCTATTCGGTCCCCGTTCTCGGGTTGCTCTTCCAGTTCGTTGGATATGTGATCGAGATCGTTCCGAGGATCGCCCCGATCATCCTCCAGAACGCCACGCCAATTGCCCTGGCGGCCCTGTGCGGCGTCATGTGCGAGCGCTCCGGCGTCGTGAACATCGGCATCGAGGGGATCATGATCGCAGCCGCCTTTGTCGGCTGGTACGTGGGCGTCCTCGTCCAGCCGGCATTGGGGGGGGATCCCTCGGCCTTCTTCGGCGTGACGCCGGCCCTGCTGGTGGCGCTCGGTGCTGCCCTGCTGGCGGGGATGCTCATTTCACTCCTCCATGCCTGGCTGTCGATCACGGTCCGCGCAGACCAGATCATCAGCGGCACGATCATCAACATCGCTGCCTTCGGCCTGACCGGTTATCTCAACACGCTGATCTCGACAACCTCGCCGAATGGAGCCGGCGCGTTCACGCGATTCAGGCCCCCACCGGAGATCGCCGACATCCCTGTCGTCGGCTGGATCGCCGAGATGCTCCTGCGGCAGGGACCGATCGCGATGTCGCTGATCGTCATCGTCATCGTCTTCCAGGTGCTCCTCTTCCGGTCGAGGTGGGGCCTCCGCACCCGCGCCGTGGGTGAGCATCCGCGCGCGGCTGAGACGGTCGGCATCGACGTTATCTGGGTCCGGTACCGGAACGTTGTCCTCGCGGGTGCGTTGGCTGCCCTGGCCGGCGCCTACCTGAGCATGGAAGGCACCAATTCGTTCCAGCAGGGGATGACGGCGGGCCGCGGCTTTATCGGCCTGGCGGCGATGATCGTTGGGCGCTGGACGCCAGTCGGGGCATTGGGGGCCGCGCTGCTCTTCGCCTCAGCCCGAGCACTGGGGGACTCCATCAGCTTCGCTCGCCCACCCGGCGAGCTCGGCACCCTGCTTGGCCAGCTGCCGGGACAGTTCTTCGACGCGCTGCCCTACCTGGTGACGATCATCGTGCTGGCCGGGCTCATCGGGCGCAGCATTCCGCCAGCCGCCGATGGGCAGCCATACGAGCGCGAGAAGGCTGCTGCCTGAGCCCTATGAGGCCTCGACCAGGTGCCCGGCCTCGGCTTCGAGCGCCACGTGCGAGGAGGGCGGTAGCCGGAGCAGCTGCGGTGTCAGGCCGGCCGTCTGCATGTCCGCCTCGACGCTGAAGTGGTCGTACGGGACCGATCGGAAGTTGACGATCAGGTCAGGCCCTGCGACGTCGATCACCGCGTACTTCGCGCTCATGTCGTCATGCGTCCCGCAGCCGACCGAACCGGCAGCGACGAAGTGGCTCTTGCCGACCAGCCGATGGAAGGCCTCGTGCGTGTTTCCGAAGCAAAGCAGATCGTCGCCCTGGTCGCTCACGACCCGCGCGAAGACCCGGCTCGGCTGATCGCTCCACAGGTACTCGTTCTGGCGCGTCGGCGAACCGTGGAAGAGGAGGACGGACCGATCGTCAAGGGTGAATCGTTGGCCGCCCGGCAGCTGGCGCAGCCAGGAGCGCTGGTCCTCGGAGAGCTGCCGGATCGTCCAGGCCAGCGAGTGCTGCCCCATCGCTTCCGCCTCGGTGTCGGGCCAGGCCACGCCCGGCTGCTCCCGATGCATCGCCACGGCGTCGTCCCAGTTGCCCTGGATGGTCGGGACGGCGAGGGCGCGGAGCTCATCCACGACCTGGGAGGGGTGCGGCCCGCGCCCGACCACGTCTCCGACGCACCACATCGTGTCGCATTCAAGCGCGAGCACGTCGTCGAGCACCGCCCGCAACGCGGGCAGGTTCGCGTGCAGGTCGGCGAGCACGGCGATCCGCATGGACGGCATTCTGCGGGGCCATTGCGGAGAGGCAATGCCCCCGGGGCAGGACTTTCAGCGCGCCGGCTGGCGCGGGCTAGCTGGCTCGGGCGCCGGCGAACGGCTCGGCGATGACGCTGATGCGGCCGGCGACCGTGCGGGCCAGCTCGCGGAGCGCGGCGGCGGCAACCGACGTGTCGCTCGACGGGTGCTGGGTGGAGGTGATTGGTGCGCCCGCATCGCCGCCGGTCCGGACCGCCGGCTCAAGGGGGATGCGCGCCAGGACCTCGAGCCCCAGCTCGCGGCTGAGGCTGTTGGCCCCGCCAGTGCCGAAGATGTCGTGCTCAGTGCCGCAATCAGGGCAGATGAACCCGCTCATGTTCTCGACGACCCCGATGGTCCGAACGTTGACCTTGTTGAACATGGCGATCGCCTTGCGCGCATCGAGCAGGCTCACCTCCTGCGGCGTGGTCACGACCACTGCCCCGGAGAGCGGGATGAGCTGGCTCAGGCTCAACGCGGCGTCGCCGGTGCCCGGCGGCAGGTCCACGATCAGGTAGTCGAGCTCGCCCCATTCGACGTCGCGCAGGAACTGCTGGATGGCGGAGTGGATGAGCGGGCCGCGCCAGATGACCGGCGCTCCGCCCGTCAGGAAGTACTCGATGCTCATCATCTGCACCCCGTGCGCCACCACGGGGTTGACCCGGGACCCGACGCCGGTGACGTGCGACCCGCTGGTGCCCATCATCATCGGCACGTTGGGACCGGTGATATCGGCGTCGAGGAGGCCGACCCGGGCACCATCGCGTGCCAAGCTGACGGCGAGGTTGACCGCCACGGTCGTCTTGCCGACGCCGCCCTTGCCAGAGGCAACGGCGATGGTGTTCTTGACACCGGGGATCAGGTCAGCGGCCGGCCCACCGAATGATCGCTTCACGTTGCTCGCCCAGTCGACCCGGACGGTCGTCGCGCCCAAGGCGGCCAGTCCATCCACGATGTCCGACTCGATCTTGGCCTTCAACGGGCAGGCGGGCGTGGTGAGCTCGACGGTGAGGTCGACGATCGAACCGGTGATCTCGATCGCCTTGACCATGCCCAGGCTGACCAGGTCCTTCCCGATCTCCGGGTCCTTGACCTGCGACAGGGCGGCCATGATGTTTGCGTCCGTGAGCTGGTCGACCATGGTCAGGGGGATCTTCCTTTCGGTATTCGCTGAGGCGACGGTACCGCGAGGGTAGCAGAGCATGAGGGCAATCGCTGCTACCTATGTTGAGGTTAGGTGGCCGCGCTAGGAGAGACCGTCCCACAGACCGGAATCGATCGGTGGTCCGCCACCGCCCGCCGGCACCGGCAGGTTTGATGCGGCCAAGCGATAGTGCTCGGTGGCCAGGAAGGCATCCCGCACCTCGGGCCGCCAGTCGTGGAACGGACCGGCGGATCCAGTCTGCGAGACGTGTCGGCGGATGGCACCCAGCTTGACCTGGGACAGCTCGCCGAGCTCGAGCGTGAGCGTGTCGGTGCCGTCGGGCGAGCCGTAGCCTTCCGGGGCCCGATCCTCGAGCGGGCGCAGGGCTGCTGCCGGGACGACCAGCTGGTAGAGCTTGGCAGCGCGCCATGCGACCTGGTCCTCCTCGAGGTCGTCCTCGTAGGCGAGCGGTTCGGCCGCACGCTCGAATGCGGCCTGCGTGGCGCGCCCAACCATCATGTGATCGGGATCGCCGCTGACTCCATCGGGTCCGAAGGTCAGCATCACCTCCGGCCGATGCATCCGGATCGGCTGCACAATCCGTCCAACCAGCTCGTCGAAATCCACCTTCGAGAGCCCCTCCTCCGCGTAGTCGAGCATGCGCAACACCCGCACCCCGAGCAGGCCGACCGATCGGCGCAGCTCGTCCTCGCGAACAGTGTCAAGGTTCCGCCAGATGACCGGCTTCTGGTAGGAGCGGTTGCGGCCGCCGGGGGCCGGGGCTCGGTCGAGGAGCCGCCGGTCGAACGCGCCGCGGGTCGCGCAGACCACCACGGTGTACGCGCCTGACGCCGCCGCGTGGGCGATCGCACCGCCGAAGCCAAACGCCTCGTCGCCCGGGTGGGCGACCACGACCATCAGGCTGCGGGCAGGATTCCGCTCCCGGACCGGCCGCCAGATCGAGGACACGGCCGCGAGTCTATCAGCCTAGACCTCGATCTCGAGGGCTATCGGCGCGAGGTCATCGGCGGTCGAATGAGCCCCCGCCGGGCCATCGTGGAGCGGCTGCTCGTCGTTCAGGAAGCTGGCTGCATGGGCCGTCTCGATCGTGTGGTGGATCTCCTCGAGCGTCATCATCTCGGTTCGCAGCAGCCGGCCCAGTTCGTCGCGCAGATGCGAGCGCAGCATCTCCGGACCATCGGTTGATAGCGTGAACGGCACCGCGTGGTCGATCAGCGATCGCAGGATGAAGCGCATCTCGGCCACGTTGCGCACGACCCGCGTGGTGAGGTTGGACGACGGGCACACCTCGAGCACGATGCCGCGGTCGCGCAGCATCCCCATCACAGCCGGATCGTAGGCGCTCTTGACGCCGTGACCGATGCGCGATGGCTCGAGCGCCTCGATCGCCTCACGCACCTCTTCGGGACCCCCGGTCTCGCCCGCATGCACCGTCACGCCGAGCCCGGCGCGCCGGCACTCGTCGATCAGGTCGCGGTAGTCCATGAACCGGAACGCCGGATCGACCGGCCCCGCGATGTCGACTGCCACCACCCCGCGGCTGTGCCAGCTGATCGCCTTGGCGGCGATGATCTCGTTCAGGTCGTGGCTGAACGCACGATCGAGGCAGAAGATGAGGCCGGCGCGGACCTGGGGGTATTCGAGGACCGCGCGGTCCATGCCGCGCACCGCTGCCGCGATGATGTGATCAAGGTCCTGCTCGCCGCCGCGGTTCCGTTTCATCGGGTTGAAGCGCAGCTCGATGCGAGTGATGTTGCTCTTGCGGTAGGCGCCGCCGATCACCTCGTACACGCTGCGCTCGACGGCGGTCGGGCTCGACTGGATCAGCTCGGTCCAATGAAAGAGGTCGAGGTAGGCGTCGAACGAGCGACGGCGGCGCCCGACGGTGATGAGCTCCCGAAAGGCCCAGTAGTCCTTGGTCGGCAGCCGGATCCCTTGCGCGTGGGCGATCCCCCACATGATGGCCGGCGTGACCGCTGCACCGAGGTGGACGTGGAGCTCGGCGAGCGGGATACGGGGGTCGAGCTGTGGACGGGGCATCTTCCTCGAGGGGCGACGATTTGGCGGAGTGTAGCGCAGCCTCGCGGTCCGGTGCCGCCCGGGGCCGATGCTAGAATCGCGGCGCCATGGAGCTCATCCGAGACGTCCTCGATTTCATCTCCACGGGCCTCGGTGACCTCGGCGCGACCCTGGCGCCGTACGCCTTCATCGGCCTGGTGGGGCTCTACCTGCTGTGGCTCGTGATCGGCTACCTGCGAGTCTCGCAGGTCGGCATCCAGGCCGAATCTGCCACGCTTCCGGCGCTCCCCCTGCCGCACGCCCCCGACGGAGCGATCGACGTGCCACGCGGAGTCCCCTACTGCCCGAACGACGGCCTGCGCTACCCCGCCGGCGCGCGCTTCTGCACTCAGTGCGAGGCCGACCTACTGGCGTCGTGCGCGAACTGCGGTGCAACGATTCGGGCCACCGATGAGTCCTGCTACCGATGCGGCACCCACGCCACGCTGGCGGCCGCTTCCGACTGAGCGCCGCCGCCTGACTCCACGTCCGGCGGGCCGCTGGCACGGACGGGCCAACCCATGACCGGATCCTCAGCTCTCCTGGCCGCAGCGCTGATCACGCTGCTGGGCGCCTCCGTCATCGGCATCGCCGCCGCCCTCACCAGCGTCGCGCGCGGCACGCAGACGGTGCCGGCTGACGGTGAATACGCGGCAGCCGCCCAGCCCATCAGCGGCTCGACCACCGCCCTGGTGGGGACCGTGCTGGCAGCCATCCTGCTGCTCGGCTCACTGGTGGCGCGCACCGCGAGGACCGGCCATGCACCTTGGTCCAACCTGCACGAGTTCAGCGCCGCGTTCGCGTTCGGACTGCTGGTCGTCTACATCGGCCTGGCCATGCGAAGGCCGATCGCCGGACTGACGCCCGCGGTGGCACTTGTGGCGGCCGCTCTCCTGGGCGTCTCGCTCCTGCAGCCAGACGAGGTGCGGCCGCTCGTGCCCGCGCTCCAGGCACCCCTGCTCCTCACCATCCACGTGGGGACCGCCATGCTGGCGTACGCGATTGGCGCGGTCGCCTTTGCGGCCGCGCTCGGGGAGATCGTGCAGCGCGCCACGCACGACGGCATCGCCTCCCTCCCGCCGACCGCCGTCCTGCGCGCGGCAGCTCATCGTGCGGCGATCCTGGCCTTTCCCATCCTGACCGCCGCGATCGTGCTCGGATCGGTCTGGGCAAACCTCGCGTGGCGTTCGTACTGGAACAACGACCCCAAGGAGCTCGCGGCCGCGGCTACCTGGCTCGTGTACGGCGGCTACCTGCACGTCGCCGGACGGAGGGACCGCTGGGCATTCAGCGCACCGTGGCTGTTGGTCCTCGGCTTCGTGGCGATCCTCTTCACCTGGCTCGGCGCCGGGCTTCTCTTCGTCGGCCAGCACTCGTACGCGGGAGCCTAGCCCGCCCCGTCAGTTCCCCATGACCGACGCGGCGTAGGCGCGGATCTCGGGCACATTGGGGAACATCACCCAGCCGCGGATGCTGTTCGGCTCGATCCCGACGAAGTAGGAGAAGCGGGGTGGCTGGAGGACCGTGGCGGTCGGCTGTGCCGTGGCCGAGCGGCGGCCGATCTCGAGCAGCGTCGGCAGCTCGTCCAGGGCGATGTCGGTCTCGAGTGAGTCACGGTGCTGGGCGGCTTCCAAGAGGGCCGGCAGCCCCGGGTCGAGCCATTTGCGGACGAGCGCGAGGATCACCTGCTGCTGCCGTCCGGCGCGAGCGTAGTCCGAATCGGTTCGCGTTCGACAGTAGTACAGGGCGTGGAGGCCGTCCAGGTGCGTGGGCCCGGGCTGGAGGTAGAAGTTGAAGTGCGCGTCCGAGATGCGCGTCTTGATCTCGACATCGATGCCGCCGACCGAGTTGACCAGCCACTGGAAGTCGTCCATGTCGACCCGGATGTACCGATCGATCGGCACGTTCAGCAGGGTCGCCATCGCGCCTCGCAACGTCTCGGTGCCAAAGCGCGTGGCGATGCTGTTCACCTTGCCGTGGTAGATCGAGCCATCCGGCATCGGTATGTCCACCGCGTCGCGCGGCAGGGACACCATGGCGATGCGGGACTTGTCGGCGCTGACGCTGACGACGATCAGCGCGTCAGTGTTCACGTCGGCTCCCCGCTTCCGACGGGCACTGTCCGAGTCCGCCCCCACCACCAGTACCGTGAAGCGTCGTGTGAGCATCTCCTGGTCGAGCGGGATCGGGGTGGGGCTGGGGACCGGCGTGGGACTCGGGCTGGCGGTCGGCTCGACGGTCGGGCTGGGGGAGGGGCTCGGCGACGGGCTCGGAGACGGGCTGGGCGATGTCGAAGCACAGCCCGCCAGGAGCAGCGCCGCGGCGACGATGCGCAGCCTCATGCCAGGCCCGTCACGTGCGCGAGCACCCGGACAGGGTCCTGCGTCGGCTCCTCGCACGCGTAGCCACGACACACATATGCGGTCGCCTGGCCGTCGCGCGCCGTCTTCCCCTCGAAGAGCGGCCAGACGGCGAAGGCGGCATCACGCGTGAGCGGCGCAATCACCAGGTCCGGCTGATACGGCTTGGCTGCAGCGCGCCGCAGGGCGACGGCCGCCGCGTCAGCCTGGTCGCCGACGATGACGGCGTCGACCGGCTCGCCCAAGGCGCGATCCGCGGCGGCCAGCATCCTCCCAAACTGGGTGGGGTGTCGCTCGAGCGCGGGACCGGCAGCCCGCAGGATGCTGCGCGCGCGGCGATCGTGATCCGGCTCGCCAGTCAACAACGAGAGTCGCAGGAGCACATCCGCGGCGACCGAGTTGGCGGCCGGCGTCGCCCCGTCGATCAACGAACGAGGCCGGGCGACGACCCGGTCGTGCTCCTCGCTCGTGTCGAAGAAGGTGCCGCTGGCCTCGTCCCAGAAATCGGCGATGGCACGAGCCATCAGCTCGCCGGCCAGCTCGAGGTCCGCGGCTCCTCCCAGCGCCGAGTAGGCCGCAAGCAGCCCATCGGCGACTTGGGCGTAGTCCTCCGAGAAGGCTGGCGTATGCGCCGTGCCGCCGCGTGCTGTCCGCCACAACCGTCCCTCGTCCCGTAGCAGGTGAGCGCGGATGAAGCCCACGCAAGCACGGGCCGCATCGGCGAATCGGTCCTCCCCGAGCACCAGGAAGCCGTGGGCAAGCGCTCGCAGCGCCATCCCGTTCCACGCGGCCAGCTGCTTGTCGTCGCGGCCCGGATGAACCCGTAGCGCGCGTGCCTCCATCAGCGCATCCCGAGCGCGGTCGAGCACGCCACGGGCGGGTGCCCCCGGCCCAGCGACGTGCAGGATCGAATGGCCCTCCCAGTTGCCGCCCGGGACGACTCCCCAGTACGCGGCCACCGCCTGTGATTCGGCGACATCCAGCCCCGCCTTGGCCAGCGCCTCGATGAAGGGATCGAGGTCCCACGTGTAGAAGCGCCCCTCCTCGCCCTCGCTGTCGGCATCGAGCGCGGACGCGAAGCCACCGTCCTCGGTCGCCAGCTCCCGAATGATGAAGTCCAGCGTCCAGCGCGCGACCTGCCCGTACCGTTCGTGGCCCGTGGCGCGAAACCCCTCGAGGTAGGCATGCGCCAGCTGGGCGTTGTCGTACAGCATCTTCTCGAAATGGGGCACCAGCCAGTGGGCATCGGTGCTGTAGCGAGCGAAGCCGCCCCCGAGCTGGTCGTGAATGCCGCCGTCCGCCATGCGATCGAGCGTCACAGTCACCATCTCCAGCACCCGTGCGTCCCTGCTGCGTCGCCAGCTGCGCAGCAGAAACTCGAGCGTCATCGGCGCCGGAAACTTCGGGGCACCACCGAAGCCACCGTGCCGCGGGTCGTAGGCTTCCCCAAGGCGGGCTGCGGCGGCGTCGAGCTGCTCGCGCTGAACCTCGCCCCGGCCAGGCTGCACATCGAGCTGCTCGCGGAGATGGGCTGCGAGCTGCCTGCCCTGCTCGACGACCTCCTCGCGGCGGTCGCGGTACGCGTCGGCGATCGCGCTAAGCACGCGCGGGAAGCCCGGCATCCCGTGCCGGTCCTCCGGCGGGAAGTAGGTGCCGCCGAAGAAGGGCTCCAGCGCGGGCGTCAGGAAGACGCTCATCGGCCACCCGCCGCTGCCGGTCAGCGTCTGGACCGCCGCCATGTAGATGTCGTCGAGATCGGGCCGCTCCTCGCGATCGACCTTGATCGCGACGAAGTCCCGGTTCAGCCGGGCGGCGACCGCCGGGTCCTCGAACGACTCGTGCGCCATGACATGGCACCAGTGACATGCTGAATAGCCGATCGACAGGAAGATCGGCTTGTCCTCGGCGCGGGACCGTTCGAGTGCCTCAACCCCCCAGGGATACCAGTCGACCGGGTTCGTCGCGTGCTGGAGAAGGTAGGGGCTCGTCTCGGTGGCAAGTCGGTTGGTCACGCGACCAAGTCTGTCACCTCGACGAGCCCGCCGCCTTCACGCTACTACTGCGGCTCGAGAACCGACCGGCTTAGGGCGGTCGGCTCCGTGCTGCCGATGCAGGGTGGCACCGGGTCGAGGCCACCGGTCGGGACGGGCACGGTCACGAACGACTCCCAGCCCGACATTTGCATCGCGAGGGCCACCGGCGCCGCCGGAGCCGCTACGCACCAGTTGCTCCACGTGATCCCGATGGTGAACGAGCCTCCGGGCGCCAGCATGACCGGCCCCCCGGACGGGGAAGGCCCGGTCGTGACGAGCACGCTTCCCTTGGCATCGGCAATCTCGGCCGCCAGCCCCTTGCCGAGCGTGCAGGCGTCGCGTCCGGCCGCCAGCGCCACGGTCACGACCGTACCGCGTGAGCCCGCGGCGCCGCCCCACGGCTCCGCCGTAAGGCTCACGTCCTGCGGCCCGCACGCGCCACCGCCAGCGACAGGCGTGGAGGCTGCGGCCGACGGCGACGCCGAGTCAGTCGTGCCAACGCCTGGGTCAGATCCGGAGAGGATGCCCGCGCCGATGGCGACTGCCAGCGCACCGGCCACGCCCGCACCCACGAGCAGGACGGCCCGCGGTAGCCGCGAGGCTCCGCGCCTGGCGACCGGCGCCTCATCAAGCGTCATCGGCAGCCGTGCCGGCACATATCCCTCTTCGCGCGGGCTGCGCTGCGTGCGCAGGTCCCGCTCCAGGTCCTGGTCGTTCATCGTGATGCCTCCTCGCCGAGCCCGACGCGAAGGGCGTCGAGCGCACGGCTCACATGGCTGCGCGCCGAGGGAGCGGCGACGCCCAGGATCGCCCCGATCTCCTCGTACGGCAGATCTGCCCGATACCGAAGGTAGATCGCCAGACGCTGCCGCTCCGGCAGGGCCTCGACCGCCTCCCAGATCGCCATCCGATCGGCGTGGTCGACGCCGGAGCGGCGCACCGGCTGCCCGCCCAACCGCTCGGTGAGGAGACGAACGCGGCGATGCCAGCGATGGCGGTCCATGGCGAGGCGATCGAGCGAGCGGAACGCCCAGGCGTCCGGGCGCTCGATGCTGACCCCCTCGCGAAGGGCGGCCCACAAGCGCAGTAGCGTCTCCTGCACCGCATCGTCTGCCTCGTCTGGCGAAAGGCCGAGATGGCGGGCAAGCCCCCACAGCTCGCTGCCCCGCTCCTCCTGCAGGTGCACGACGATGTCACGCAAGGAATCGGTCTCCGATGCTTCCGAGAGCACGTTCGTTCGCGCGTTCAAGGTGGTGGTGATCATGCCCATCCGACGCCCGAGCGGGCCGGAACGTTGAAGCCGGCGCAGACTTCTGCGTCAGGCCGGCCGCTCGCTGGCGAACTGCTCGGCGTAGAGACGCGCGTACAGGCCCTCATGGCGCACCAGCTCGTCGTGCGTCCCGCGCTCCACGATCCGCCCACGGTCGAAGACGAGGATCAGGTCGGCGCGCAGGATGGTCGACAGCCGATGCGCGATGGCGATGGTGGTGCGCCCCTCCATCAGGCCCGCCAGCGCGCCCTGGATGAGCCGTTCGCTGACGGTATCGAGCGCACTGGTCGCCTCGTCGAGGAGCAGGATGCGCGGGTCCTTGAGCAGGACGCGGGCAATCGCCACGCGCTGCTTCTCACCGCCCGAGAGCTTGTAGCCCCGCTCCCCGACGATCGTGTCATAGCCGTCGGGGAGTTCCATCACGCGGTCGTGCATGGCTGCCGCGCGGGATGCCGCCTCGATCTCTTCCATCGTGGCGTCCGGCTTGGCGTAGCGCAGGTTCTCGAGGACCGATGCGTGGAACAGGTAGGTCTCCTGGGTCACCACGCCGATCTCGCGCCCCAGTGACTCGAGGCCGATCCTGCGCACGTCGATGCCATCGATCTCGACGGCACCCTGGTCGACGTCGTACAGGCGCGGGATCAGGTAGGTGGTGGTCGTCTTGCCTGCGCCGGAGGGTCCGACGAGGGCGACCAGCTGGCCCGGCATCGCGTCGAAATCGATCTCGGTCAGCCCGAACGGCCGGACCTGGATCGGCACCGCGCGGCCCTCCGTCTCCGCCTGCTCGACCTCGGCCGGAACCGCCACCGCGGCGGGTGGCGACGGATAGCGGAAGGTGACCCCTCGGAACCGCACGTCGCCGCGGAGCCGGGCGGGGTCCAGGGCGACCGCATCGGGGGCGTCGCGAATCTCCGGCTCCATCTCGAGGTACTCGAAGATCCGGTCGAAGAGGGCGAGGGCGCCCTGGATCTCGACCTGCACGCTGAGCAGCTGGCCGAGCGGGAAGAAGAGGCGGCTCTGGAGCGTGGTGAAGGCGACGATGGTGCCGATGCTGACGTTGGTGTCGCCGCCGATGATGAGGGAGCCTGCCAGCAGGTAGACGAACGCCGGCGCGATCGAGAAGAAGGTGCCGATCATGGCGAAGAACCAGCGCCCGATCATCTGCTGCCGGATCTGCAGGTCGCCGAGGCGTCGCGACTCGCGCCCGAACTTCTCGATGCTGGCCTGCTGCTGGCCGAAGGTCTTCGAGAGCAGGATCCCGGAGACCGAGAGCGACTCCTGGGTGATGGCGCTCACCTCGGCGAGCGACTGCTGCGTGAGGCCGCTGACCACGCGGCGCACCTTGCCGACACGGTAGGTGATGTAGGCGAACACAGGCAGCATGCCAAGGCTGAGGATGGTCAGCCGCCAGTCGAGGATCAGCATCGCGATGACGGTTGTGGCCACGGTCGCGAAGTTGGCGAGCAGCGAGGCGGCCGTATCGGTCACCACCGACTGCACGCCATTGACGTCGTTGCCGATGCGGCTCTGGATCTCGCCGGTGCGCGTCTCGGTGAAGAATCGCAGCGGCATCCACTGCAGGTGGCTGTAGAGCGCCAGTCGCAGGTCGTCCATAACCCGCTGGCCGACCACGTTCGAAAGGTAGGACTGCCAGACGCCGAGCAGGCTCGTGCCGATCGGCAGCACGATCATCAGGCCGGCCTGGAGGTAGAGGAGGCCCAGGTCCCTGGGTCCCGTCAGGTTGTCGATGATCAGCTTGAGGAGGATCGGGTTGATGACGCCGACGCTGACCGTGATGACGATCAGGAGCGCGATCCAGGCCAGGCGCCGGCGGTACGGGCGGAAGAAGCCGACGATCCGTCGGAAGGTGGCCGGGCCGCTCCCCGGCCGGGCGCGGAGGTTCGGCTCGCCGCCGCCTCCCCAGGGACCGCCACGCATCATCCGACTCTGCCTCCCATCAGTCGATGATGATCGAGAGGAAGGCGTTGGCCAGTAGCAGGCCAACCGGCTGGCCCACCTCCGCGGCCCGCTCCCGCACACGCTCCTCGACGTCGGCAGGGTCCGCGATCTGGCTGACGTGGCACATCAGCGCCTGGAGGCCGACCTCGATCGTGTCGGAGACATCGACGAAGAGGTTCGGCTGCTCGACCCCGCTGACCAGCACCTGGCGCACCTTCCACGGCTCGAGCCCCTCCTCGATCAGCTGGGGGAAGTTGAGGCGGTCGCGCGCCGCGGGATAGACGGCGGCGAGGGCCGCCTCTCCAGTGGCGAGATGGTCGGGGTGGCCGATGAACGGGTTGCCGTCCCGCCTTCGCACCGGGTTCTGGGTGATCACCAGGTCTGGCCGGAAGCGCCGGATCTGGCGCACGATGTCGCGTCGCAGCTCCAGGCTTGGCGTGAGGTACCCGTCCGGGTAGCCGAGATGAACGATCTCCGATACCCCGAGCCGATCTGCCGCGGCCCGCTGCTCCGCCTCGCGCGTCGCCGTGAGCTGGGCGGAGGTGACTGCGGGGTTGTCGGTCCCCTTGCCGCCGTCGGTGGTCACCACGTAGTCAACGCGCGCGCCAGCGGCAGTCAGGTGAGCGATGGTCGCGGCGGCGCTGAACTCCGCGTCATCGGGATGGCTGAAGATCACCAGGGCTCTCTCGAGCGGCTCGATCAGCTCTTCGCGTTCAAGGTCCGGCATTGTTGCCCTCATCGTAGCGCGGAACCGGCCCGGGCCTGCGCAGGCCAGATTGACCGCCCGAACCGCGGGTCCGCATACTACCCCCGAGTATGAGCAACGAGATCCGCGCCACCGAGCATTTTCGCCACGCCTACACCAAGGATCGCGGGGAGCTCCTGAACCGGTTGCGCCGCATCGAAGGCCAGGTCCGAGGCATCGCCCGGCTGGTGGAAGACGAGGCCTATTGCCTCGACATCCTGCAGCAGGTCGAGGCCATGACTGCCGCGGCCGACTCGGTCGGGCTCCTGCTGCTCGAGGACCACATCGACGGCTGCCTGACGCATGCCATCGAGACCGGCCAGGGCGAGCCCTATGTCGCCGAAGTGATGACCGTGGTGCGGCGCGCGCTGGGCAGGCGATCGGCGCGCCCATCGGGAACGCGAGCCTGAGAGGGTGTGGGAGTGCCGCGGGGGGGAACCGCGACACTCCCAGGATCGAGTCTAGTACGGGCCGGCAACCTATTCCCCGAACATGGTGAGCTGCTCCCCGCCGCGCTCGATCAGCGGATCGAGCCCGAGCACCGGCTCCAGCCAGTCGAGGCTCGCACCATCGCGAGCCGCGAGCCCTTCGAGGTGCTGCCACTTGAGGAAGTGCCAGTTCTGCCCAGCGACCTCGGCCCGCAGCCACGGTGATCGGTCCAGCTTGAGCCGGAGCAGCTCGGTCCGCTCGGCCGGGAAGATGCAGAAGCGCGCCTGGTGCTCGGTCGGCTCGATCTGGACCCCGCGACGCAGGATCGGCTCACCGACCATGGCGGTCCATTCGACGTCGAACATGAACGCCATCCGCCCGCGCACGTACCAGATCGCGTCGATGCCTGCCAGGGTGTCCGCCGGGCCACGCACGATGAGGGGCAGGTACGCGCGGCGCTCGTCCTCGCGGAGGCGCTCGAGCAGCGTCGTGCCCGCGTAGGGACGGTCGTGCTCACGACGGCCCACCCATGCCCGCAGGCCCAGACGGTGGCCGTAGTCGACCAGCGTTCCGATCAGCCGGGCGTGGTCCTCCTGGCGCGTCGCCAGATCCTCCTCCGTGCGCAGCACCCCCTTCTCCCCGACCGATGCGTAGGCCGCCAGGCAGGCCCGCACCAGCTCCTCGTCCGGCGCATCGGTCCCGGGGAAGAGGACGTAGATCCGCTCGAGGAAGGACTGCTCGTCAAGGCGACCGGCGGTGGTCAGGATGGAAAAGGTCGCCCACTCCACCCGATCCGCCAGCGGCGCCTCGTCAAGCTCAGGACGGCGCAGCCACCACAGGGGTCGGTCCGCGTCGCCGATGCGGACCAGCGACGGGTGATCGTCCCGCGCCAGCTCCTCGTGCAGCAAGGTGGCGAGCAGGTTCGGCCCGCGCTCGGGACGGTCATCGGTCCGCTGATCCTCCCCGCCCGCATCGGCGGCCTCGGGCGCTGGGCCACGGGATGCCGCAAGGCGCGCCAGCAGCCCGGAGGCCTGCAGCTCGACGATGACAGCCGCGCCGACCCGCATCAGTCCCGCCGGTTCGCCGCGGCGCCTGAGCAGCGCCGTCACCGCCAGGTCGATCGCGGTCGCCAGCTCTGGATAGGTGAGGTGGCCGTCCTCCGCTCCGAGCTGCAGCGGAGTCGCCTCGATGACCCGGCGCAGGTGATCCTCGGCGGATGGCTTCCGGAAGTGCAGCGCCACCCCCTCGCCAGAGCGGGCTGACTCTCGATGGACGACATCGACCAGCTCGAGGTCGGCAGCCGCCCCGGCGACCGCCGCCGCGAGCACGCGGTCGAGCTCTCCGCCCTCGATCAGCAGGTTGCACCAGCCACCGGGCTTGAGCGCTCCGGCGGCCGACGCCATGGCGTGCCGCATGGCGGTCGCCTCGGCCGGCTCGCCCTCTCCGTGCGCCGCTCCGAAGAGCGGCTCGAGTCGGAGCGTCTCAGCCGCCTCGCGCCCAAGCAGCCAGGCCGTGGCGAGGTACTCGAAGCTCATCTCGTCGACGCTGCCCGCGGGCGGGGGCGAGCCGAGGACCAGGTCGACGCCGTCGGGTGGCAGGTATTGCCCGACCACGGCCGGCCTGCAACGTATCCAGAGCACGTTGGCCGCGCCGACGCCGCCCAGCTCGTCGAGATCCGCGGCGAAGCGGGCAGGGCGTCGATCCCGGCCAAGCGCAGCCACGGCCGTCCGTACGTCGTGCACCGCCGCCTCAAAGAGGCGCCACACGTTCACCTCGCGCTGGTGACGGGACGCGGGCTGGCGGACGTGTCCGCCGGTGATGCGCAGCGAGGCGACGCGACCGGGGTAGCCGTTGAGACGGCTGCCGGGAAGGAGGCAGGCCGCCAGCGCGAGACGGAAGACGGCGGCGAGCGACGGCTCGCGGAACTCCGCGTCAATCTTGTTGGCGATCGTCTGGAGCGCGTACAGGTTGCGCGGGGTATACAGGTCGAGCAGCTCGTCCACGAGGTCGTCACGCCCATCCAGGACCGGGAACCGATCGCGCAGCTGCTGGTAATGCAGGCTCTGCCGGACATCGGTGGCAGGGGACGCGGCGGGGTCGGGGTGCACGGTCGATGCATAGCGGGGGCGTCCGGCGCGGAGCGACCCGGTTGGGGGGTCGGGTCTCGCGGGAGCGAGCGAAGGCGGCCCGCCGGCCTCGCCGATGGGCGCAGCCGGGTCGTCCTCGGGATCGGGCTCTGCGGTCAGCCCAACCGGGGCGGGGGGAAGGTCATCCTCCATATCGGGCGCAGGGTCGCCGACGGGCAGCATCGGCTCAGGCTCGACCGGACGGTCGATCCCGAGCTTGGCGAGGTCGGCATCGTCGATCGGTGCCACCCGCTCCTGCGGACCGCCCACCGAGACGTCGCAGTTGGGGCAGTGATAGATCTTGCGGCCCGGGGCATCTCCGTCGCGAGGCCAGATGAACTGCTCTCCAACCACCGGACGACGGCAGGTGGAGCAGCGCGTTGCGTAGAGCTCTTCCAGGTGCTGGTTCAGCGGCACGTCCACCCGCCGCGAAGCCGCCAGCTGGGCGAAGGCAGCGTCCAGGGCGAGCGGCTCGGGGGCCAGCAGGAACGCCTGGGCCGCCAGCTGGGCGAACGGCGAGGGATCGGCGGCGACCACCCGCATGCCGTGGGCGATCGCTCGCCGGGCGGTCCAGCCGGTGCCCGCCCAGGGATCCAGAACCGTATCGCCCGGCCGGCCAAATGCCGCCAGCTCGGCGTCAAGCTGATTATCGGCCGGCGAGGGGAAGTAGCGCTCCAGCAGAGCCAGCCCGGGGAGGCGGCGTGGAAGAACGACGTGATCCAGTCGCTTCCGTTCCGCCTCGCTCAATCGGGCTCCTACGGTTCTTCGAGCAGCTCTTCCTCGACGTCGGGTTCGGCGGAGAATTCGGGAAGGCTGGTGTCGAGCTCCTCGACCTCCTCCGTCTCCTCCTCTGACTCCTCGCCTGACTCCTCGTCGTCATCGTAGCGGAGCGCCGTACCCTTGATATAGGGTCGGACGTCACCCGGCCGGGCGGTGGCGCTGCCGGGGAAGCTGACCTTGCCGAAGTTGGCCGGGTGGGCGAAGACCTCGTGGATGATCACGCGCACCTCGTCCCGATCGACGGTGGTGATGGCCGCCTCGTAGCGGTTGCCGGCCTTCATCAGCTTCGCGAGGCGTGAGCCGATGCGGGGCTCCACCTGGCCCACCTCCACCTCCCCGACGCGTGCCACCAGCAGGGCCCCGTCCAGCACCAGCTCTACCGCGTCACCGGCCGAGAGTGAGGCAAGTTGCTTGGCAGGGAGCAGGTTGATGAGGCGTGCATGCCCGGTCTTGCCCATCTCCTCGATGAAGTCCGAGGCCGATGCCTTCTCCTGCTTCCCGTCGGTCGCGGCCGCGGGAGCGGCGCCGCCACCGGCGATGACCTGGAGCCGCCCCACGTTACGCTCGGCGATGCGGTTGGTGGCATCGCGCGCCAGTGCTCCCTGGTAGGCCTCCAGCGCCTCCGCGTGCCGCCCCAGCTCGGCGAGCGCCTTGCCAAGCCGGTTATAAGCATCGGTGTCGCCACCCAGCTCCAGGACCTGCTGGTTGGTGGAGGCCGCCGCCTCCCATTCGCCGCGAGTCGCCTGTCCGATGGCGATATCGGTGAGGTGCCTGCGCTGGCGGTTGATCGTCTCCGTCTCGTCGAGCGTCATCAGCTCCCCAAGCCCAATTTGAGGCGGTGAATGGTGTGGAAATGCCCGTCCGGCGGGGCGTCCCGGCCGAAGGGCGCCTTGTTGTAGCAGAGCCCGGGAGGGGTGTCAACGCGCTCCGCACTACTCGTGCGGGACCCGGAACTCCACCTTGCCACATGAGCCGCAGGCGAAGACTTCGAGCTTGAGCATCCCCTCGCCCAGCTCGGCCCACTCGCCGAACAGCAGCTTCCATCCGCCACTGTTGCCGCCCACCCGGAAGTCCTCGATGCCCATCGACTGGATCGGCGCTCCGCATCTCAGGCATTGGTCCGGCGAGCGCGCGGCTGGGTCGTTCACGCGGGCCTCAGGAGCATGGCGACCAGCAGCCCCAGGAGCGCCAGGCTGCCGAACTCGATCGCCACGGCACGCGTGCGGGCACCGTTGTCGAGCGCCTCGGCCGCGCCGGCCCAGGCATGGAAGCCCAGGGCAAGCACGGCTGAGCCGACCACCCCGGGCAGATGCAGCAGGGCAAGGCTGGCGCCGAGCTGAGCGATCGCCAGCAGGTGCAGCGTAGCCTGGCCGACGGCTTCGACCCCGTAGCGTCCCCGGAGCTCCGCCGCGCGAAGAGCGGGTACGACGGCCACCGCC
>JACDEL010000043.1 GCA_013816405.1 Chloroflexota bacterium | reverse complement strand
GCGCTGTGGGATCCGCCATTCGACGGCGAAGGTAGCCGCCATAGAAGCCTGCCAGGGCTCCGATTCCGGCCTGCAGCACGCCGTTGGTGAAGAGGAAGAGGGCCGCCTGTGTCGTCGCCCCAGGCTGGTTGAGCGCCGGGTTCCCGGCGAGCGCGATGATCACGTAGATCGTGTAGATGACGTAGCCGATCACCGCCGCCACGAAGCCGTACAGCCAGGGCCGCTGCCAGCCGATCCAGCCCGCGGCCACGAGGGCGCCGAACGAGGCGAATGACGCGATGCTCCCAACCATGGAGCTCGCATACTGGATGGTGACGATGTACGCCGCCGCCCAGAGCACCCCCATCACGACGCCAGCGAGCAGGTTGCGGGGGATCAGCCAGAGGCTCGAAACGACGGGACGGAGCCTTCCGGAGTAGGTGAAGCCGGCAAGCGGATCCGGCTTGCCGGGGAGGGGTGCTGCGGGCGGAAACAGCCGTTGGACCATCGAAGTGGACGGTCGCCTGGTGGGCGCTGCCTCGACTTCGTCCTGCTCTTCCCCTTCCTCTCCGGGGCGTCCCTGCGCCTGCAGGCGAGCACGGCGGCGTGCCTCTGCCCGGCGTTCGGCATCCATCGGGGGGGAGCTCTTCTTCGGCATGGGCCGCGATTGTACGCGGGATCGGTAAGCACGGCCTAAGCGCCCGATAAGGCACTGCCGCGCATCCTGCCGCGACCTGCACGCCTCCCGCCAATGAGGTGTGCCGTGTCCGTCGTTCGCGCTGTTCCCATCGTCCCACACCGGCTGGCCGGTCTGATCTCGATCGGCGTGCTCGTGCTGGCGATCGACCACGCAATGGCCTTCCCCCTGGCGGAAGGCGGGGGCATCACGACCGCGCCGCTCGTCGAGACGACCGCTCACCTGGTCGTGAGCGAGGTGATGACGGGTGGGGCGAGCGCATCCGACGAATTCGTCGAGCTCTACAACCCCTCGTCCGCGACACTCCCGCTCGAGGGCCTGGAAGTGGTGTATGTCACCGCCAGCGGGGCGACCGTCACGCGCAAGGCTTCCTGGGCGGTCGGGGCCCCCGGAATCTCCGGCGGTGCACACCTGCTCGTCGCGAACGGCGCCGGAATCTTTGCCGGCCTGGCAGACGTGGCCTATGCCAACGGGCTGGCGGCGACCGGCGGCAGTGTCGCCTTGCGGGTGATAGGCGCCGCCACCGCGATCGACGCGGTCGCCTGGGGAAACGCGACGAGCTCGTGGCTTGAGGCTCGACCAGCGCCTGCGCCCGCCGCCGGCAGCAGCCTCGAACGGCTTCCCGGCGGGTCGCTGGGATCTGGGCAGGACACGAATGACAACCTGATCGACTTTGTCACCCAACCCATCCCGGTGGCGAGCGGCAGCCCGGCACCGAGCACCCCGCCGCTCCCGTCGGCAACGGGCGTGCCAAGCGCCAGTCCAACGCTCGAGCCGAGCGTCGCGGCGACGCCGGCTGCCACTCCCGGCCCGACTGCCACTCCCGGCCCGAATGCGACGCCAGCCCCCAGTGCGACCCCTGCCCCGACGGCCACCCCGGCCCCGACTGCGACTCCAACCCCGACCGCGTCGCCAAGTCCAATCCCGGCATCTCTCTCAATTGCGGACGCGCGCTCGCAGGCCGACGGCACGACCGTGACCGTCGAAGGCGTGACGCTTACCGCCAGCGACTTCACGGACGGAGGTGGATACCTGGTGGACGCGACCGGCGGTATCGCGGTCCTCGTATCTGACGGCGCGTTCGGTCGCGGCGAGCGGCTGCGCGTCATCGGCACCGTCGACGATCGGTATGCGCAGCGCACCATCCGAACCACCATCGACGCGATCACCAGCCTGGGCTGGGGCAGCGACCCGTCGCCCGCAACCACACCCACCGGATTGGTCGGCGAGACCAGCGAGGGACGCCTGGTCGGTGTCGCCGGCGTCATCAGCAGCACGGTTACGACCCTGAGCACGGGCCTGGCGTGGGACCTTGATGACGGCGGCGGCGCAACCCGCATCCTCATCGGCACGGCAAGCGGCATCGACACCTCGACCTGGGCGCGGGGCGTTGGGCTCAGGCTGATCGGGGTCGTGGGCCAGCGGGATTCGAGTGGGACCGGGACATCGGGCTTCCGAATCCAGCCCCGGGATGCGGCCGACATCCTCTTGGTAGAGCCGATCGCCACGCCCAGCCCTACCCCCACCTCGGAGCCGACGGCGACGCCCTCGCCATCCGGCTCCCCCCGTCCTTCCGCGACTCCCGCGCCGGGCTCTCCGCTCGTTCCGATCACCGATGCTCGCGCCGCGACGACCGGCAGGCACCTGCGCATCAGAGGCGTGGTGACGGCGCCGTCCGGCTTGATCGACTCCGGCAGCGCGGTGGTGCAGGACGCGATCGCCGGGATCCTGGTCCGACTCGGAACCGACGTCGGCAGCCTGTCCCTGGGACAGCTGGTCGAGCTCGACGGGACGCGGGCCACCAAGACCGGCATGTTGAGCCTGCGCGTAACGACCCGGCCGCTCTACCTCGGCACGCGGGCCGACCCCGAGCCAGTGCGTCGCGCGACGGGAGCCATTGGCGAGAGCGAGGAAGCACGCCTGCTGATCGTCCGCGGTGCGATCAACACGGCGATCAGCCGGCCACGCGGCGGGAATGTCTCGTTCGCGATTGACGATGGCTCGGGGCCGATCCGGGTCACGATCTCTTCCCGCAGCGGCATCTCTGCCGCATCGCTGACCCGTGGCGCCTGGCTCGAGCTGCGGGGCGTGCTGGCGCAGGAGACGACCGGGTCGGCTCCCTCAAGCGGCTATCGGCTGTGGCCACGCGTCGCGAGTGACCTTCGAGTGATCGCTTCGGCGGCATCGGGATCCACCCAGTCGATCTCGTGCTGCTCGTCGTTGCAGACCGCGGACTATTCAGTTCCGAGCGGCACCGTCACCGAAGCCATCCAGGGCCAGGCGGCCGAGCCTCCAGGACAGCAGACGAACCCGATACTCGCTCGACCCCAGCCGACCAGCTCTCCACCGTCGAGTTCCGTAACCGGGCGTGAGGCGGAGGCAGCGAGCAAGCAGCGGGCACCCGCTGGAGGACTTGTCGTCGGCGGCATGGGACTGGCCGCGCTGGCCGGGGTTGCGGCCTGGTTCGGACGGCGGCGAGGACCCGACGATCGCCATCCGATCGGCGCGGACCTCCCCGAACGGCTGGGCAGCATTGACCAACAAGGTGGCCCACGCTTGTCCGTGTTGCGGGTCGAGGGGAATGACGCTCAAAACGAGCGGCGTATACTCCCGCCGACCTGAGCGTCCCACGCTCGCACGAGGAGCTCGCCGAAGCCTTGACCGATCTCTCGCAAGCCGACGCGCCGCGCACCGGCGGTCGCCAGTACCACATCGCACTGGAGCGGGGTGAGCTGGCCGAGTACATCGTGCTGGTGGGCGACCCCGGACGGGTCGCCAAGGTCTCGTCCCGCTGGGACTCGGTCGAGCTCAATCGGAGCAATCGCGAGATCACCACCGCCACCGGCAGCTACCAGGGCATGCGGATCTCGGCCATATCGACCGGGATGGGCACCGACAACGTCGAGATCGTGCTGGCCGAGGTGATGGAGATCACGGATCAGCCCACGCTGATCCGCATCGGCTCCAGCGGTGCGCTCCAGCCGGAGATCGCTCTTGGCGACCTGATCGTGTCGATCGGGGCCGTGCGCCTGGAGAACACGACCGACTTCTACGTGCACCCCGGATACCCCGCCATCGCCCATCGAGACGTGGTCTGGGCACTCGAGGCGGCTTGCCTCGAGACGGGTGCTCGGTACCATGTCGGGATGACGGCGACGGCGAGCGGGTTTTACGCTCCGCAGGGAAGGGCGATGCGCACGCTCCCGGTTCGCTATCCTGATCTCGCGGAGGAGCTGCGACGCCAGCGCGTCGCCAACCTCGAAATGGAGTCGTCGGCACTCTTCGTGTTGGCAGGACTCGCGGGGTTGCGCGCCGGGACGGTGTGCGCCGCCTACGCACAGCGCGTCGATGGGACGTTTCTGGAAGGAGCGGCTAAGGAGGCCGCAGAGGCACGCTGTATCGATGTCGGACTGGCCGGCATCCACCTGCTGTGGGTGATCGACAACGGAGACGAAGGAGATCACCAGGCACGCTGGTCGGGCTCGATCGGCGGGCAAGGCAGGAAGCGTTAAGCAACGCCGGCACGACGTCGGCACACAAGGAGGCAACTCACCGATGGCGACCAATGCCTACTGCGTCAAGTGCAAGGCAAAGCGCGACATGCGCGACGAGAGCAAGATCACGATGAAGAACGGCAAGCCTGCCACCCAGGGCACCTGTCCGGTGTGCGGCACCAAGATGTTCAAAATCGGCGGCTGAACCAAGGGCCTGCAGATCTGATCCAGCGCGCGGGCTCCGCCCGCGCCGCTCAGTACCCTAGCGCGTCGGCCGTTCGGTCGCGTGCCGTCGGGAGTTCCGATGGCCGCCGCCGAGCGGCCGATGCCATGCTCGGCCGCTACAATGAGCGGCCTGTGGATGAGGTAGCCGACCAGTCGATCCTGGCGATCGACCTCGGCGGGACCCAGATCCGCGCCGCGCACGTCAGCCCCGACCTTACCGTCTCGTGCCGCCGTGCCCTGGAGACCCATGACGAGGAGGGCGTGGAAGCCGTGATCGATCGGATCTGTGCCGCGGCCCGCGCCGTGCGCGAGGACGCGCAGCGCGCCGGCCTGGCGGACCCGGTTGGGATCGGCATCTCGTCGCCCGGCCCGCTGGATCCGTGGCGCGGCGTCATCCTCGCGACCCCCAACCTGGCCGGCTGGGTCAACATCCCGCTCGCCGCGCGCGTGGAGGAGGCGGTCGGGTTGCCGGCCTACCTGGAGCGCGACACGAATGCTGCCGTCATGGGCGAGTGGCGCTACGGCGCGGCCAAGGGCGCGGATGACGTGATCTACGTGACTATCTCGACCGGCGTCGGCGGCGGCCTGGTGCTCGACGGCCGGCCGCTGATCGGCAAGGACGGGACCGCCGGCGAGATCGGCCACATGACGGTCGACATCGACGGTCCGCTGTGCGGCGACGGCCAGCCCGGTCACGCCGAGGCGATCGGCTCGGGCAGGGCCATCGCGCGAGAGGGACGCGCATTGCTCAAGAGGGGAGAGGCGCCCGGCCTCGCCGCCCTCGCGGCCGATGCGGAGGTCGACGCCGAACTGGTGGCGCGCGCCGCCGACGCGGGAGACGCCGCCTGTCAGCGCGTCCTCGATAGCGCCTGGGTCGCGATCGGTGCCATGTGCGCGAGCCTGGTGAATGCCCTGAACCCCGAGGTGATCGTCCTCGGGGGCAGCATCGGCTGCAATCGGCCAGAGCTGCCGAGCGCGATTCGGGCCGAGATCGACCGCCGGGCCTTTCCGGCTCCGGCGCAACGGGTCCGGCTCGAGATGACGCAGTTCGCCGGCGACGTCTCCCTGATCGGCCTGCTGCCGATCGTGAATGAACGAATGACAGACCCGTCCTATGCGAAGGAGCACGCGTGACCCGCATCGGCATCAATGGCTTCGGCAGGATCGGCCGCCAGACGCTCAAGGCCATCCTGGAGCGCCACCCGGACAGCCTCGAGGTGGTCGCCGTCAACGACCTTGCGCCGACCGCCACCAACGCGCACCTGTTCAAGTACGACTCGACCTACGGGCGCTTTTCCGGCGAGGTGTCTCATACGGACAGCGACATCGTCATCGACGGCTATCCCGTTCGCGCCTTCTCGGAGCGCGATCCGGCGGCGCTGCCGTGGAAGGACCTCGGCGTCGAGATCGTGGTGGAGTCGACGGGCATCTTCACCGATGCCACCAAGGCGCACGCCCACATCGACGCGGGCGCTCGCAAGGTGATCATCAGCGCCCCGGCCAAGAACGAGGACGTGACGCTGGTGCTCGGCGTGAACGAGGGCGTCTACGACCCGGACAAGCACCACGTCGTCAGCAACGCGTCGTGCACGACCAACGGGCTGGCGCTGCCGGCCAAGGTCGTCTGGGACTCGTTCGGGATCGAGCGCGGCATGATGACGACAGTCCACTCCTACACTAACGACCAGAACGTGCTCGACGTGTTCCACCCGGACCTGCGCAGGGCGCGCTCCGCTGGCCAGAACATCATCCCGACCACCACCGGTGCGGCCAAGGCGCTTGCCCTCGTGATCCCGGAGCTGAAGGGCCGATTCGACGGCTTCTCGCTGCGTGTGCCGACGGCGACGGTCAGCGTCATCGACTTTGTGGCGATCACCTCGCGCCCGGTCACCGCCGAGACCGCCAACGCGGCGCTCAAGGCCGCGGCGGACGGACCGATGCAGGGGCTGCTCGGCTTCACCGCCGAGCCGCTGGTGAGCATGGACTTCAAGGGCGACGAGCGATCGAGCATCATCGACAGCCTCTCGACCATGGTCGTCGGCGACAACCTGCTGAAGGTCATCGCCTGGTATGACAACGAGTGGGGCTACTCCTGCCGGGTGGCGGACCTCGCCAGCTTCATGGCTGCCCGGCTGTAGCCTGCATGAACAAGCTGACGGTTCGGGATATCGACGTTCGCGGCAAGCGCGTCTTTCTGCGGGCCGATCTGAACGTGCCGCTCGACGACGGGCGCATCACCGACGATACCCGCGTCCGTGCCAGTCTCCCCACCATCCGCTACCTGCTCGAGCGGGGCGCGGCAGTGATCCTGGCCAGCCACCTCGGCCGGCCGAAGGGCAAGGTCAATGATGCGTTGCGCCTCAAGCCGGTGGCGGATCGGCTGAGCCAGCTGCTGGGTCGCAACGTACGCATGACCGGCGACGCGCTCGGCCCCGGCGTCCAGGTCGCCATCGGCAAGCTGCGCCCCGGCGACCTGCTCCTCCTCGAGAACCTGCGCTTCCACGCCGAGGAGGAGGCGAACGACCCGGGCTTCGCCAAGGCGCTGGCCGACATGGCCGAGATCTACGTCGACGACGCCTTCGGCTCGGCGCATCGGGCCCATGCATCGACGGAGGGGATCACCCACTTCCTGCCGAGCGCGGCCGGGCTGCTGCTGGAGCAGGAAGTGACCGCCCTCTCCAACCTGCTCGCCAAGCCACCCAAGCCGTTCCACACCATCATCGGTGGGGCGAAGGTCAGCGGCAAGCTCGAGGTCCTCGAGGTGCTGCTGGCTCGCTGCCAGGCGGTCCTGGTCGGCGGCGGCATGGCCAACACCTTCCTGGCCGCTAAGGGCCATGCCATGGGCAAGAGCCTGGTCGAGCCGGACCAGCTGGTCAATGCCGAGCGGATCATGTCGGAGGCACGACGCAAGCGCGTGCGCCTGATGCTCCCCACCGACCTGGTGATCGCAGCCCAGATCCACCCCCGGTCCCAGCGCCAGGTCGTCCCGCTCAACGGCGTGCCAAAGGACTGGATCGTGGTCGACATCGGCCCCCAGACGGTCGAGGCCTACACCACCCACCTTGCCAAGGCGCGAACCATCTTCTGGAATGGACCGATGGGCATCTTTGAGATCGCTCCGTTCGCGGAGGGCACCAATGCGATCGCCAACTACGTGGCCTCGCGAACGGCCGCTGGGGTGATCACCGTGGTCGGCGGCGGCGACTCGGTCTCGGCGGTCGACAAGCTCGGCCTGACCAAGAAGATGAGTCATGTCTCGACCGGGGGCGGCGCCTCGCTCGAGTTCGTCGAGGGCAAGAAGCTGCCCGGCGTCGAGGCCTTGCCGGACCGATGAACACGGCGATCTCCTCGGTCCACGGGCGCGAGGTGCTCGACTCTCGCGGCAACCCGACGATCGAGGTCGAGGTGCGGCTGGGCGGCGGGGGATGGGGCCGCGCGATCGTCCCGTCGGGAGCCTCGACCGGCGCGCACGAGGCGGTCGAGCTGCGTGACGGCGACCCCGCCCGATATGGCGGCAAGGGCGTTCTGGATGCCGTCGCGAACGTGAATACGGAGATCGCAGAAGCGATTGCGGGCTTCGACGCGCTTGACCAGCGCGGCCTCGACCGCCTGCTCGTCGTCCTCGACGGGACGCCGAACAAGGGCCGACTGGGGGCCAATGCGCTCCTCGGCGTCTCGCTGGCAGCCGCACATGCCGCCGCCGCGGCCGAGGGCCAGCCGCTGTATCGGTACCTTGGTGGCGACGAGGCGCATGTCCTGCCGGTGCCGCTGGTGAACATCCTGAACGGCGGCAAGCACGCCCAGGACTCGACCGATTTCCAGGAGTTCATGATCGTGCCGCTCGGCGCGCCGAGCTTCGCGGAGGCGCTGCGCTGGGCGGCCGAGACGTTCCACGCGCTAGGCACACTGTTGCACGAGCGCGGCTTCGCCACGACCGTGGGCGATGAGGGCGGCTACGCCCCCAGCCTGGCGACCAACGAGGCGGCGATCAGCGTCGTCCTCGAGGCCATCCAGCGCGCCGGGTATCGAGCGGGGGAGCAGATCGCGATTGCACTCGACCCCGCCGCGACCGAAGTCCACAGCGAGGGGCGATACGTCCTCACCCGCGAGAAGCGCACGCTGTCGAGCGAGGAGCTGATCACCTTCTGGACGGACTGGGTCGCCCGCTACCCGATCGTGAGCCTGGAGGACGGCCTGGCCGAGGACGACTGGCCGGGCTGGGCCGCGCTGACGGAGCAGCTCGGCGACCGGATCCAGGTGATGGGCGACGACCTGCTGGTGACCAACACCGAGCGTCTGGAGCGCGCCATACGCGAGCGCGCGGCGAACTCGATCCTGATCAAGCTCAACCAGATCGGCACCCTGACCGAGACCCGCGATGCTGTTGAGATGGCGCAGGCCGCCGGCTGGCGGGCCATCGTCAGCCATCGTTCCGGCGAGACGGAGGACACCACCATCGCCGACCTCGTGGTCGCGCTGGGGGCCGGACAGATCAAGACCGGCAGCGTCAGTCGGGGCGAGCGGATCGCCAAGTACAACCGGCTGCTCCGGATCGAGGAGGAGCTCGGCGACGTCGCCACCTACGCCGGTCGCGGAGCGTTCGCGGCGCTGGCCGGCTGATGGACGGCCTGACCGATCACGCGCAGCGGAACCGGGCGTTCTGGAATGAGCTGTCTGACACCTACCAGGCCGACCACGGTCCCGACCTGGCTCGCCACGGGGCCGCGTGGGGTGTCTGGCAGATCCCCGAGGATGAGATTCACGCGCTGGGCGACGTGGCCGGCAAGGACGTGCTGGAGCTTGGCTGCGGCGCGGCGCAATGGTCCATTGCCCTGGCACAGCGCGGGGCGCGACTCGTGGGCCTCGACCTGTCGGAGCGCCAGCTCGAGCATGCCCGCGCGCTGATGGCGGAGGCAGGACTCGACTTCCCGCTGGTCCACGCCAGCGCCGAGGCGGTGCCCTACGCGGACGCCAGCTTCGACCTGATCTTCTGCGACCACGGTGCCATGGTTTTCGCCGATCCCCGCCGGACCGTCCCGGAGGCCGCGCGCCTCCTCCGCGACAATGGGCTGCTCGTCTTCAGCATGCACACGCCCATCGCCGACATCTGCTGGCCACCCGACTCGGAGCAGGTCACCGACCAGCTCCGGCTCAACTACTACGAGCTCAATGTCGTCGACGTCGGCGAGTCGCAGCACGTCGAGTTCCAGCTGCCCTACGGCGAATGGATCCGCCTCTTCCGGGCCAACGGGCTGGTGGTCGAGGACCTGATCGAGCTCCGACCGGAGGCCGATGCCGTCAGCACATACCGCACCGAGGCGGACCGCGAATGGGCGCGGAAATGGCCGATGGAGCACATCTGGAAGATCAGACGCGAGCGCGACCAGGACCACTAGCGAACGGCGTCTCCGGGCCGGACCGGCCCCTCGCTCACCACGCGCGCATACCAGCGCGCCTCGTTTGGGTGCGTCTTGTGGCTGATGCGCGCGAATCGGCCGTCGCTGAACCACTGGGCCTGCTTGGTGCACGGGGCGGCATTCCAGGTCATCTCGATCTCCAGCCCGCCATCGCCGATGACGAGCCGATCGCCCCCTAGGAGCGACTCCATCTCGATTCCCTCCAGGGTCAGGTTCTCGCCGAAGGCGCCGGGAAAGGCGTTGTGGCCCTCGGCCACGAGGCGTCCGATTGCCTCCATCGAGTAGAGGCAGACGGCCTGGTCCACGCCTCCATGGGAGGGTTCCGGCTCGAGGTGGTGGTCATCGGCCAGTCCTAGACGACCGACCCATTGCTCGTCAACCGGCAGCTTGGGGACGCCGCCATTGTTGACGTTGACGCTGACCACGCGACCGGCTCGGGGCTCATCCATCGGAGGCTGAGTCTAGCGCGCTAGGATGCCGTGCCATGGCTGAGCCTCCGCTCCATCCCCTGTGCGCGCCGGTGGCGTTCCTCCTCGGGACGTGGGCTGGCGACGGCCGTGGCGACTACCCGGGCCTGCACGCGTTCGCATATGGCGAGGAGGTCCGCTTCTGGCATGCGGGCAAGCCGTACCTGGCCTTCGAGCAGCGCACCTGGGCGCTGGACGAGGACGGTGTCGCCGGACGCCTGTTGCATGGAGAGTCGGGATTCCTGCGCTGCCTCGAGGGAGCCAGCTCGAGCTGGTCGTGGCCATGGCCCCGGGCCACGCGGAGATCTCAGCCGGGCGCGTCGAGGGGAGCCGGATCAGCCTGGAAAGCGTCGGCGTCATCGATGCGCCGAGTGCTGCGCAGGTCTCCGGGGTCAAGCGCGCCTGGTGGCTCGATGGCGAGCTGCTGCGCTACGACGTCGAGATGTCCGCCCTGGACCAGCCGATGACCTGGCACTTGGGCGCGGAGCTGCGCCGGGTCTAGCCCTCGGCGGGAGCCTCGGGCTCGGCGTTGCCACCGGCCTTCGCACGCTTGCGCGCGGCGGCCGTCTCGCGGGAAGCTCGAACCACCGCGACCTTAGCCTTGCCGGCGGCGGTGCGCGGCCGATCGGCGGCCTTCGCGGCGGCGGCCTTCGAAGCCTTCGACGCGGCGACCTTCTTGCGCTGTGCGGTCTTGGTGGCAGTCGACTTCTTCTTGGGCGCCGATGGGGCCTCGCTCGCGGCCCCGTCCAGCAGGTGAGCCTCGTTGGCCTTGGCCATCAGCCGGCTCTTGCGACGCGCGGCGTTGTTCGGATGAATGATCCCCTTCTCGGCGGCCTTGTCGAGCGCGCTGAGGGCGGCGGTCACGGCAGCGGCACCATCGCCCTCGGAGCGGCCAAGCGCGATGTTGCTGGCCTGCACGACGAGGGTCTTGGCATGGCTCCGCGTGCGCTGGTTGACGGTGCGACGGCGGAGCGACTGGCGGACGCGCTTCAGGGCCTGCGGCGTGCGTGCGCCCTTCCAGGTGCGAGCTTTTCTGGCCACAGATAGTCCTCAGCGATGGCGGGATGAAACAAAAAGGGCGCCGGCCAAGCCTGGCGCCGTGGTCTGGCGAGTATAGCATCGGTCTCGGCTAGACTCCGGCCCGATGATCCCCCCGGAGCGCACCCGCAACTTCAGCATCGTGGCGCACATCGACCACGGCAAGAGCACGCTGGCGGATCGGCTTCTCGAGGCGACCCACACCATCGACCCTCGCCAGATGACCAGCCAGGTGCTCGACTCCATGGACCTGGAGCGCGAAAAGGGAATCACCATCAAGGCCCGCGCCGTGCGACTGCAGTACGAAGCCAAGGACGGGCAGACCTACGCCCTGAACCTGATCGATACGCCTGGCCATGTCGACTTCACCTACGAGGTGAGCCGATCCCTCCAGGCCTGCGAGGGCGCGATCCTGGTGGTGGATGCCAGCCAGGGGATCGAGGCCCAGACGCTGGCCAACATGCACCTGGCCGTGGAGCAGCACCTGGTCATCATCCCGGTCATCAACAAGATCGACCTCGCCTCCGCCGACCCGGAGATGGTCCTCGCGGAGCTCGAGGAGACGCTCGCCATCCCCCGCGAAGAGGTGATCCTGGCGTCCGCCAAGGAGGGGCGAGGGATCGACGAGATCCTCGAGGCGATCGTCAAGCGCATCCCGCCACCGAGCGGTGAGGCATCGACGCCCCTCCAGGCGCTTGTCTTCGACAGCCACTACGACCAGTACAAGGGCGTGGTCGCCTACGTGCGTGTGGCCAACGGCACGCTCCACGACCATGAGCGGATCCGCTTCATGGCCACCGGCGTCGAGACCGACATCCTTGAGCTCGGCTATTTCCGGCCGCAGCCGGTCCCGACTCGTCGCCTGACCGTCGGCGAGGTTGGCTACGTGGCCTCCGGCCTGAAGAGCATCGCCGACGCCCGCGTGGGCGACACCCTGACCGATGCCGACCGTCCCGCCGCCGAGCCCCTGCCCGGCTACAGGCAGGCGCTGCCGCTTGTCTTCGCCGGCATCTACCCGATGCGCGGCGACGAGTACCCGCTCCTGCGCGATGCGCTCGAGAAGCTGCACCTCAATGACGCGTCCTTCGTCTACGAGCCCGAGTCGAGCGTGGCGCTGGGGTTCGGCTACCGCTGCGGGTTCCTGGGGCTGCTCCACATGGAGATCGTCCAGGAGCGCCTCGAGCGCGAGTTCGGGCTCGAGCTGATCGCGTCGGCGCCATCGGTCGAATACCGGGTCAAGCGCTTGAACAGGGCCGATGAGCTGGTCGTCGACAACCCCGCCAAGTTCCCGCCGGCCGGCGAGGTGGAGGCGATCAGCGAGCCTTGGGTGTCGGCCACGGTCATCACGCCGACCGACTACATCGGGCCGATCATGGAGCTGGCCACCACGCGCCGTGGCGACTTCATCAACATGGAGTACCTCGACCCCAAGCGCGTCAACCTCCATTTCGAGATGCCGCTGGCCGAGCTGATCATCGACTTCTACGACCAGCTGAAGAGCCGCTCATCGGGCTACGCCAGCCTCGACTACGCGTACCTGGGCTACCGGCTTGGGGAGTTGGTGAAGCTCGACATCATGGTCAGCGGCGAGCCGGTCGACGCGCTCTCCCTGATCGTCCATCGGTCTAATGCCTTCCGCGTCGGCAAGTCGCTGGTGGAAAAGCTGAAGGAGCTGATCCCGCGCCAGATGTTCGAAGTGCCGGTCCAGGCGGCCATTGGTTCCAATATCATCAGTCGCGAGACGATCCGGGCGATGCGCAAGAACGTGCTGGCCAAGTGCTACGGCGGCGACATCACTCGCAAGCGGAAGCTCCTGGAAAAGCAGAAAGAAGGCAAGCAGCGGATGAAGCGGATCGGCTCCGTCGAGATCCCGCAGGAAGCCTTCCTGGCGATTCTCCGCATGAACGAGGGGCAATAGCGTGAACTTCCAGGACTCACTGCGGCTCTCGATCGCGCTGGGGCTGACGATCTTCCTGGTCCTGCTGCGCTTTGACTCGGACCGCATCATGCGCTCCGACTACTTCCGCTCCCGCTCCGGCTGGATCGGACCACTCTCCTACTACGGGCTGGTGGTCCTCTTCGCGATCGGGATTGCCATCATCCTGCCGCGCGGTCGAGCGCAGCTCTTCCTGGCCCCCGGCGCCCCGAACTCGATGCTGCCGGTGATGCTCCTCTTCTGCGCCGTGGCAATCCTCAACGGCCTGGTGCTCGCCTTCGTCCGCTACCGCGCCATCCTGCCGCTGCCGAACCAGCTGCTCGCCTCGCGCCTGGCGGGTGCGGCGGCGAACGCCTTTGCCGAGGAGCTGCAATTCCGGTCGATCGTGCTGGGGATGCTTCTCTTTGCCGGCCTGCCCGGAGGCGTGGGGACCGCCCTGGTGGTGCAGGCGCTGGTCTACGGCCTCGCGCATCGGCGACTGTGGAAGGAGCGTGACTGGTACTTCCTAGCCGGCTCGGTGATCCTGGGCTATGCCGCCGGGCTCGCGACGGTGACCACGGGGTCGGTGGTGCCGGCCATGGTCGGTCATTTCGCGGTGACCGCCTCGCTCTTCGCGTTCGCCGGAGGACGGCTGCGCCAGAGGCCGATCTAGGGAGTTTGGTCCACGGATCCTTCGATTACCAACCACATTGGTAGAAGAGCACGCGAGCTCGACGTTCCGAGGCTCCCCAACACCTTTCACAATCGCGATACCAACGTCATTGGTACGGCGACGCGCAAGCGTTGCCTGGAGGCCGATCCGCGCAGTTTGTACCAATGGGACTGGTAAACCGGAGGGATCAGACAGGCCCTTGACCTCGCCTTAGCACATGAGGTGCTAGTCGAGCACCGATGCGCCCATACCCTGGTTGCACGACATCGCGAGGCGCACCCGCAGTACCCACCGTGCTGAATTGTCGTGGCGAGGACCGCAGCGAAGGCCCTTACGTGCGGACGCAGCACCCAGCTGCTGGCGATCCCCGGCGTCCCGCGGTGGGGGTGTCGATCCCGCGGTCAGCCAAGCGTCGTATAGGTAGACAGGCGAAACG
Organism: Chloroflexota bacterium; assembly: GCA_013816405.1. Lineage (GTDB taxonomy): Bacteria > Chloroflexota > Limnocylindria > QHBO01 > QHBO01 > CF-167. The sequence goes on along the minus strand of JACDEL010000043.1, from coordinate 10,239 downwards.
AACCGCCGATAGCAATCCGAGAAGGAGATCTCACTCATGGCAGCAGCCAAGGTCATTCACGTCGAAGTCACGGGCAAGGATGTGCCCGCTCTTCAGAAGTTCTACTCCCACATCTTCGACTGGAAGCTCGACACCGACAATCCCGACGGCTACGGGATGCTGCGGGACGAGAACGGGCTTACCACCGGCATCGGCGGGACCCAGGATGGGGGAGCCGGCAACGTCACCTTCTATGTCCACGCCGACGACCCGGCCGGCGTGCTGCGGCGCGTCGAGGAGCTCGGCGGCAAAGTGATCATGCCGCTGACTGAAGTCGCCAAGGACACGACCATCGCGATGTTCACCGACCCAGAGGGGCACGTCGTCGGGATCATGTAGGCCGTGACTCCGCAGCGACCGCCGCCCCGAGCCCATTGAATGTAGGCTCGGGGCGTGTCGTTATCCACGCACCATCTCTACGTTCACGTCCCCTTCTGCAGGCTGGTCTGCGCCTACTGCGACTTCGTGACGGTGGGTGGGCGCGGAGCCGATATCGCCTCCTACCCCGACCTGCTCCTCGCGGAGCTGGCGATGCGGCCGGCATCTGGCCACCTTGCGACGATCTATTTCGGCGGCGGGACCCCATCGCTGCTCCCGGCTGACCGGGTGGCTCGCGTGGTCGGTGCGGCCATTGACCGATGGGGGAATGCACCGACCGAGGTGACGCTCGAGGCCAACCCCAGCTCCCGCGAGACGCCCGATTGGGCAGGGTTGCGGGTCGCCGGTGTCAACCGCATCTCGCTGGGCATACAGTCGCTGCGCGACGCACAGCTGCAGATGCTGGCCCGCGGCCAGACGGCGGACGAGGGGCTGGCCGCCTACGCGGCCGTCCGGGCGGCGGGATTCGAGAACGTCTCGATCGACCTCATCTACGGAATCCCGGGCCAGTCGCGGGCCGATTGGCGCGAGGGCCTGAACCTGGTGCTTGCGCTGGCGCCCGAGCACCTCTCCCTCTACGCACTCCAGCTGGCCCTGGCGCCCGATGAATGGGCTGCGCCACCCCGTCCGGGCGCCCTGCGATGGCGGAAGCGAATGGTGCCGCGCCAGGACGACGGCCTGGCCGCCGCTCAATACGAGCTGGCCGAGGAGGTGCTCGACGCCGCCGGATTCGAGCACTACGAGCTCTCGTCGTGGGCGCGGCCCGGCTTCGAGTCCCGACACAACTCGGCGTACTGGGAGCGGCGCCCGTACACCGGGATCGGCGCGGGCGCGCACTCGTTCGATGGGCGGTCACGCTCCTGGAATGAGCGCGACCTGGACGCATACATGGCTCGCACGAAAGCAGGCGAGCGCGCGATGGCCGACAGCGAGCAGCTCGATGAGCCGACTCGCGCATTCGAAGCCATTGCGCTCGGCCTGCGCCGGGTGACCGGCCTCTCACGCGCTGCCTTTGCCAACGAGTTCGGCACGGACCCGGTCGAGCGGTTCGCGGCCGCCATTGGAGAGGGTGCCGACCTCCTCGAGGTCGATCACGACAGGATTCGTCTCACCACGCGTGGGCGCCTCTTCGCCAACGAGGCGCTCGTCGGCTTCGCGCCCTAGCCTATGGGTGCACAAGCGACTCTTCGAGGAATCAATCGGGCAGCTGCCCATGAAGCTCGTTGACTGGAAGACGACCGCCACCGGCGTCGCCCTGCTCCATTACCAACCGTCGCGCTGAGGGGCCCTGCGTAGTCATCCCCCGCCGCGTTGACATGTGTCCAGCGAGGTTGGTACGATGCCAACCGAACCCTTTGGCACTCTCGTCGTTAGAGTGCCAACGGACCCGAAAGGGCACCACAACGGAGGTCAGTCTTGGTCGGCGAGGGGATGACCCGCGGCGAGAAGAGAGCCCCGTCTCGGTCGGTGCTTGACCTGACCGAGCGGCAGCGTATTGTGCTGCGCGCCGTCGTCGAGGACTACGTCCTGAATGCCGTGCCGGTCGGTTCGCACGCGCTCGTCGAGCGCTACGGACTGCCCGTCAGCTCGGCTACCGTGCGCAGCGCCATGGCCGAGCTTGAGGCGCTGGGCCTCCTCAGCCACCCGCACACCAGCGCCGGACGCGTCCCATCGGACCTGGGCTATCGGACCTACGTCGAGTCCCTGATGCGCGAATCGGCCCTTGATCGTGCCGATCAGCTGATGATCCGCCACCAGTTCAGCCAGGTGCAGCTGACCAGCAACGAGTGGCTGCGGCTTGCCGCCTCGATCCTGGCCACGAGCACCCGCTCGGCCGCCGTCGTGACGCCGGCCCGGGCGCGCCGCGCGCGCTTCGGGCACGTGCAGCTCGTCGAGCTGGCCGACCACACGCGCCTGGCAGTCCTGGTGCTGGGCGACGGCAACGTGGTCCAGCGCCGGCTTCGTCGCGGCGGCGTTGAGCAGGCAATTCCTGGTGAGGCGACTGGTCAGGCAGAGCTCGACACGGCCGCGGCCACCCTCAACAGCGAGCTGGCCGGACTGTCGGCTCCCAAGGTGCGACGCAAGCTCGGAAAGCTGGCCCCGCTCGCCGCTCTCGTCGCCGAGGTGGTCGCCCAGATGCTCGAGGAGTCCGACGCGGTTGCGGTCGAGGAGGTCTTCACCGATGGCATCGTCAACGTCCTGGAGCAACCGGAGTTCGCCGGCGGCGCAAAGCTGCGTGGCGTGCTCGAGGTCCTGCAGCGCTCCGACTTCCTGGAGCAGCTGGTGCCGGTGCTGAGCCGCCGCGGCGGGGTCACGGTGATCATCGGCCATGAGAACGTCAATGACGCAATGCACGAGGTGAGCCTCGTCTTCGCGCCCTACGGCGCGGAGGACTCGGCGCTTGGCCTGCTGGGTGTGCTGGGTCCCACCCGCATGCCGTACCCCCGCGCCATCCCGACCGTCCGCTACCTCTCCACGCTCATGAACGAGCTGATCACGAATCAGCCGACGGAGAACCATGACTGAGCGACCGACCAACGGCGCCCCCGAGGACGCGCGCCACGCGCGCGGTCCGTCGCGGGCAGCGCTGATCGAGAAGCTGGAGGACATGCAGCGCGTCCTTGAAGAGACGCGCGAGCAGTCCGACGAGCACCTGCGGGGCCTGCAGCGCACTGCCGCCGACTTCGCCAATTACCGCCGCCGGATGGATGAGGAGCGCGAAGGACTGTCGCAGTTCAGCAACGCGCTCCTGATCGGCAAGCTGCTGGCTGTCCTCGACGACTTCGACCGAGCCCTGGAGACGGTGCCGCCCGGGACGAACGAGGGCTGGGTCGACGGGGTGCGCCTCGTCGAGCGAAAGTTGCGCGGCCTCCTCGAGGCCGAAGGCGTCACCGAAATCGACGCACTCGGCCAGCCATTCGACCCGAACCTGCACGAGGCGGTAGTCCACGAGGACACCGCAGACCATCCCGACAACCAGGTGATCGGTGAGCTACAGCGCGGATACCGGCTGCGTGACCGGGTCCTGCGCCCATCGCTCGTCCGCGTCGCGAACAACCCAAAGGAGCACTGAACAGATGGGAAAGATCATTGGCATCGACCTGGGCACCACCAACTCGGTGGTCGCCGTCATGGAGGGCGGCGAGCCGCAGGTGATCACCAACGCCGAGGGCGGCCGCATCACGCCTTCGGTCGTGGCCTTCGCCAAGAGCGGTGAGCGCCTGGTCGGCCAGGTCGCCAAGCGCCAGGCAATCACCAATCCGGAGAACACGATCTTCAGCATCAAGCGCTTCATGGGGCGCCGCTTCGAGGATCCCGAGGTCGCTCATTCCAAGGACCTGGTGCCGTACAAGGTGGAGAAGGATCCCAAGTCCGATGGCGTGGTCGTGACCCTGGCCAATGGCAAGACCTTCAGCCCGCCCGAGATCAGCGCCATGATCCTGCAGAAGCTGAAGTCCGATGCTGAGGCCTACCTGGGTGAGAAGGTGACCGAGGCGGTCATCACCGTGCCGGCCTACTTCGACGACACCCAGCGCCAGGCGACCAAGGACGCCGGGCGGATCGCCGGGCTGGACGTCAAGCGCATCGTCAACGAGCCGACCGCATCGGCCCTGGCGTACGGGCTGGACAAGACCAAGGAGGAGAAGATCGCCGTCTACGACCTGGGCGGTGGTACGTTCGACATCTCGATCCTGGAGCTGTCCGAGGGCGTGTTCGAGGTGCGCAGCACCAATGGTGACACCCACCTCGGCGGCGACGACTTCGACCAGCGCGTGATCGATTGGCTGTCGGAGGAGTTCAAGAAGGACCAGGGGGTTGACCTGTCCAAGGACCGGATCGCGCTCCAACGCCTGAAGGAGGCCGCCGAGAAGGCCAAGATCGAGCTCTCGAGCACGACCACGACCGAGATCAACCTGCCATTCATCAGCGCCGATGCGGCCGGGCCGAAGCACCTGGTCATCAGCCTGACCCGCGCCAAGCTGGAGGACCTGGTCGCCGACCTGGTCAGCAAGACCTCGGGGCCGGTCAAGCAGGCGCTCGCCGACGCATCGCTCAAGCCGACCGATATCGATGAGGTGATCCTGGTGGGTGGCATGACTCGCATGCCGGCCGTGATCGAGGCGGTCAAGGAGATGTTCGCCGGCAAGGAGCCGCACAAGGGGGTCAACCCCGATGAGGTGGTGGCGGTCGGTGCCGCCATCCAGGCCGGTGTCCTGGGGGGTGAAGTCAAGGACGTCCTGCTGCTGGACGTGACCCCGCTCTCGCTGGGGATCGAGACCCTGGGCGGCGTGGCGACCAAGATGATCAACCGCAACACGACCATCCCGACGTCGCACACCCAGATCTTCTCCACCGCGTCGGACTCGCAGCCCTCGGTGGACATCGTGGTGCTCCAGGGCGAGCGCGAGATGGCCTCCGACAACAAGAAGCTGGCCACCTTCAGGCTGGATGGCATCCCGCCGGCTCCCCGTGGCGTGCCGCAGATCGAGGTCACCTTCGACATCGACGCCAACGGCATCCTGAACGTGGCGGCCAAGGACAAGGCCACCAACAAGGAGCAGAAGGTGACCATCACCGCCTCCTCGATGCTCGCCAAGGAGGACGTGGACAAGATGGTCCGCGACGCGGCCGAGCACGCGGAGGAGGACCGCAAGCGCCGCTCGGAGATCGAGTCGCGCAACGAGGCGGACGCTCTCACCTACCAGGCGGAGCGTCTGATCAAGGACATGGGCGACAAGCTGTCGGATGACGACCGCAAGGAGATCAACGACCGGATCGAGGCGGTCCGCGAAGCCCTCAAGGGGACCGATGCGGGCGTCGTCGACTCCACGAAGCAGCAGCTTGCTGAGGTCCTGCAGAAGATCGGGACGCGCGCCTACGAAGCGGCGGGAACCCCCGAGCCCGGCGGCGAGGATGGCTCCGGCGGTGAGGGCGGCGAGGGCGGCGAAGGGGGAGAAGGCGGCGGACCGACCGATGGAGCCGCATCCGAAGAGGAAGGCGAGACGATCGAGGGGGAGTACAAGGAAGTGTGAAGGTGAGTCGGGGATTAGTCCTTGGCTGGCTGTCGCAACAGCCTGCGGACCGGCCCCCGCCTCCCCTCAGCGCTCCTTCTCCTTCAGGTCGGGCGCTCGGCCTGCTCGACGTCGCGGACTGAACAGCAACGTCAATTTGCGCCCGGCCGGTTCGCACGCGGGGAAGCGAGGACGGCCCTCCTAGAATCGTTCATGCCCGGTGGCATCCCACGGACGAGAAAGCGGAGATCGCGAGGGCCCCATGAAGATCTGGAGCGAGATGCGGGTCGCGAGGTTGAAGGAGCAGGCCGCCGACCTCGCGACGCTGGTGTGGGTCGTGTTCTGGGGGAACCTTGTCTGGCAGCTGTTCCAGCTGCTCGCCGGCTTCGCGCAAGCCGGGCGCACGGTCCATTCGGGTGGCCAGGCAATGATCCAGAGCGGCCTGGACATCGGGGAGTCGCTGTCGGGCCTGCCCCTCATCGGTGAGCAGGTCCGCGACGTGGTGCGGAACGCCATGGCCGGTGCCGGCCGTCCAATATCCGAATTCGGCACCGACCTCGAGCGGTTCATCCTGATCGTCGCGACGGTGCTGGCTCTGCTGTTCGCGCTCGCAACCCTGGGACCGTGGCTGTCCCGCTACCTGCCCTGGCGCTGGGAGCGGCTGCAGCGCGTGCGCGCCGCTCATCGGGCCATTCGGACCGCGCCCAAGGTCGGCCACGTCAAGGTCGAGAAGGCCCTGGCGATGCGGGCCGTGACACGGCTCGACTACGCGACCCTGCTCGAGTACACCCCGGATCCGCTCGGTGACTGGGCCAGCGGCCGCCACGATCGCCTCGCCCGCGCAGAGCTCGCCAGCGTCGGGTTGCGGCCATAGAAAAACCGCCCCGGCACGATGCCGGAGCGGTCTTGGTGGCTACGAATGCAGGGACAGCGGGTAGGCCGACGGTCCGTGCAGGCAGCCTTCAAACAGGACTAGGCGGTGACGGGAACGCCGCGGAAGAGGGCCAGGTCACCGATGTAGGTGGTGACGAGGCGGACACGATCCGAGATGTTCTGCTTGACCCAGGTGGCGGCCATGTCAGCCGACTTCAGGGCCTCGTCGCGGGTCTCCCAGATGCTGATCGAGACGACCTTGTGGTTGCCGGCGTCGACCAGTCCGTAGTTCACGAAGCCAGGCTCCTTGACGAAGGTCGGCAGGATGCCCGTCTCGGCGATGCCGGTCAGCTCAGGAAAGGTGCCCTTGGTGAGATCGTAGGTAGAGATTCGTGTGTAGCGCATGTTTGACTCCTCTGCCCCCATTGCGGCCAAGTCGGTACGAAACAGGTTCGCCAATGGCTCTCCGTCGTTCGACGGCCATGAGGTTCAATCGTTCGCAGCCTTGCAGCCGGAAGCGTAGTGTAGCACCTATGATAGATTAGCGCCAGCCCCGCTACAGATCAGTACAGGAGTTCACAGGTGCCAAGGATCGAATTCGAGGCGGACACTGAAGAGCAGCTCGTGGGCCTCGCTTGGCGATGGGTGATGGGTCCCCAACACCAGCCCGGCGATCCGGTGCCGGACGAGGTGGACCAGGCCGCCCTGCGAAGAAGGCAGCTTGGCGAGGTGCTGAATGCCATCCAGGGGGCTGACAGCCGTCGCCTGTTGCGCGAGGTCGCCGAGATGTCCATCCGCGATGCCGCCCTGCCGCTGGATGCGGACCTGACGGCTCGCTACGGGAAGCAGACGGGGACCGCCTTCGCCGGCATCGTGGCCGGCCCCAACAAGGTGATGCGGCGAGTCGCCCATCGCGACCTGATCACCTGGGATGCGGATATCCGTGGCTATCGGATGGATCCGGCCGATGCGGAGATCGTGCTGCAGCGCTGGCCCGAGCCGACACCGGCGAGCGCCTAGCCCAGCTGGCTTGTGCAGTGCGGGCAGCGGGTGGCGGCGGTCGGGATATCGGTGGCACAGAACGGGCAGGTCTTGATCGGCGGCTCGTCACCTGGCTTCTTCATGCGGGCGGTCATGGCGTTCACCGGCTTCACGACGAAGAAGAAGATGGCGGCAGCCACCAGGACGAAGGTGATGAGCTGGTTGAGGAAGAGCCCGTACGGAACGGGCGTGGTGCCCGCCGTGAAGGTGAGCTTCGAGAAATTCGGGATCCGCAGAAAGCCCAGCAGTGGGGTCAGCACGTTGGTGACGAAGGAGGTCACGGTTGCGCCGAAGGCGGCACCGATGACGATGCCTACCGCCAGGTCGATGACGTTGCCGCGCAGGATGAAGTCGCGGAATTCCTTCAGCATCAGGCGCGGAGTATAGGGACCGCCGCGGGCTAGACTCGGACCGATGCGCCTCGCCACCTGGAACGTCAACTCGTTGAAGGCCCGCCTCGACCGCGTGCTGGCCTGGACCGAGGCGATCGGGCCCGACGTCCTCTGCATGCAGGAGACAAAGGTCAAGGATGAGGCGATGCCCGAGCTCGCGTTCCGCGCCCTTGGCTACGAGGTGGCGCACCACGGTCTGGGGCAGTGGAACGGGGTGGCGATCGCGTCCCGGATCGGCATCGGTGAGATCCAAGCAGGCTTTCAGGCCTCCGACGGCTGGACCGATGACGGCGGCCGCTTCCTTGCCGCCACCTGCGGCGGCGTCCGCGTCGCAAGCATCTACGTGCCGAACGGCCGGCGGGTGGGGACCGAGTTCTACGAGGAGAAGCTGGTCTGGCTGGACCGGATCAACGAGTGGCTGATCACCAAGTGCAATCCGGCTGAGCCGATGGCGGTCTGCGGCGATTTCAACGTCGCCCCCGCCGATGACGACGTCTACGACCCCGCCGCGGTACACGGCGCGACCCACGTCTCCCCACCGGAGCGAGAGGCGGTGGCGCGCATGCGCGAATGGGGCCTCGTCGACATCGTGCGACGCTTCCATCCCGATCCGGGATTCTTCACGTGGTGGGACTACCGCGCCGGGAACTTCCACAAGAACCTGGGGATGCGGATCGACCACGTGTACGTCACCGAGCCACTGGCCGCGCGGGCCATCCGCGCCGAGCGCGACCGCGATGCCCGCAAGCCCTCGACCTACCCTGGAATTCCCTCTGACCACGCCCCGCTGGTGGTGGACTTCCACGACCAGGCCAGTTGAGCCCGGACGAGCAGCCTGGGCCGAGACCCCCGAAGTCTGGAGATCAATGCCTGTCAACTTTGACGGTGTACCCCATCCCAGGATCGCGGAGCGCAGGAAGGCCGGGCCGCCCCAGAGGTCGGACGAGCAGGTCGGCTTCAACGGGCGCTTCGCCCTCCTGATCACGACGGTTGTCGATGACTACCTGAAGACCATCCCCGATGCTCGGGCCGAGCCGATGGTCCGCGAGCTCGATCGGACCATCAGGAAAGCGCACGTCGGGCGTCATCCGGACACGCTCGAGAAGCATCTGGCGCGCGAGCGTCGCCCGGTTCAGCTGCCACCGGCTGAGGACCTCGACGCCCATCAGGCGATGCGCCGAAGTGCGCCGGCGATCTCGCGGCCAGGTTTGGTGCGCGGCCAGGTCACCGCCCGCGCGCCCACGAAGCGGCGGTAGGCGTCGAGCGCAATGGCCAGGGCGGGGATGAAGCCTGGCTCCTCCATCGGTCCAACGCCATCCTCGAACCAGATGCCGGCAATCCGCAGCGCGCGTGAGGCCCGCTCGAGGCGTGGCTCGATCCGCCCGACCAGGCGATCCCCAAACAGCAGCGGCAGGACGTAGTAGCCGTGCCGGCGCTTGGGGGCGGGGACGTAGACCTCCCAGATGTAGTCGAAGCCGAAGAGCCCCTTGACCAGCCGGCGGTCCCAGATCAACGGATCGAGGGGCGCCAGGAATGAGACCGATGGAGTGGCAGTCGGCGGCGCCGCGGCGGTCGCCCGCAGGATGGACATCTCCTCCGCCAGGACGTGCCGCACCTCGCGGAATCCCTCGACCGCGACCGGTACCAGGGCGCCTTCGTCGATGAGGGCAGCTGTGATCCGGGCACGGTCGGGGGCCTTGCCGGTGCCAAGGACCAGCTCGCTGGGACCCCCGACACTCATCAGCCCCACTCCCCGATGACGGCTGAGGAGCCGATGGCGAAGCTGCTCGGCCTCCGCGGCATGCGTGTCGAGCAGCCGGGCAGGGACCACCCGCTCGATCAGGTCGTAAAAGCGGCGACTGCCCTCGCGGCGAGAGATGCCAAGCTCGCCGGTCACGAACATCGTCTCCATCATCGCCCGCGCGGCCTTGGTCCCGGTCGAGGCGGCGTCGCTGTCCCACCACCACTGGATGCGGTCCTCGACATCCCGGAAGGACGCGGTCGAGGCGGGGCCGCTCTCACGGATGTGATCGCGAATGCGGTTCGCCAGGGTCGAGTGCGCTGCCAGCAGGCCTTCGTATCGGGTCGCTCCATCGGTCCAGGCCAGCCGGTAGAACGGAAGCTCACGGACCGGGAGGATGTTCAGGCTCTTGTTGTAGAGCTCGATCAGGCGCCGATCCTTGCCGTACAGCCATCGGTCGCACCATTCGCGCTGGTAGCCGGCGATCCGGTTGTGGAGCACGAGGTCGTGGTTGCGCGCGCCTGGCACCTCGAGCGGGTCGAACTGCAGGCTTCCCAGCCGATCGACCACGCGCAGGACCGATGCCGCTTTCGCCGGGAGCGACCTCGACGGGTCAAGCAGGTGGCGTCGGACCAGGAATCGGCGGGCATGGTCGGCCGAGACGTGGAGTTCGGGAAGCGGCGCGGCCATTGGTCGCGATGCTACCAGCGCCCGGCTCGCTCCCTACAATGTCGGCATGGCCATGGAGCACCAGCCGTCGGGG
>JACDEL010000085.1 GCA_013816405.1 Chloroflexota bacterium | reverse complement strand
GAGGCGCTCCTGCGCGCGCCGGGCGGCGAGGGGGATTGGAACGTCGCCCAGGCCTTCGCACACACGACCGGTTCGCGGCGCTGGCTGGCTCATGCCGCTGCCCTCGCCGCACGTGGGGAGTGGCCTGCCGACGCGCCCAGGGTCGTGCCGGGCGTGCCTGGCCCCGCCGACGCCGACGTCCCGACCCTCCTGACCCTGCTCGGCAAGAGCCGTCGCTCGCTCGCCACCTCGGCCGAGGCGATCGCCGGACACGAGGCCGAGCCCTGCCCCCTCGACCATCCGCTGGTCGGCCACCTGCGCTGCGGCGAGTGGCTCCTCTTCGCCGGCGTCCACGACCTGATGCACCTCCGCCAGCTGCACGGCCTCGGGGCTGCCGAGCCGGAGGGACAGGATGGCTGAGCGACCGGCGCCGCTCGTGCTGGTGGTCGACCCCGGCACCGTCCCCGATCCGGATCTTCCCTTCGGGTCCTATGCCGCGGTCGGCATGGCGGGGCGCCGACGGCTGGCGATCGAGCTGTCGCGTCGCCTCATCGCAGCCGGCTCCGGCGTGGCTGCACTGCACCCGGCCAAGCCGACCAGCGGAGAAGCATTCCACTGGGGACGCTGGTACGCGCCCGCAGCCCGCGCACTGCTGGGCCGGGTCCGCGCGGAGGGGCGGCCCCTCGATGCGATCGGCTACGCCGGCGCCGGAGCCCTCGCCCTCGCCCACGACTCGTTGATCGAGGGGATCGTCTCGGCGATTCCGGGCGAAGCGGTGGCCAACAACCGCTACTCGACCGATGCCTTCCTCGTCGCGGGACAGCCATCCGGCGCGCTCACCATGGAGGCGGCGCTGGCGGCGCTCGAGGAATGCTCGACCGACAACGCCGCGATGCACTGCCTGGAGGCGGCCGGGTTTTCGATCCGCGATCTGTCGACCTCGAGCTGGGCACGGTTCGACGTGGACACGCCGCTGGACCTTGCCCTGCTGCGCCTTGGTGCCCGGCTGCCCAGCACCCGACGCCCCGACGGGGTGGTTGCCGCCTTCCTTGAGATGGCAATCCTGCCGGGAGGCCACTCACTCGAGGTCCCGCACCTGGCCGAGGTCGGGGCTGTCATGCGCAACCGGGATGCACAGCTGGTCGTCGCGGGTCGCGTCCCGTCGGCCTCCTCGGCATATCTCGAGACGGAGAGCGCCTGCCGGGTGCGCTGCTTCATCGAGGAGCGTGGCATGCGCTCGGCGCGCGACGCCGTCCCCCGCTCGCTCCTGGCCGACTGGATGGACCGTCTCGGGCCCGCTGACCTGGTCAATGAGCTCGGCACGCTGGGTGACGCGGTGATCCTGGACAGCCGCGTGCTGATGGCCAGTCGCGCCGGCTCGTCGGAGGCGACCGCCTGGCCGCCTTCCGAGGAGCGCTTCGCCTCTGACTTCCTGGACCCGGCGCCGGTCACCACACCCTGGCTTGCCGAGCTGACGGAGGCCGCCGCCAGCTCATCGGTGCCCTTCCTCCTTGGCGGCCACGCTCTCGTCAGCGACGGCCTGCGCATCCTCGTCGACGCCGCCTGGCTGGGCCGGTAGCCACCCTCAACGACCGCCGATCCGGCTGCTAGACTGTTCGTGAAGCTGCCTTCGCGATGAGCGTGGGCGGCCGACGAAACGAGCACCAACCGTGCGGGACCCAGGTCCTGCGCCCGAGCAACTCACGGAGCTGGTATGGATCAGACCGGACTGCTCTACGTCATCGGCTTCGCGATCGCCGCGTCGATCTTCGTCTTCGGGACGATCCTCTTCTCATGGCTGATCACGCACCGCCGCCGGACGCCCCAGAAGGGGCTGCCCTACGAGTGCGGGATCGACACCATCGGCGACACCTGGTCGCGCTTCGGGCTCGCCTTCTACCTGTACGCGCTGCTTTTCGTGGCCTTCGACGTCGAGATCGTCTTCGTCTACCTGTGGGCGGTCGTGGTACGGGTCATCGCGGTGCAGGGGATCGTGCTGATCGGCGTCTTCCTGGGGATCCTGCTCTTCGGAGAGCTGTATGCCTGGCGAAAGGGTGACCTGATATGGCGTTGAAGACGACTCCCGACCCGCAAACCGCGGCCGAGCCAAGCATGGCCGAGGCTGACCGAGTCCTCACCGGCGGCACGCCTCCGATCGTGATCCCCGACCAGGCCGGCGACGACCCGATCCTGGCCGAGTTCGGGATGGAGGAGCATCCGCAAGGCGGCTTCCACGGCCTGCTGGAGGTGATCCCGACCCGGGCGGACATCGTCCTCGACCTGATCCGCGCCAACTCGCTCTGGCCGCTCCTCTCGGGCCTCAGCTGCTGCGCCATCGAGATGATGAGCACGGCCACCAGCAAGAACGACATCGACCGGTTCGGGATGTTCCCGTTCCGCGCCTCGCCGCGCCAGGCGGACGTGCTCATCGTCGCCGGGACGCTCACGACCAAGATGGCCGGCCCCCTGGTCCGCCTCTGGGAGCAGATGCCCGAGCCGAAGTGGTGCGTGGCGATGGGCACCTGCACGACCTCGGGCGGTCGGTTCAAGCGCAGCTACAGCGTGGTGCAGGGGGTCGACCGGGTCATGCCCGTCGATGTCTACGTGCCGGGTTGCCCACCGCGTCCCGAGGGCCTGATCTACGGGATGATGAAGCTCCAGGAGCTGGTCAAGCAGCGGCGCGGCGAGTGGTCGACCTACGTCGATCGCGGCGTACAGCGGATCGACTGGGAAGGAGACGTGCGGTGACCGCCCCGGCCAAGGCGGGAGCCCTGGTCCGGCTCTTGCTCGATCGCTTCCCCGACCTGGCCGCGGGACTGTGGACCGACGAGGACACGGTCGAGGTTACCATCGAGGGCGAGCGCAACGTGGCCCTGCTCCAGGTCCTGCGCGACGACCCCGAGCTCAACTTCTTCTTCCTTGCCGATGCCGCGGCGGTCGACTATGGCCCGACCGAGCGCTTCGAGGTCGTCTACCACCTCTATTCGGATCGCCACCCCGCCTGGCTCCGCGTCCGCGCCCGGGTGAACCGCGCCGACCCTCACATCCCGACCCTCACCGACCTGTGGGAAGGGGCCATGTTCCACGAGCGCGAGATGTTCGACATGATGGGAATCGTGTTCGACGGCAACCGGGATCTGCGGCGCATCTACATGTCACCCGACTACCGCAGCTTCCCGCAGCGCAAGGACTTCCTCCTGCCCGATGACGCCGCCGACTCGTCAGCGGCGGGGGTGCGTCCGCTCGAGCGACCGGAGACCTGGGACCTGACCCGTCTCTCCGATGAGCTGGCTCCCGGCGTCGTCGCCCATGCCGAGGCCGAGGCAGAGGCCAAGCCATGACCAGCGAGGTGAAGATCCCCGACCCGCTCGACCTGGACCTGGACGAGGAGGCGCGGCTCCGTCGGGTGGCAGGGCTTCCCGCGGCGAAGACGCCCGCCGGCGAGTACGCCGGCTTCGAATCGGTCGGCCTGCCGGAACGGCCGCCGCAGACCGAACGAGAGCGCGAGGTCTACACCCTCGAAGAGGGGGAGATGCTGGTCAACATGGGCCCGCAGCACCCCTCAACCCACGGTGTCATGCGCCTGGTGGTCAAGGTGCGCGGCGAGGTGGTGACCGACGTCGATCCGGTGCTCGGCTACCTGCATCGGGGCATCGAGAAGCTGTGCGAGGAGGCGACCTATACCACCGTCCTGACCTATGTCGACCCGATGGACTACCTCTCCACGATGCACAACGAGCACGCCCCCGCCATCGCCTTCGAGAAGCTATTCGGGGTGACCGCTCCCCCACGGGCCGAGTACATCCGCGCGCTGGTGGTGGAGCTGAACCGTGTCTTCAGCCACAGCCTGATGATGGGCTTCCTGGCGCTGGACATGGGTGGCATCACCCCGATCCTGTACGGCTTCATCAACCGCGACGAGATCGTCGACATGCTCTCGGCGATCAGCGGCCAGCGCATGCTCTTCAACTTCTTCCGGGTCGGCGGCGTCAACTGGGACACCAACGACGAGTTCCTGTCGCGCCTCGGCACGTGGCGCGACCATGTGCTCAAGAACGTCGAGATGAGCGAGCGCGTGCTCACCGACAACGAGGTCTTCCGCTCCCGGACGATCGGCATGGGAACCCTGTCGGGCAGGGACGCCATCGCCCTGGGCGTCTCGGGGCCGAACCTGCGCGCCTCCGGGGTGCCGTTCGACGTCCGCAAGGCGCACCCCTATTCGATCTATCCTGAGCTCGAATTCGAGGTCATCACCCAGTCGGGCGGCGACTCCAACGCCCGCTACCTGCAGCGCATCGCCGAGATCAACCAGAGCATCCACCTGATCGACCAGATCGTGGACAAGATGCCGCACGGCGCCGTCCAGGCGCAAGTGCCCGGGATCATTCGGCCCAAGCCCGGCCGGGCCTACGCCGCGATCGAGTCGCCGCGCGGCTTGTACAGCGTCTACGCCATCAGCGACGGTGGGCCGAACCCGTATCGCTTCCGGATGCGCGACCCGAGCTTCATCAGCCTGCAGGCGATCCCCAAGCTGATGCCCGGACGGCTCATCGCCGACACGATGGCGGTGATGGCCTCCTTCGACCCCGTGATGGGCGGCGTCGACAAGTGAACATCGATCTGCTGATCGGGGTCCTGCGCTTCCTGCTGGCCACGACCCTGATCCTGCTCCTGACCGTGCCGACCGCCTTCGTCGTGATCCAGATGGAGCTCAAGATCATCGCCGGCGCGCAGCTCCGCTACGGCCCGAACCGGATCGGTCCATGGGGGATGTTCCAGAGCACGATCCATGGCTTCAAGGTGCTCGCCAAGGAGGACCACATCCCCGACCAGGCGGACCGCGCGACCTTCACCCTGGCCCCCTGGATGGTCTACATGGCGGCCGCCATGAGCATGCTGGTGATCCCGTTCGCGCCCGGCGCCATCGCCGTCGACTTCAACATCGGGATCGTCTACTTCTTCGCCGTGCTGGGCCTGTCGGTGGTGGGGCTGCTGGTCGCCGGCTGGGCGAGCTACAACAAGTACTCGCTGCTCGGCGGGCTGCGCAGCGCGGCCCAGATGGTCAGCTACGAGATCCCGCTGACGCTTTCGGTGGTCGGAGTCGTGGTCCTGGCCGGGACGCTCAACTTCCGCGAGCTGATCGAGTGGCAGCGGGTCCACGGCTGGATGCTGATCTGGCAGCCGGTGGCGCTCGTGATCTTCTACGTCGCCTCGCTGGCCGAGATCAACCGCACCCCGTTCGACATGGTCGAGGCTGACAGCGAACTGGTGGCCGGGCCCTTCACCGAGTACTCCGGCATGCGCTTCGGCTTCTTCTTCTTCGCCGAGTACGTGGCCCTCTTCATCATGAGCGGGATCCTGATCTCGCTCTTCTTCGGTGGCTGGCTGGCGCCGTGGCCCTTCCCCGACCAGCTGGATGGCTTCATCGGCACCATCTACGGCGTCCTCTGGTTCTTCATCAAGACCTACATCTTCATCGCGGTCGCCGTCCTGCTGCGTGCCACCCTCGTGCGCGTGCGGGTCGACCAGCTGATGGGGATGGCCTGGAAGGTGCTGCTGCCGCTGGCCATGGTCAACCTGCTCGTCACGGCGGCCGCCGTGCTGGTATTCAAGCTGTGACGATTCCGGGCATCGGCATCCTCAAGGGGCTGCGCCAGACGGCGCGCAACTACTGGGCGCCCAAAGTCACCAACCAGTACCCGGAGTCCCGCCCGACCATGCCTGACCGATGGCGTGGCCGCCTCGATCTGATCTACGACCCGTTCGGCGAGCACAAGTGCGAGGTCTGCTTCCAGTGCGCGCAGGTCTGCCCGGTGGAGGCGATCGACATGAGCGGCTTCGATTCGACCGGGCGGCGCATTCGCTACGGCCTGCCGGAGATCTACGACGAGCGCAAGGATCCCAACGCCTACCGCCGGGCAGGCCTTCCTGCCGCACCGATGCGCAACGCCGCGCGCTGGGACGAGGAGATCGACACGCCCTGGCTGTTCGGGGTGATCGACGGCTTCGGCGGCAAGCCGGAGGCCCTGGTCGCCATCTTCTCGGCCGTCGAGGAGCATTACGGCTACCTGCCTGAGCGCGCGCTGCGCCAGGCGAGCGAGCGGATGTCGATTCACTGGGCCCAGATCTTCGGAGCGGCGGGACTCGGCGGCTTCCGCCTGCTACCCGTCGACGGGCACCTGGTGACCGTCTGCACCTGCGCCGCCTGCCGCTTTGTCGGCGGAGAGGCCCTCCTCAAGGCACTGCAAACTGACCTCGGCATCTCCCCGGGGGAGACGACCGCGGACGGTGCCATCACCTTGGCGACAAGCGACGAGGTCGCGGCCGGAGCACTCTCGCCCGCACTGCGCATCGACACCATGGTCTACGGACCGCTGACCCTGGAACAGGGGCGCCACGTCGTGGAAGAGCGACGCAAGGCGCCCTCGCGCGGTCGCGCGGCACAGTCCGTCTCATGACCGACGCGAGCGCGGGCCTCTCCCCGCAGATCCGCATCCTCCCCGGCGGGGACCAGCGCCTCCTGGCGGAGATCGGCGTCGTCGACCCGACCAGCCTCGGCAGCTACCGGAAGGCTGGTGGCTACGCGGGCCTGAAGCGCGCCATCGAGAAGCTGGGTCCCGAGGGCACCATCGACGAGATCGCCGCAGCCGGCCTGCGGGGCCGTGGCGGCGGCGGCTATCCGACCGCCGACAAGTGGCGCGCCGCGCGGGCGGCGGCGGGTGAAAGCAAGGTGGTCGTCGCGAACCTGATCGGCGCCGACCCGACCGCGCTCGGT
>JACDEL010000042.1 GCA_013816405.1 Chloroflexota bacterium | reverse complement strand
CGTCCTGCTCGCCGGCGCCAGCGCGCACTCGATGCTCCCCCTCGACGCCCTGGCCAGCGGTGCCTTCGGCGTCTCGCTCCTGGCCAGCGCCCACGCCGTCGGCTGGCCGATGCCCGCCGGCGGCAGCCAGGCGATCCCCGACGCCCTGGCCGCGCACCTCGCCCAGCTTGGCGGCGAGATCCGCACGGGCCTGGAGATTCGCAGCCTCAAGGAGCTGCCGCCGCATCGGGCCATCCTCTTCGACCTGACCCCGCGTCAGGTGCTGGCGATCGCCGGCGATCGGCTCCGCGGAGCGTATGCGGCGCAGCTGCGTCGGTATCGGTACGGTCCGGGCAGCTTCAAGCTCGACATCGCCCTCGACGGGCCGGTCCCCTCGCGCAACCCACGTGTCGGCGAGGCGGGCACGGTGCACCTCGGCGGTCGTTTCGAGGAGATCGTGGCGAGCGAGCGCGCGGTGAGCCGCGGCCGGGTGCCGGAGCGGCCGTTCGTGCTGCTCGCCCAGCAGTCGCGCTTCGACGCCTCCCGCGCGCCGGAGGGCAAGCACACGGTCTGGGCCTACTGCCACGTGCCGAACGGCTCGCCGGCGGACATGACCGAGCCGATCCTGGCCCAGGTCGAACGCTTTGCGCCGGGCTTCCGGGAGCGCATCCTGCAGGTGCATGCCATGGGAGCGCGCGAGCTCGAGGCGTACAACCCGAACTACGTCGGCGGCGACATCAACGGCGGGCTTCAGTCGCTGGCCCAGTTCTTCACCCGCCCGGCCGTCCGCCTGGACCCGTATTCGACGCCCGATCCGGGCCTCTTCATCTGCTCGTCGTCGACCCCACCGGGCGGAGGGGTGCACGGGATCTGCGGCTGGCGGGCGGCACGCTCGGCGCTCCGCGGGGTGCTGCGCTGACCGCCGGGCCGATGCGGGCCACGGTGGCCATCCTCGCGGCCATCCTCCTGCGGCCGACGGCCCGGCGCCCCGGCCACTTCGCTCGGGTCCTTCTGTTCTATTTTGGTACCGCATACCGGATTCGAGGGGAACGTCCGGCGGGCTCCGGCTGAGCACGGATGATCCGGTCAGCTCCGGCCGAATCCAGCCAGGTCCGGCCGGCTACAGGATACGGATAAGGGTACAGCCGGCACGCGATTGGTGAGCACATGCCCCTCAGCTCATGTGGCTTCCGGTATTCTCGCCAGAGTCGGCCCCGACGCCGCAACAAGATCGTCTGGCTGTCCGCGCTGCGCGCGAGAACAGCGCGGCGCGGCGGTCGACTTCAGTCGCGTAGACCCCTACGGAGGCGCGGGTTGCAGGCTGGGAACCGGTATGGTCAGGCCATCTTCGACCCGCATGACCCGAAGGCCATCGGATTGCCGCCGTTGTCCGTGAACAGCTGACCGCCTGGACCGAGCAGGAACCACCCGTCCGGCAGATCGACACCCTGATCTCGCCAACCCACCTTCGGCTTGCTCCAGCCGCGCCTCGTACCCCGCCGCCTCCACCGCACGGCCCAAGTCGTCGAGGCCGACGCGCACGGGATCGTAGGCGACGGCGGCGGACTCGGTGGCGAGGTTGACGTTCGCCCGCGCAACCCCCTCGAGCTTGTTGAGGTGGCGCTCGATGCGGTTGACGCACGACGCGCAGGTCATCCCCTCGACTGGGAATCGGACCTCCGCGGCGCGCTTGGGGTTGGTGGCAATGATGTAGCTCTCAGCCTAGAGCCGCAGGCTTCGCGGAGGTCCTGCCGAACCTGGAGGTAGCTGTCGCGGTCGACCTCGCCGCGCGCATACCGTCGATCGAGCTCATCGAGCGGAGAGTCGCCATCGGTTCGGCTCGCGGTGAGGCCACTCGGTGACGTAAGCTCGATTAAAGTCGTGTTGCGCCCCCGAACTTAGTGCTCTGGATCGGAAGTTCGAGCACGTATTCGGTTGGCTCACGCTGCTGCTGTGATCAAAGGCGAGCGTTCCAGCCGGGCGCGCCCGGCGGGCCGTCTCCCAGGCGTCGCCCGACTCCACGTCGGATCCCGCACCGCCTCCGCCCTGGCCGGCGCGGTCAGCGGACGTCTCCTTCCCAGCTCTGGCGCTGCGGCCCGCGGTCGACATAGGTGCGCCACTGGCCGCGGCGCTGCTTGATGAGCTCTTGGAGGCGCATCATGCCGTGGATGAGCCCCTCCGGACGGGGTGGGCAACCGGGCACGTAGACGTCGACCGGCATGACGCGGTCGACGCCCTGCACCACGCTGTAGGAGCGCTTGAAGCGGCCGCCCGAGGTGGTGCAGGTGCCCATGGCCACGCACCACTTCGGCTCCGGCATCTGCTCCCAGATGCGCACGAGCGGCCCGGCCATCTTCGTGGTCAGCGTGCCGGCCACGATGAGCACGTCGGCCTGGCGCGGCGAGGCGCGGAACGGGAACATCCCGAAGCGGTCCATGTCATTTACGCTGGTGGCGGTGCTCATCATCTCGATGGCGCAGCAGCTGAGGCCGGAGAGGAGCGGCCAGAGCGAGTTGCCGCGGATCAGGTCCAAGACGTAGTCCGCCTTGGTCGGGATCACCTCGAGCAGGCCATGGAAGCCACCCTGCGGGTGCTCCTCCATGCCGAACGGGTGCAGCAGCTGGTCGTCGCCGGCGGGGTCCGGGATGACGATGCGGCCGGCGTCGTTCTTGTCCATCATCGGTCTCTTCATGATCCTCCGAAACCGGCCGGGCGTCAAAAGCCGGGAGGCGAGTCGCGACAGGTCTGAAGTTTCTTGGGAGGGTTGAGAGGTGGCCGACGTCACGCAGGTGGGCGGTGGCGATGTAGCAGTCATCGCCGGTGATGCGGGGACACTCCGCGATCTCGGGCGTCTGCTGAGCGAGCTCGGCGACGGCGCGCAGCTGACCAGGTGCAGGGCGAGTGCGGATGACCGCGGTTAGCGTGTAGCCAAGCTGACGCGGATCGATATCGGCCCGATATCCGCGCACCACCATCGTCCTCAAGGCGCTGCCAAGCACACCTTCGCCGCACTGAGGTTTGTGAGACATGGGCGCGCTGACCCTGCTACCGTCGACCGCGTCAGTCGCCACCAAGGTGGTGGGAATGGCCACGGAGCAGACAGACCAGCGGCAGGAGGCGGCGGGCGCCGCGCATCGGTCTCGATCAAACCCCCACGCGCTGCTCGTCGCTCGGCTCCGCGCAGCAGTACCAGGCCTCGCTCAGGTGTGGCGGCGGCCCTCCCCCGGTCCCGGTGGGCAGCGCCGGCGCCGGCCGTTGGGCGGCCACGTGGGCGGCCAGCCACACGGACTCGAAGACGGCTCGCCGCGGCATCTCCGCGCCGCGCTGGGGGCAGCCCGTCGTCGACGGCATCACACTGAGCGCTTCAGTTCGTTCAGGAACTTCAGGGCCTCCCGACGGACGTGGTCGGCCAGGCGGGACTCGATGATGCTCTTGATCCGGCCGGCCTCGATGTCGCGAACCGCCTGGGTCTTGAAGTCGAGGATGCTTTGGACGGCGCTCATGACTGCTTCGACGTCCGGGTGGTTCGCCAACGATTCGAGGACGGCGCCGTGCTCGGCTGCCAGAGCATCGACAGTCCCACCCACGCTGTCGCCGCCGAGGCTCCGGAAGATGTTGCTCGCGCTCATGGCCTTCTCAATCAGCTCGAACTCATCGGGGTCCAGGAGGTGCACGATGAATCGCGCAGGCTCCTCCATAATGTTCGTCCCAGTATCTGGCCCTCCGGCACGCGGATGCTCGGGTCTGCACCGGTCAGGCCGCCGAAGCGGCGGCTCACGCCGTCCGCAACGATGACGGGGCGCGGCTTCGGTCGATGTCACGGGGACCCCAATCTAATCGCCGTGCCTCGACGACCCTCCGCTTAAGCGCTTGCTCACCGTGCGAGCGCCGCGCGGAGGCGCCCGGCGTCGCGCGGCGCGTGGCCGCCGGTATCGTTGTTGAAGTAGACCCACGCGGGCCGCCCCTCGGCCGCCCAGCCGGCCAGCCGCTCCGCCCAGCGCCTCAGCACGCCGGCCGAATAGCGCCCGCCGTAACGCTCGCCACTGCCGTGCAGGCGGAGATAGACGAAGGGCCCGACCGGCTGTCGCGGGCTTGCCGAGCCTCGCATGTCATGCAGGCAGAGCGCCACCCGGTGCTTCGCCAGCAGGTCGTAGATCTCCTCGTGGTACCAGCTCGGGTCGCGGAACTCCACCGCCTGGTCGTGATCGGCGGGCAGCGCCCGCAGGAAGGCAGCCAGACGCTCCGGGTTGCGTCGCCAGTGCGGCGGCAGCTGGTAGAGCATCGGTCCGAGGTGGTCGCCGAGCCGGGCTGCGCGGCGCCACAGCCCCTCGAGCGGCTCATCGGGATCCCGCAGCCGCTTGAGGTGCGTCAGGTAGCGGCTCGCCTTGACGGCCATCGCGAAACCATCGGGCAGGCGCCCGGCCCAGGCCGCGAAGGTATCGGTGGACGGAAGGCGGTAGAAGCTGTTGTTGAGCTCGACCGTGTCGAAGACCCCCGCATAGCGCTCCAGCCACCTGCTCCGGCGCACGTCTGTGGGATAGAAGTCACCACGCCAGTGCGCGTACTCCCAGCCCGAGCAACCGATGCGGATCCGCGCCGTCATACGTCTTCGCCCATGCGGAAAACGGGCCACGGCATGCGATATGCGGTTCTATCGGTCCAATCAGCAGTTGGAGACCAGTGATGGCAGAGCTCGACACCAAGCGGCGCGACAAGCTCCGGAAGCATGACTTCGCCTACGTCGATCGAGAAGGCGGCGAGCACCTGCCGATCAACGACGAGTCACACGTGCGCAATGCCATGAGCCGGTGGAACCAGACCGATTTCCAGTCGACATCGGCCAAGGAAGAGGCCCGCAAGAAGATCCTGGCCGCGGCCAAGAAGCACGGCATCGAGGTCGACGAGGACGACAAGATCAAGCACCCGGTGCGCTGAGGGTGGCAGGTAGTCGACACCGGCCAGGGCGGGGTGCAGAGCTTCGAGGTTGTCGCCACTCGCGCCGGCCGGCGGATCGAGGTCGCCACCGCGCGCGGGATCGTGGAGGTGCCCGAGGTGACGCGCTCCGGCACCCCCGGTGCGCACCGGCCGCTTCATGGCGAGCCGCCTGGTGGCGCTGGTGGAGCACCCCGCGCTCGAGGGCCGCAAGACGATCGTCGAGGTCGCGACGAAGCGGCGGCTGGGCTCCGAGGGCTGAACTCAGTCCTCGGGCGTGGGTGCCTCGACGCGGACCGTGAACCCCTCGCGCTCCTCGGTCGGATCGGCCGATGGGCTGCGCTCAAGAATCACCTTCGGCACTCCTGCCCGCAGCGAGCCGTCGCCGGGAAGCTCTGCCGCGTCGTCGTCGCCCGCCGCGAAGGCGGCGGGTCGGTCGTGCTGGCTCCCGACCACCGGCCTTCGATCGGCGGCCAGCTGGAGGGTGTGGATCACCTCGCGCACGACGTAACGCGAGCATCGGCCCCGCACGTCGATGTACTCGATCGTGTCGCCGACGCGCGGCAACGGGGCGGAGTGCTCGAGATCGGCCGGCCGGTACGCTCCGTCGACCGGAAAGAAGACGGTGTACGGCATCGCCGAGCCATCAGCGTCGGTCGGTCCGCCGGGGATCTCGGCCGCATCGGTCATGGGCATATTGTAGGAGGCGCACGTCAAAGCCGGCAGGGGCTCGCCAGGGGCTGATATCAGCCCTACCGATGAAAATGACATTTGGCTGGTTACGTGCAGCAGGCGTCGGTGCCAGTGATAAGCGCGACGGGTTTGTGGCGAATCGCGTCGTTTTCATCAGTCAGACCAGTAGCTGCCAGAGCCTCAGCGGCGGTCGTCCCCCTCGCCGTGCACGGAACTCTCCGGCTCGCCTAGTCCGGAAGAGGCGGCGGGCCAGCAGAAGCACTGCGCCGACCGCCATCGCGATGGCAGTGGCAATGGCTCCCATCTAGCGGGAGCGCGCCGCCTGAGTGTCCGGCGCCGCGCCGTCGCGGTGTCCACTTGGCCAATCTTCATTCGCGGCCCTGGACACGGTCGCTCGCGGCTCCCTCGCCGCTCGAATCGAGTGTCGCCCGCGGCGACGCGCTCGTCGTCGGGTCCGATCCCGCCCGGGATCGTCTCCGCGGCGAGTTCCGGCTCTCGACCGATGTAGGCGCCGGGATCGCGCTTCTCGTCATCGGACATCAATGGTCCTCCTCATTGGCGGGTTTCTGAACCTTCCATGCGGTAGGCCGGATCGGTTTCGGAGAGGCCGTGGGCGGAGCCGTAACCGCCCTCACGCTCGGCGAGGTTCGTGGCGTCCGCCCTCGGACCGTGCCGGGCCGACGGCGTGGCGCTGCCGCCGAGCGACGACTGCGACTGCTTGCCGGTCAGTCCACTCGCACGCTCGGTGGCGAGCGGGCCGGCCAGCGAACCCTGACCGAGCTGGTTCGCACGCGGGCGGTCGACCTCGGATGCCTCGCGCGTCCGGCCCCGCATTGGCGTCCAGCGGTCCCGGGTCAGCTCTGGGCCGTTGGGTGGACCCGACCCGGTCCTCTAGGACTTCCGCTTCTCGTTGGCAGTCTTGGCGCCCCTGCATACCAAGTGCGGTCTTGGTCGCCTTGGGTAGCTTGGAGATCGTCCGCTTCTCGCGGGCCGCCTTCTGAGCCTTCTTGATGATCGTGGCGCTGCGTGGTCACCGACGCCTGGTAATCGGGGTCGACGGCCTCGCGCCGCGCTCTGCGGGGATGAACTCCTCGTCGGTCGTCTCGGAGGTGAGCGCCCCGGTGGCGCCGCGGCCGGCCGCAGCGGATCGTTCATCGATCTAGCGTGACGAGGGGCTCTCGACACTGCCGCGCCATGCCCCGGTCGGGGCACCGCGCTCCTCGAGGAACTCCTTGAAGCGCTTCAGGTCGCCCTTTACCAGCCGATCGAGAAAGCCGAGAGCCTCCCCCGCCGTTTCGACCGCGCCCTCCGGCTCGGCATCGAGCTGCAGGGTGACTCGCGTGTTGTCGTCGTCCAGGCGGTGAAAGGTCACGGCACCGGCGTTGCGAGCGCCGGAGGTGCTATGCCAGGCGACTCGGTCGTCGGGATGCTGCTCGGTGATCTCCGCGTCCCACTCCTTCTCGTCGCCGGCGACCTCGGCGACCCAGTGCAGGTGCGTGTCGTCGATCTGGCGGACGTTCTTGACGCCGTCCATGAAGCGCGGGAACTCCTCGAACTGCGTCCACTGGTCGTACGCGACGTGGACCGGCACGTTCACGTCGATGCTCTGCTCGACGGTTGCCACGGCTGCCTCCTCATGCTCATCAATGGGTATGCCCGAAGACTGCAAGGACCGGGCCATGTCCGAGGCAGGCACGGCTTCTGCAACGAGCAGAGCCACCATTCGCCTGGCCCAAGGAGGGCATAACCGATGCCCGAAGCCCGGAGCGATAAGCGCGAACGCCAATATGAGCACATCAAGGATTCGTACAAGGACCGTGACGTGAGCACCGACGAGGCCGAGGAACGCGCCGCGCGGACCGTCAACAAGGAGCGCAGCGAGGAGGGCGAGACCAAGAAGAAACGGTAGGCACTATCCGCCGATCAGCCGCGAGATCGGCGTAGCTTGCTCATCGGCCCGAAGGTGGGCGATCGCACCCGCTTCGGTATGAAGCTGCCCAACGATAGGATGTGGAGCGCGGCCCTGCCGAGGCGTGATCGCGACGCGCTAGAAACGATCGTCCTGCGGTCGGGCGAGCGTGTCCCCGCCCAGTGATTGGACGCCGGAATGCGAAGCCGGGGAGCCTTGTCGCTGAGCTTGCTCAAATTGATGAGCGGGCTCGTCGGCGAGCGCGCCGCGCGGTGCGTCATGGCCATGATCGCGCTGGCTCTGCGCGTTTCGCTCCGCTTCCATCTGCTGGACGTATGCGGGGCGACTGGCGTCAGCCTGATCTGACGGCCAATGGCGACGTTGTTTGGCGGTGATAGCCTGACCCAGGTTGGGATGAAGCATGGCGCGCAACTCGGCTGGCATGAATTCGGCGTCATCGCCATCTGGGGTCAGCGACCCGCTCGCGCCAGTCATGGCGCCGCTGCTGCGGCTGTTATAGCGATTCAATTCAGACATATCCTTCTCAGTTTGCGACAGGACAGCAACCCTACGGCTCGCCTGAGTTCAAAGCAACGCGACGAACGCAAATGCATGCCCTGTGCGCTAGAATTCGTCCCGTGGAGGCGCGCAACTTGCATGCACCCGTGCGCACAGGAGGCAGAGCCATGGCCAATGACACCGAACGCCGCGAGGGTGGCGCCTGGATCGGGCAACATCCAGATGAGAACACCGAGCAAGTCCGCGAGCAGCTGCCTGACGATGCTGAGCGCGTGGCCGTCACCAACAACGAGTCTAGCGGCCCAGCGGGGCAAAGCTGGCCGTCCGGTCATCGTGAAGGCGACCAGGCTGGTGACGACGACATCCGCGAGGCGGGCCTGAACCGCTGATTGGAACAGCGGACACGCCGGCCGTCGTCTGGGCGCGCAACTTCTCGATGCGTTCCCCCGCTGGCACACTCATCTCGGTGGATATCGAAAGTGACACAAGCGCCACGTCGCCATGAGCGCCACCGATTGGCTGATGGTGGCTGCCATGGCGCTTGCGCCGCCGATTGGGTGATGGTGGCCGCCGTGGCCCTTGCGCCGCCGATGGTCACGGAGCTCGTGCGCACCCGCAGCGCGCCTGACGTGGGTGGCCTAGACGACAGTGCCGTTCGCCACGGATCTCGGCGATCGACCCCGGGGCGTTGCGTCGATGATCGGGACCTTCGGCACGCGGGAGCGGGCCGTACGGCCGTCGCCCGGAGCGTGGCCCGTCCGGCACAATGCGCGTGATGATCACCGCAGATGCTTGGAGCCTGCTCTCATGAAGGTCTTGCTCGCGCTGGACGGCTCCGCGCCGTCGCTACGTCGCGCGCGACCTCGTCGCCGCGCTTGCCTGGCCGGACGGCACCGTCGTCCATCTGCTCGCTGCATACCAGGTGCCGATCGACTGGACCGGCGGGGTCGGGTCGACCATGGATTGGGTCGGTGACATCGAGGACGCCACCCGAGAGACGCTCGAGGAAGAGCTCCGCACGCTAGCAGCGCCGCTCACCGAACGAGGCATTGGCGTCGAGCTGCACGTTTGAGCGCGGGCGCGCGGCGGACGTCATCACCGAGGCCGCGGTCGAGCTGGGCGTTGACCTCGTCGCCACCGGGTCCCGCGGCCAAGGGCCGCTGCGCTCGATGCTGCTCGGCTCCGTCGCAGCGGAGGTAGCGGCGCACGCACCGTGCCCGGTGCTCGTGGCACGCGGCACGAACGTGTCCCGGCTCCTCGTCGCCACCGATGGTTCCTCCAACGCGGGTCTCATCCCCGAACTGCTGGAGCGATGGGGCATCTTCCGCGGCACCCAGGCCGACGTCGTCGCAGTCGCGGTCCCCGACAGACCCGCCTTCGAGCTGATGGTGGGCCTTTACACGCTGGGCGACGAGCGCCTGGCCAAGCAACGGCGCGAGCTCACGGCGAAGTCGAGAGCCGATGCGGACGAGATGGCACGCCGGCTGACCGACGTCGGAATTGCGGCAACGCAGCACCTTCGCACCGGGGATCCGGCCACCGAGATCCTGGCCGCCGGCGAGGACCGCAACACCGACCTCATCGTGACCGCCTCTCGAGGGCTCGGCACGCTCGACCGCCTGCTGCTCGGCAGCGTGGCGCGCAACGTCCTCGTCCATGCCCGCTGCTCCGTGCTCATCGTGCGGACCGGCGTGGTCGTCGTCCCACGTCGAAAGGAGAACTGACATGACCGCCGCCACCACCGATCTGCGCGTCGCGGACCTCATGACCATCGACCCGATCGTCATCTCGGTCGATGCCTCGATCGAGGACGCCGAGGAGCTGCTGCGGCGTTACTGCATCACCGGGCTGCCTGTCATCGATCTCGCCGGTCGCCTCGTCGGCGTGATCAGCCAGACAGACCTAGCGCCGCAAGCGCCTCCGCCATGAGCGCAACGATGAACGGTGCGAGATCGTCTGGCCTTCGGCGATCGGCAGCGGCGCGTCGACGTACGCGAACTCGGCGAGGTCGGCCGGCATGAAGGCCTCACGCGGCACCTCGCGCATGGCCTGAAACACCGTCTGGTCGCGGACGCCGCGCGCCACGAGCTGGCGCTCGACCATCTGGTGGCGGGCCGTGGCGTCGGCCAGCGTAGATGTCGCGGTCACGGTGGAGCGGTCACCGTCTCAGCGGTGGCGCCGCTACTTCGCTTTCTTCGTTGTCTCCCCCTGACTCGCGGCGCTCCTTGTTGACGGTACGGGCCGCGCGCTCCTTCGCCTCACCCGCGCTCACGCCCTTGTCCTGGTACGACTCCTTGATGTGCTCGTACTGGCGCTCGCGCTTCGGGCTGGATCCGGCAAGCATCGGTCTCCCCTTTCGGGATGGTTTGCCTCAGGCGCCGGCCGCGGCCGGCTGTCACTGGGTGAGCTCGGAGAGGACGGGCCGCAGCTCGTCGCCGAAGAAGCGGAAAAACCCTTCCTGGTCCGGCCCGACCTGGTGGAGGTAGACGTTCTCGACGCCGGCATCGACATACTCCCGCACGGACGTGACGTAGCGCTCGACGTCCGGGCCGACCGGCATCTTCTCGGCGAGCATCTCCGAGGTGACGATGCTGGACGCCTCCTCAAAGTGCTGCGGCAAGGGCAGCTCCTGCGACAGGTCGCCCGGGATCCCGGCATTGGGCCAGATCCGGTGGAGCGTCCGCGTGGCCTCGGCCTCCGATGCGGCCCAGCAGACGGTCACCTGCCCGTAGATCGGCTTGTCGGCGCCGCCATCGGCCCGGAAGCGGTCGATGACCTTGGCCTGCGGCGAAACGGTGATGAGCCCGTCGCCGCGCTGCCCGGCAACCGAGGCCGATTCGGGCCCGGCGGCGGCGACCATGATGCGCGGCGGGCTCTCCGGAAGCGTGTAGATCCGCGAGTTCTCGACCACGTAGTGCTCGCCGCGGTGGCTGAACAGCTTGCCCTCCCACAGGCCGCGCATGATGTCCATCGACTCAATGAGCATCTCGCGACGCTCCTCGTACGGCGGCCAATGGTCGCCCAGGATGTGCTCGTTCAGGTTCTCGCCGGTGCCGATGCCGAGGAAGAAGCGGCCCGCGAACAGGTCCGCCGTGGTGGCCGCGGCCTGGGCGATGATCGCCGGATGGATGCGGATCATCGGGCATGTCACGCCGGTACCCACCTCGAGCTTCTGCGTCTCGCGCGCGATGCCGCCGAGCACGGTCCACACGAACGGCGACTCTCCCTGGGCGTTGATCCAGGGGTGGTAGTGATCGCTGATGAGTGCGAATTCGAGACCCGACTCCTCCGCCCGGGCCGCGTTGCGGATCAGGTCGGCGGGCCGATGTTCCTCGCTGCTGAGCGCATAGCCGAAGCGGACCATCTTCAACGAGCTCCGCCGGTCGTCTCGCATGCCATCACGGTTTGCCCTCGCTGGTTATTGACTTAGCTTAGGGCTTGCAGGACTGCGCTGGTGCTCGGGGCTGCTCGACGCCCTCGGCACCGTTGGCCGAACAACGTGCGCCGCGCGCCCTTTGCGAACCACGACAGCGATGGACGTCGCGCAACGCACCGGCGCCCGTCGATGACTACACGCCGCTCGCTGATCCTCTGCCCAACCGCGTGGTCGGGAGATCAGGAGCCGGGCGAGTTCAGCGACCCCCTGACTGCGGACGACCTTAGGGATGCTTGGCCACCCGGCGCTGGCGGAGCAGGTCGCCGAGGCGTACGGCCTCGGCATCGGTGCCGGAGCCGTGAGCAGTTGCTCAACCCGGCCAGCAAGAATCTTCACGATCGGCCGCTGGCACGTCATCTGCGGCACTTGAATCGCCACCCAACCGCAGGAGGAACCGACGATGCGCGACATGGCAATGACCACCGACACGGATCTGTGGGCCCTATCGAGACTACGACGCAGCGGCAGCTACGTGGTGGTCGGCACCGGACCATGGATCTTCGGCAAAAAGGTGATGCTGCAGGCAGGCGTCATCGACCGCATCGACACCACCGAGCGCCGCGTCTACGTCAACCGCACCAAGGACCAGATCCAGAACGCGCCGGAGTTCGACGAGGCGAACTATCGCGACGAGGCCTACCGGACCGCTCTGGGCGACTACTACGGTCTTCGCGGTGGAGTTGGCTATCGCGAATGAGGCGAGTGATCAGAGGTGCTCACCAGCAGCGCCGGCCCTGAGGCAGACCGTCTCGGGGCCGGCGGCCATCCACCAGAAGGGAGGCTCCTCACGCGGCCACCGTCATGGTCGCGCCCTCGATGAAGGTACGGTCGGGTGGGGGCCGACCCGGCGGGGAAGAGTGGACCCGGCAGTGCGGACCGCGAATCTGCCAATATCCATTGCAGCCCGAGCAACTCATCAAGCCGCAACCCGGTCGTCACAACCAAGACATACAGAGCCTCGAGCTCCGTCCCGCGCACCGCCTCGCGCAGGGTCCGCGTCTGAGCCGGCGAGAGCACCTGCATCGGACGCCGGACGCGCTGCGGAGCACGGACAACGCTGACTGGATTCCGATCCAAGAGGCGCTACTCGACCGCTTGAGCGGTCTGGCCGTTTAACGGCTATCGCCCACCGATTAGCCCTATGTGCCCAGTGGTCGCCGGGCCAGCTCATCAATGATGCTCTGGTCGGATACCGATGCCACGAGCTCCCGTGATTCGGTGTTGTGCGGTTCGTCATCAGCTAACGCGACCGACCAAGCGTATGCCTCGTTACCGCTCACGATCCACGTCATGAGCATCAGCCTGCCACGCCATGCCTGCTCCTTGGGCGACAGCCTGTGGAAGGAATACGGCAGGTCGTCATCGTCCGGCAGGCGGCCCAGGACAGGGTCGACACGGTTAATCATGGGCGGGAGTTACACCCTTCGGCGACTTGGCATGTGCGCACGGCTGTTAATTCCGGGCCGCAAACTCGGAGCCGTACGGGCAATCCGGGCCAGGTGCGGTGGAGGAGTTGGCCGCAGGCGGTCGAGCATCGGCAGGTCCTCGGTCAGAGATTGGCATTAGCTCAACGCAGCGTCCATCGCGGTCGCGACCTGCGCCTGCATGTCCGGCAGCACGTGGGTGTAGGTCTCTAGCGTCAGCCCGATGTCAGCATGACCGAGCATCTCACTGACCACCTTCGGGTTGATCCCCTGGGTCAGCAGTAACGTCGCTGCCGTGTGCCGCAGATCGTGGAACCGGATGACTGGCAGACCCAGTTTGCGCAGGAGCGGTTTAAGGCAGCGCTCGGTGATGTGCGGGCCGAACAGGGGCTCTCCCCGTTGGTCAGCAAAGACGAGGTCATGGCCGCCCCAGCTCGCCCCGGCTGCGAGTCGCCACTGAACTTGGCGCACCCGGTGTGCGCGCAGGGCGGATGCGGCGCGGACACTGAGTGCGATGCCGCGGCGTGATCGATCGCTCTTCGGTTCACCGAACAACCAGCGACCAGCGACGCGCACCAGAGTGCGCTGCACCGTCAGGCGGGGTCGCGACTGATCTGCAAGCTCCACATCGGTCCATTGCAATCCGAGCAGTTCACCAAGCCGCAACCCGGTCGTCACGGCCAGGACGTACAGGGCCTCGAGCTCCGTGCCGCGCACCGCCTCGCACAGGGTGCGCGTCTGCGCCGGGGAGAGCACCTGCATCGGACGCCGGACACGACGCGGCGCCCGGACAACGCTGACTGGGTTACGCTCAAGCATGCGCCACTCGACTGCTTGGGTGAAGGCCGAGCGCAGGACAGCGTGGTTGTAGCGGACGCTGGAACTGCTTAGCGTGCGCCCCCACAGCGCGTGCAATTCACCCACGTGCTGCGGGGAGAATCGCTCAAGCGCTAGGTGACCGCAGGTCGGCAGCACGTGACGCTCAAGCACGCCGGTGTAGCGCTCAAGGCTCCGCGGCCGCAGCGTCCGGGCGCCGGTCGTACTCAGCCAGCTGCGTAGGTACACGGCCACGGTTTGTTTCGGCGTTCCCACCAAACGACCCTCGCGGTCAGCGCGCGCCAGATCTTCGCGGATGCGCTCAGCGTCCCGACGGGTGGTGCGTGCGGGAAGCGCGCGCGTGTACCGCCGGCCTGCGAGCCACATGCGCACCTCCCAGCGCCCGTCGGTCCGCAGGCGGATGGATCCCTGGCCCTTCGTGCGACGCTGCATGCTGACCACTATTGCTCTACTGCGAAGACTTATCGAGTCGCACGTGACCTCACGGATGGTCAGCCCTCGGCATTCCGAGTTGTGCTGCGCATGGCAGTGGAAACCAGCCGGTTCAACCGGGTTGAGAGCCGTCGATCGCGCGGAGGCGAACCTCGAGGGCGGTACGCGCACCCGCCGCATCTCCAAGGAGCTCGCAAGCGTCGGACTGCGATTGGCTCACAAGGTCGGCCGCTAGAGCATCCGCCCGAGCCGTGGCGGAATCGGCGGCACTAACTTTCGAGGCGAGACCGGGCATCAGGCGGGCCTGGTGAGCCGGCACGGTGTCGACGAGAGCCTCGACGACCCTCGCCTGTTGACAGACGACGTCCCAGCCCTCGGCAGTGTCTGCGAACAATGCGGATTGCCCATCCAAAAAGGTCGCCTCCAGTCGCATCGTTGCCAGGGCCAGGCCCCGCACGTCGCCGACGAAGGACTCCACCAGTGCCAGGCACTGGCGCCAGGTCCGATCGATCTCGGTCGAGGTCGCGGGGTCGGCTCGACAGGCCGCAGGATGGCATGACAGCGCCTGAGTCAGCAGGTTTAGGTGGGCGACCAGGAGCGATCCAAGCGACCTGGCCCCTGCCACGAATGACGCCACCGCCTCGTTGAGGCGCAGCACCAGCGCATAGCGAAATATGGCGTCCTGGATTCCGGCCCTGGCAGCTTCCAGCTGCGCCGACGCAGACCTGCCGGCGAGACGCTCGGCGACGCTTGCCTCGACGAGGTCAGCGATGCGGTCGACCGGCGCCGGCTGCTCCAGCGTGGCAATTGCATACGCGGTAAGGCTGCCGTAGCAATTGGCTTCGGCAAGCCAAATCAGCACTGCCTCGGTCGCGGACACCGAGGTCTCGAGCTTAGTGAGCCGGGGCGGCCTCCTCATGGCCGTTGCGGCTCATCCCGCCGTGGGATGCTGCCAGTGGCCGTTCGGCGCTGGCGCGCCCGCTGCATGGCCTCAAGCGCCTGGATGCGCGCTTCTAGATCGCGAACCTCGAGCAGTCTGGCACCGGTACTGACTGCAGCGATGAGGACCCGCAGTCGGCCAATCCCGTTGTCGAGGCTGAGACCGTCAGCCACGATGATGTCGAGCAGCCGACGCAAGCCGGCCACGGATTGCAGACCCCCCAGTTCGTAGGCCACGGCGAGGGTGCTCTCCCGGCGGCGCCGTATGCCGCCCAGGCGGCGGGCCGCCGCGGCCTCCTCGGCCTGTTCAGGGTCGTGCATGAAGCAATACGATCCGTCCCGCAGGGGAGCCGCGCGGCACGGCCGCCCATCGGCGCCCACGTGCGCACAGGAGCGGCTCATCGTCCGGCCGAGCCGTCTTGCGTGCCGCGGCCACGCCCGCCCAGAGCACGGCTGGCACGCTGGCCCGGGGCAGGGCCAGCACCGGCTGGCTGGACTTGGACGCCGGCGCTCCTGGTCGCTATCCGATCGGCAAGGACGGCGACGCGGTTGGTGAATCGCTCCCAGCGCCTCAGGGCGACGTCGACCAATACCGGCTCGAGCTCGAGTGCCAGACAGCGGCGGCCCAGCCGGTCGGCCGCGATCAGGGTGCTGCCCGAACCAAGAAACACGTCGAGGATGCGGTCCCCTGGGCGGCTGCTGTTGGCAATCGCTCGCTCCATGAGGGCCAACGGCTTCATCACCGGGGCCAGGGGGGCGTCGGCTGGCCGTGGGATCTGCCATACGTCGGACTGGTCGCGGCTTCCAGCCCAGTAGTGCTTCTCGCCCTGCCGCCATCCGTACCAGATCGGCTCATAGCTGCGCTGGTAATCCGCGCGCCCTGGAACAAAGCGATCCTTTTGCCAGATGATCGTGTCAGACCAATGCCCGCCCCCCTCGGCCAGCGCGCCTGCGACCGTCGGCCATTCGCGCGACGACATGGCCACGTAGATCGCACCGTCCGTGGCTGCGACGAGGAGTGCAGCCCAAGCGTGGATGAAGGTCGCCCATGCCTCAGGGCTGAGCGCATCGTTGGTGATCGTGCGTCGCCGCCTGCCGGCTTGGTGGCCGCCGTGATGGCCCAGGTCGACGTTGTACGGCGGGTCTGTGAATGCCATCGCCGGCCTGTCGTCGCCGAGGAGGCGTGCGACGTCTTCGGGCTTAGTGGCGTCGCCGCACAGCAGGAGGTGCTCGTCCAGCTGCCAGATATCGCCTAGCTGTGCTCGTCGCAGTTTGGTGGCCTCGTCGAGGGCCGCGTCGAGGTCGAAGTTCTCGGCTCGATCCTGCTTCTGGCGAGCGTCGAGACTACGCAGGAGGGTCCGGATCTCATCGTCGCCGAAACCGGTGACCTTCAGGTCCGCGTCGGGAGTCGCCTCCAGCTCGGCGAGCAGGCGCGCGAGAAGTTGGTCATCCCAGGTCCCAGAGATTCGGTTGAGGGCGAGGTTGAGCAACCTAGCGCGGACGGGAGAGATGTCAAGTTTGATGACCGGGACTGTCGTTAACCCCAGTCGGTGCGCGGCGATCAGGCGCTGATTCCCACCGATGACGATGCCATCGGCCCGGCGGACGATAACAGGGCTCGCCCAACCGAACTCCCGGATGCTGCCCGTCAGACTGTCTAGCTCGTCGTCGGCGATACGGCGCGGGTTCGCCGGATCCGGGCGCAATTCGCCCAGCGGCACCATCTCGATGACGATCGGAGAAATAGGGCCAGGCATAGCAACGGCACCTCGCGTAGGAACCTGAAATTCAGGCTTCCGTGCGGGGTGCCATCGTGCGGCGCCTCTGCCGGGTTCGCTCTGTGCGCAACTGTCCCACGCTTAGGCGTTGGCCGTCAAGTGCCGTAGGGTGGTTTGAGGCCGTGATGGTTGCGCCCGCCTCCGGCGGATCGCGTCCGAGACCTCGCTGCATGAACCGCTTGTGCCGCAGGGAAAGGCATGCGTTCCCCAGGACCACCTGGGCCTACTGCCTTGACTATGCTCCCGCCTCTATCCGCTATAGAACGTATGTTCTACATTCACATCTCCATAAACGAGTGGAGGTTCGGGGATGGCTTTGGGACCTCAGCCCCATAACCAAGGACCAGCTCTGCTAATGAGTTGCGGTTGCTGGTCTAAATTTCATGAGGCAGGGTTGCGCCAGCAACACGGGGGTCAGTCCGGGGGTCAGATCCCCGCGTGGACTGTGCAAAAACGTGATCCCACGCGTGGATGATGCACAGGACAGACGAGTTGGTACCGCATACCGGATTCGAACCGGTGATCTCCGCCTTGAGAGGGCGGTGTCCTAGGCCTCTAGACGAATGCGGCACGAGTCGCGGTAGTGGGACCGCGGGACGGGCCGGAGTATAGCAAGCGGCCCTGACCGGGCCCAAACGGCGAGCTATCGAGCCGCTGCGGTCTCGGTCAGCGAGGCGACCATCACGTGGCGTCGTTCCTCGAGCCAGCCGAGGACCGAGCCCGCGACCTGCGGCCAGCTCTGCGAGCCCATCACCAGGCCGAAGTGCGAGGCGCCGGGAAAGTATTCATAGGTGGCGCCCAGCAGGTCGGCGGTGCGTCGCGCCTCCGACGGATGGACGACGTCGTCCATCCCCGCTCCGATGACCAGGGTCGGCACGGTGATGCGCTCCGTCTCGACCGGAACCCCGAGCATCCGCTCGCGCCTTGCGCTGCCCGACTCACTGGCCCCGGCGAGCATCTCCTGCATCTTCTCCAGCTCCTCGTCGTTCATATCCGGCATCGCCTCTCGCAGCTTGTCCGAGGGCTGGATCCAGCCCCACCAGGTGGCGTCGTAGACGTCGGGGACCAGCTTCAGCTCGTGCTCAACCGGGCGTCGCGGCAGCGCCGCTGCCGGTGGCGAGGGAGCAAGGAGGACGAGGCCCAGGACGCGGTTGTGCTCGGCGTAGAGCAGGGCGGCCAACGCACCGATCCCCCAGCCGATCACGATCGGCGGGCGGCCGAGCTGGCGCACCGCCACGCCGATATCGGTCGCGTAGTCCCGCATGCGCGTCTCGGCGAGGTCGGCGAGGTCGGATGTGTAGTGGCCGCGCAGGTTCATGGCGTGCGCCTCCCATCCGCGCTCGGCGAAGTAGGCGCCGAAGCTCGACCACAGCCACGAGCCGGTCAGGGCGCCGTGGACGAGCAGCAGCGGAGGCTTGCGGCTGCGCCGCTCCGGCTGCTGCGTCTCGACGTAGATCCCCTCCGGGTCGATGTAGACCTCGTCGCGCTTGATGGCCTGGACCACGCTGCTTACTCGTCCTCCAGTGGATAGAAGACCAAGCCGGTCAGAAGCTTGGGATAGAAGTATGTCGATTTCTGGGGCATCACGTCGCCGGCGCTGGCCACCGCGGCAAGCTGCTCGAGTCGAGTGGGACGAACCAGGATCGCGGCCTTCGCCTCGCCGCTCGCCACGGCACGGATCGCGTCGGCCGAGCTCCTAGTGTAGGCCAGGCAGTCGCCGGTGGTGACAGACGCCGCATCGATTCCCAGCCGGTCGTCGAGGATGGTGGTGTGCAGGATCGCGAGGTCCAGCCCGCGGACCGCCGCACTCATGGGCTCCCGGCGCATGCGGTCCTCGGCTGCCCCTGCATTCCCGACCAGCAGAAGCCCCTCGCCGCCGGATAGCACCAGCCCGAAGACCGGCTGCTCGGCTGTCTCCAGCTCGGCGAGCCGCTCTGCGAGCTGGCTGGGAGCCACCGGGATTGCCTGCCAGATCGGACCTGGATCGCGGACCAGCGAGTGCAGCGACTCATCATCGGCCTCACGGATGAGCCGATGGGTGGCCTGGATCTCGAGCTCCTCGCGCTCGGCGTTGACGAGCACCACCATGGTCCAGTCGGCGGCCAATGAGCCGGGCTCGGCATCGGCCCATGCCGGATCGGCGCGGATCGCAGCCTGGTAGGCCAGGGCGGTCTCGTAGCGATGATGCCCATCGGCGATGTAGAGCTGCTGGCGTGACAGGTGATCGAGCAGGCGCTCGTCCGGCTCGACGGCGGCGAGCGAATGGAGCAGCCCGTCGTCGTCCCGTGCTCGCCATTCATCGGCCCAGTGAAGGCCCATCAGGTGGTCGTGGTGGGCTGACTTGTCGAAGTAGATCGCCAGGATCGGTGAGAGCTGGGTGCGAGTCGCGTGCAGGAGGGCAAGGCGATCTGCCTTGGGGCCGGCCAGCGTGTGCTCGTGCGCCCGCACCCCGGCTCCGAAGGGCTCGAGCCGGAGCTTGGCCACCACGCCTCGCACCGCCGGCTCGTCGGGCGCCGTCGGGCGAGCGTACCGGTAGTAATAGACCGATGGCTTGGCGCGCCGCTCGAGCGTGCCATCGGCCTGCCACGCCTTCAGGGCGGCGGCCGCGGCGGCGTGCGGATCCGGCACAGCGGAGAGCTCCAGCCGCACCGCGTTGCGCTCGCTGCGACTGAGGAGCTCGGCCTGCTGCGCCGGCGTGATGACGTCGTACGGCGGGCACACCACCAGCGTCAGGTCGGCAATGCGCATGCCGGGCGGGGACGGGATCGCATAGCGATCCAAGGCATAGCCGAGCCCGCGGAATGGGCGGAGGGTGGGCATCTGCGGAGTGTACCGATGCCGCCGCTAGACTCCTGCTCAACCTCGGGCTGAAACTGCCGGGGTTCGCGCCGCGTCTACCGTCCAGACCATCCAACCGCATCGCTCGCGAGGTCCGATGACGCACCGAACCGGCCGCCTGGCCCGCCTCGCCGCCGCCGCGCTCCTGGCCGGGATGACCCTGCCCGCGATTGCGGCTCCAGTCGGCGCCGCCGACTCGATCGCGCTCGACGCACGAGCCCTGGTCGGCGGCCGCTTCGAGACGAACGGCTGGATCGCGATCACCGCCACCCTCTCCAATGGCGGGTCGCCCGTGACCGGCTACCTGGCCGCCGACGGTGTGGATGGCACCGTGCGGCGCTTCGTCGAGCTTCCGGCTGGCGCACACAAGCTGGCCACCCTCTACCTGCGACCCGCGCCCTTCGTGCGGACCATCGCGATCCGGTTCGAATCCGCGGATGGCACGTCGCTCGCCACAGCCAGTGCCGAGGCTCGAGTCCTGGAGCGCACCAGCGCCAACGTGGCGATCGTGGGCGACGGGGGCGGCAACGTGCGGCCGCAGCTGGTGGCTCGCGGCGCTGGCTTCCCGGAGCCGATCCCCCTCGCGCCGGCCGACCTGCCGGAGCGGCCCGAGGCGCTGCGCGGCATCGAGACGATCGTATGGGCCGCCGATTCGAGCGCCCTGACCGAGGCGCAGCAGCGCTCGCTCGAACGCTGGGTGGCGGCCGGCGGTCAGCTGATCGTGCTGGGCGGCCCGGACTGGCAGACGCGCACCGCCGGCGTCGATCCCCTCCTCCCCGTTGAGCACCTCGCATCCAGCGACGGCAGCAGCGTGGCGACGCTGGTCGCCTGGGCGGGCGGCGAGCAGCCGCAAGGTGCCGATCCGCTGACTGCGGCCGTGGGCAGCCTGCGGCCAGGTGCCATCTCCCTGGTGCGAGACGGCGCTGGCCAGCCCCTCTTCTCGACGATCACCCGGGGAGCCGGACGCGTCAGCTTCGTGGGGATCGACCTGGCCACCGAGCCGTTTCGGAGTTGGGCCGGCGCGCCCGCCCTGTGGACGCGGCTGATCCCAGACAACCGGATACTCGAGCAATGGGGCGGGACCGTACCGATCGACGACGAGGTGGCCAACGTGATGAGCGCGGCGGTCGCCAACCTGCCATCGCTGGCGCTGCCGCCCGCGGAGCTGCTGCTGGCCGTGATCGTGGGGTACATCCTGCTCATCGGCCCGGTGAGCTACCTCGTCCTCAGGCGGCTGGACCGCCGTGAGCTGGCCTGGGTGGTGGCGCCGATCCTTGCGCTCGTCTTCTCCGGCGTCTCCTACGGCATCGGCCTGTCGATGAAGGGCAGCCAGATCATCGTCAACCAGATCTCGGTGGTGCGCAGCTCGACCGACGGCACCGCCGCCTCGGTCTCGACCTACGCGGGCATCTCGAGCCCAGCCCGTGAGACCTACGACCTGACGGTGCACGGCGACGCACTCCTCTCCGCGCTGGTCGCCAACAACTTCGACCCGACCGTCGGTGGAGGGGTGGTCAACCACGCCACCGAGCAGGGCGACCCGGCCCACCTTCGCGGCCTGGACGTCAAGGCCGGCAGTCAACAGGCCGTCCGAGCCGAGGCCGTGATCCCATACACGCCCTCGCTTCTGGTGACCTGGTCGGTGACCACCACCAACCTGGAGGGTCGCGCCACCAACGAGGGCACGCAGCCGATGGAGGACGTGGCCGTCATCAGCAACAGCGGCGGAGTCATGATCGGCGCGCTCGCGCCCGGCGAGTCGAAGACCTTCCATATGGCGCTCCGCAACCTCAACGGCTCCTCGACATCGCAGCAGGTGTATGGCATCACCGCGTTCGATACGAGCTCGGCCGCGCAGCGCCGGATCGCCGTGCGCAGCCAGGTGATCGACGCGCTGGTCGGATCATCCGGCGGGTTCCCCGGCAAGATGGGAGGCAGCGCCGGCGGGATCGATCGAGGACCGTTCCTGATCGGCTGGCAGGCTGACGTTTCCCCACTCGAGGTCCAGCTTGATGGCCAGGAGGTCCAGCGCCTGGCTCAGGCGGTCGAGGTGATCTCCGGTCAGGCGACGCTCGGCCCGGGCCCGGTGACGATCAGCCCCTCGGAGCTCAGCACCGAGATCCTGGCGACCGATGGAGAGGCATCGCAGACGGCCCCGAGCTCCGTGACGCTGGCGAACGGCGAGGTCACATTCCGCATCGGACTGCCACTGGAGGCGACCGGGCTGGTTCCGACCAAGGTGACGATCGTG
Organism: Chloroflexota bacterium; assembly: GCA_013816405.1. Lineage (GTDB taxonomy): Bacteria > Chloroflexota > Limnocylindria > QHBO01 > QHBO01 > CF-167. The sequence goes on along the minus strand of JACDEL010000042.1, from coordinate 3,446 downwards.
GTCGCGGGCGACGCGGGGACGATCCTCTTCGACCAGGAGAATGTGGGCGCCTTCCAGACGACCGGTTTCCGCGTCGCGGTGTACGACACCACGGCGGCTGACTGGGTCGACCTTGGCGACCTCTCGCAGCGCAGCCGGTTCGACGTGCCGGATCCGACGCGGGTGCTCGACTCCTCGGGACGGCTGCTGGTGAAGGTCACCGGATCTAGTGTGCCCGCCGCGACGGGCCAGATGGCGATCTTCGCCGGCGCGCGCGTGACAGGGGTAGTGGCGCGATGACCCCGATCATCGAGACCCGTGGGCTGGTGAAGCGCTACGACGGCGAACTGGCCGTGGCCGGCATCGACCTGGAGGTCGGCCCCGGCGAGATCTATGGACTGGTCGGCCCGAACGGTGCCGGCAAGACGACAACGATGCGGATCCTGGCCACGCTACTGGCACCCACCGCGGGTGAGGCCCAGGTCTGCGGCATCGACGTGACCGCCGACCCGGTCGAGGTCCGCCGCCGGATCGGCTACATGCCCGACTTCTACGGCGTCTACGACGACCTTCGGGTGTGGGAATACCTCGACTTCTTCGCGCGCTGCTACTCCGTCCCGGCGCCACGCCGGGCCGGCATGATCGGGGAGCTGCTCGAGATCGTCGGTCTGAGCGACAAGCGCGAGTCGTACGTCGAGGCGCTCTCGCGCGGCATGCGCCAGCGCCTGTGCCTGGCACATACGCTGGTCCACGATCCCCAGCTGCTGATCCTCGACGAGCCGGCCTCGGGGCTGGATCCGCGGGCACGCGTCGAGATGCGCGAGATCCTCCGCGAGCTGCGGGGGATGGGCAAGACGATCCTGGTCAGCAGCCACATCCTCACCGAGGTGGCGGAGCTGTGCACCTCGGTCGGCATCATCGACCACGGCAGGCTGGTGCGCTCGGGTCAGATCGCCGAGATCGAGCGTTCGCTGCGCGCCACCGCGCTGCTTCGCATCGACGTCCTGTCGGACGGTGACGCGGCAGCCGCCTGGCTTGGAACCGATCCACGGGTCGGCGACGTCCTTACGGTGATCAGCGATGCCGGCATGACGCGGCTGGAGTTCCCGTTCGACGGCCCGCCCGACGAGCAGGCGGCCCTGCTGCAGGGCATGATCGCGGCCGGGCACACGGTGAGCGGCTTTGGACAGGCGACCAGCGACCTGGAGGAGATCTTCCTCAAGGTCACCGGCAATCACCAGGAGACGGCGGCATGACGGCGACGATCCTCGCGCGACGACCACTCACCGGCCTGCGCGAGTTCGGCTCGTCGGTCCTGACCATCATGTCGAAGGAGCTGCGCTCGCGGTTCCGCGGTCGGCGAGCCTTCATCGTCCTGACCATCTACCTCGCCGTGCTGGCGCTGATCGCATACGGCGCCTACATCAACTCGGTGGCGCACGCCCCGCTTCCGGGAGGCGTGATCGCCCCGGATGGGTCGAGCATCAACGTGGCCAACGGATCGGCCATGGTGGGGCAGGCCATCTTTGCCATGCTGTCGGTCTTCCAGCTCATGCTGGTCGCCTTCCTCGCGCCCGCCTTCACGACCGGGGCGATCAGCCTCGAGCGCGAGAAGGCGACCCTCGACCTGCTCATCACGACGCCGCTGCGCCCGGGTGCCATCGTCGTCGGCAAGCTGCTGTCGGCCCTCGCCTTCGTGGTGCTCATGATCGTGGCGGGGATCCCGGTATCCGCCCTGGTGCTGATGTATGGCGGCGCAGGCCTTTCGGACATCGTGCGCGCGCAGGTGGTCCTGCTGGTGTCGGCGATCGGCTTTGGCGTCATCGGCCTCTTCTGCAGCGCTCTCATCAAGCGTACACAGAGCGCCACCGTGGTCGCCTATTCAACCGTCCTGTTTCTGACGGTTGGAACCTTCTTCGTCTGGCGTCTCTGGACCGCCGGCCTGGCCGGAACGACCGGTGCGGCCTTCGGCGTCCCCAACCGGGCACCGGAGGAGCTGCTCTACCTGAACCCCGCTGTCGCCATGGTCGAGATCGTGGCTGACACCGAGATCGTGGCCGGCGACATGGGCAACATCATGGCCGAGATCCGGGGCACAGCCGGGATTCAGTGCGATGGGAGCTCCTGCTTCAGGACCGATACTGGCGGGGTGGTGCCGGTGGACGTGAAGCCCGGCTTCAATGGTGACTGTCCGGCAAACATGCGCTGTGCAGACCTTCCGATCGCAACTGTCTTCGACCCGCCGCCCACGGACACGGGGCACTTCTGGCCCCGCTTCGCGATCACCTTCGCGGGCCTGTCGCTGCTGTTGACTCTTGCCTCGATGCGCCTCGTCGTTCCCGCGGGCCTCGGTTTCCACCTGCCACGGCGCCGGCCTCGCACGGCAGCGGAGGCCGAGGGGTGAGCGATCGCCTCGTGGCTGCCACCATCGCCGACCGTCTGGGCCTCGATGCTCTGCGACGCCTCCGCTCGTTGCGGCGCCGCCTCTGGCTCCGTCGCAGCCTTCGGGTGGCGGCTGTCGCGTCAGCGGCCGCGATCGGGGGCATGGCGCTCGTCCAGCTAGCGGCACGCATCGTTGCCCTCGAGCTGGCGCCGTGGCTGATGGCCGCAGTTGCGGCAATCTCACTCGTGGCGTGGGCAGTCGCGACGTGGCGGCTGAGGCCTTCGCTGACCGATGCCGCCCGTGGCGCGGACGCGGAGCTCGGCCTCAGGGAGCGCCTGGGAACGGCGCTGGAGCTGATCGCCGACCCGGATCCCGAGGATCCGCTCGCGGCCGAGCTGGCAACTCGTCAGCTCGCCGACGCTCGCACGCGCCTGGCGAGTGCCGACCTTCGCGCTGCGTTCCGACCGCGACTCGCCCGGCGCCCTTCCGCCGCCGGCGGCATTGGCCTGGCGCTGCTGGTGGTGCTCGTCGCCTGGCCCAACCCGCAGGACGCCCTGCTGCGGGACCGGCAGGCCGCTCGCGATGCGAGCCGCGAGGTGGCCCAGCGAATCGAGGAGGTGGCCCGAGAGGCCGAACAGCAGGGAGCGACGCCGGATCCACGTCGCGATGCGCTGGTGGAGCAGCTGCGCCGGCTCGCGCGCCAGCTGCGCGAGGCGGGCGACGATCGGCAGGACGTGCTTGCCAGGATCGGCGCGGTCCAGGAGCAGTTGGCCCGCCTGACGGATCCACAGGCGGCGGTCAAGGATGCTGGTCTCACGCAGCTTGCACAGCAGATCTCGAAGGCCGCCAGCGGCAAGCAGGACGCCAACCCGGAGGGCGATCTGGACCAGGCCGTGAAGGACCTGGAGGCCCTCAAGGACCAGGTCAGGAAGATGAGCAGCGCCCAGGCCGCCGCCCGGGCTGATGCGCTTCAGCGAGCCGCGCAGGGAGCAGCCGGCACGCAGCCAGAGGTCGCCCAGCGCCTGGCCGAGGCGGCCGATGCGCTCGACAAAGCCGCCCGGACCGGCAGTCCGCAGGACCAGCT
>JACDEL010000006.1:24793-68020 GCA_013816405.1 Chloroflexota bacterium | reverse complement strand
CCGCCGCGCAGCGCGACATCGAGCCCGGGTTGACCCGTGGGAAGGGGGTTGGCGGCGACCATCGGTCCGGGATCAACCCCACGCCGCAGCCCATGGTCACGGAGCGCCTCGAGGAGCTCGGGGAGCGGTTGGATGGGCCGTGCGACACCGGTCATGGCCCAACCGATGATAGAACAGATGTTCTAGTTTGGGAAGCCCCAAATGGCCGCTGATATACTGCCCCGGCCCGTGGGGATGTAGCTCAGTTGGGAGAGCACTGCGTTCGCATCGCAGGGGTCAGGGGTTCGAGTCCCCTCATCTCCACCACGTCTCCCTACCTGCCAGCTGCGCTCAATTCCCGTTGCCCGGCTCGTACAGCTCCGCGGTTGCCAGCATGCCGCGAGGGCTGCTACCGCCAGCCATCAGCACGGTCCCATCGTCAAGCAGCGTGGCCGTGTGGCAGCAGCGCCCATCAAGCATGCTCGCGGTAGCGGTCCAGGATCCAGTGCCGGGGTCGTACAACTCCTCGCCACCGCTGCCGCCGCTGCTGCCACCGCCCGCCACCAGCACGCTGCCATCGTCAAGCAGGGTCGCGGTGCCTCTCTGATGTTCCCCGTTCATGTTGGCGGTGGCGGCCCAGGAGCCGGTGATTGGGTCGTAGAGCTCTGCGGTGGCCTCCGGGCCGCTTCCGCTGCTGCCGCCCAACACCAGCACTCTGCCATCGGGCAGGAGCGTGGCCGTGTGCCCGGCATGGTCCCCGACCATCTTCCCGGTGGCGGTCCACGAACCGGTGCCCGGGTCGTACAGCTCTGCTGACGCGAGCTGAGGGCCGCGGCTGCTGTTGCCACCGGCCACCAGCACCCTGCCATCGGGCAGCAGCGTGGCGGTGTGTTTAGCGCACGCCACAGGCGATCCGCGTCTTGGCGGTAGACCGCCTCAACCTCGTCGCTTGCCGCAATGTGAGCCACGCTGGTCGCCCCTATGCCCCTACAGGAACCGATCGGCTCCAAAAGGTGACATCGGCGCCGGAAGTCGACGAGCTAGGACGCCTTCACAGCCTTTGCGCTCGAGGTTGGGCGGAATCGGAGCAGCTGGCTGATGCCTGCACAGCCCAACCCAAGCAGCTGATCGTGCGTTGGCGCTGGACCCCCTTCGGCCGCGGCTTTCTCCTCGCGGATGGCTGCCGCTGTGGCGGCCGCCAAACGACTGCCACCTTCGGCGAACAGATCGAGCCGGTCGAGTGAAGGCCCGAGGTCGTCCCATCGTTCAAGCATCGTCAGCGCAACGCCAGGCATCAGGTCGAAAACGTCCCATGTGCGCTGCCGGTCCCACAGGCGAAGGCCGGGCCCATAGGCCTTGAGGCCCTCATCAACCGCGGCTCCATCACCCTCCATGACGTGGGGCACCATCACCGAGCTCGCCTGGACTAGCGTCGAGTCCGGGACCATCCGTGCCACGACTTCATCGAGGCCATCCGTAGACCGCCCCGCGAGGATGTCGGCGACCGCGCCGTAGGCGGAACCCGCGGCTCCGATGAGGCAGAAACCCGCGTCCGGATTCGCGTCGACGAGCTCCGCCAGCTCCTGCCTCGCGCTCGCCACGCGAGCCCAGTTCCCTCGCGCCAAGGGGAGAAACGTCTTGAGCGCATAGGCGTGCTGCCGAGTGTGCGGGCTGCGTCGCGGCGCGTCCTCGAGCAGGCGCTCGGCGATGGCATCGGCGCGGTCGCCGTCACCCGCATGGAACGCCGCGAGTGAGTACCACAGCAGCGCCTCCGGCTCGTAGACGATCCCGCCGGCAGGGATGAGGCGGTCGACGACCGTCTCATAAAGCTCCAGGGCGCGGTCGACCTTTCCGTTCCAGAGGTAGAGCATCGCCATGCGGTGCGCGGCGTCGGCGAAGCGGACGGCGTCGGGTGAATCGACGAAGCTCATGATCTCGTCGGCGCCGGACACGTCATCGGTGAATGAGGCGCGCTCCTCGAGGAGGCGGGCCAGCGAGACCTCGTCCCCGGAGTCGCGGGCGATCCGCTCCCCTTCGTCGAGGAGCTGCAGCACGGAGTCATCTTCGGGAAGGTGCTGGAAGTAGCCCCAGTTCAGCGTGGCGATCTCCAGCATGTCGGCATACAGCTCAGCCGGCGCTTTCTGCCCCGCTTTCGAGAACAGCTCGATGGCTTTCAGCCGATGCTCCCAGGCCTCGTCGCCGCTCCCTTGCCGCGTGTAGGCGCGGCCGACCGCCGCCTCCGCCGCTGCCTGGGCGGCGGGGTCATCGGCGAGCTCGATGGCCCGGGCAAAGATGTCGAGCGACTCCTCGTAGGCATTGCGGTCCTCGAGCCGACGTCCGGCCGCCATGTGCGCTGCGAAGGCCCTCGTCCGCATCGCCGCCAGCCTGGCGGGGTCCTCCCAGACCCAGCCGGCGTCGTCTGGCTTAACGGCCTCCCACCAGTGGTGCGCCAGTGCCTCGACGTCTGCGGTATCGACGCCCTCGAGCGCATAGCGCGCGTGCAGCGCCATCCGCTCCGCCACCGGCAGGCGGCCATAGGCCACTTCCCGCACGAGAGCGTGGTGGAACCGATACCGAGCATCCACCGGCGCGACGAATCCAAGGTGAGCGATCCGGCCAAGGGCGCCGGCCACCTCGTGTGGCTCGCGTTCGTTGAGGAGGGCCGCGTCGCGTACGTCGAACGTCTCGCCCACGACACTGGCGCGCTGGAGCAGTTCCCGCTCGGATATGGACAGCTCGTCGAGCCGAGCGGCGATCGCAGCCTGGATGGTCACCGGCATCTCGCCCGTGGCGGAGCGGGACCGCGCCATCTCGATGATGAAGAGTGGATTGCCGGCAGCCCTGGCAGCGTCAGTCGGGCCGTCCCCGGCCGACAGCGCAAGGCGTTGTGCCGCCTCAACGTCGAGCGGCTCCAGATCGACCTGGAGCCGATTCTCGCTCGGGCGGAGGTGCGCGCTGCCCACGAACTCGGGGCGTGCGGTCGCGATCACCACGATTGGCGCGTCCAGATCGAATGTGAGCTGGTCGATGATCCGGAGGAGGACGGGGTCCGCCCAGTGAACGTCCTCGATCCAGACGGCGAGGGTGGCTTCGCGCGCGACTGCGGCCAGATACTGCCGCCACGCGTCCGCGATCATGTCGCGTTGTTCCATCCGTCCGGAGGTCAACAGGCGTTCGTCGACCGCAAGGCCAGCGCTGTGACCAACTGCGGCCGCGACGTCGGGGCCATCGCTCGCACCGAGCAAGGCGGACAGGCGCGCGCGGAGGCCTTCCTGCGTCGGGTCCGGCAGGTCCGCATTCACCAGCTGGCGCAGTGGCGTGTTGCTGCCGGTCTCGGCACCAGGCCGGCACCGCGCCTGGATGAGTCGCACCGCGCTCCAGGTTCCGATCGCCTCTGACGTCAGGCGACTCTTCCCCTGTCCGGGAGGGCCGACAACCAGTGCGAGCGTGGCCGTGCCACTCTGCGCGCGCTCGAACGCAATGCCGAGGACGCGAAGCTCCGCCTCGCGTCCTACGAACGCGACCGGCTGCGCGCCATCGCCGGCGCCAAAGTCGGTGAAGCGCCACGCCTCGACTTCCCCAAGCCCCTTGAGGCTCAACGCACCGAGCGGCTCGAACCGCGCGACTTCCCTTGTGGCCTCGTGGCAGGTCGGCCCGATGATGATCTCGCCGGGCTCTCCCTGCTGCTGCAGGCGCGCCGCGATATTCACGCACTCGCCGATGGCCATTCGTTGGTGACGATCGACGCCCGCGAGGTCGACGAGGGCCTCGCCCGTCTCGATCCCGACCCGAACCGCCAGTCTGGCGCCTGCCGCCGCTGGAGCCGATGACCAGCGCGTGCAGGCATCCGCAGCTCGGAGCGCGCGCTCGGCGTCGTCGGCCTGCGCGACCGGCGCTCCGAAGAGCGCGAAGATCGCATCGCCCACGTAGGTCTCGATGGTGCCGCCGTACTGGCTGATGGTGGTGCTCATCTCGGCGAAGGCATCACGCAGGAGCCGCTGCATGCGCTCAGGCCCGAGCCGGACCGTCGCATCGGTCGATCCGACCACGTCGATGAAGAGGCAGGTGACGAGGCGACGTTCACTGCGAACATCCATGCGACCCGCATTGTGGCGCAGTTCCGTGATCGAGTGCTGAAACAAGTTCCTTGCTTCCCTTGTGTGCCCCGACGGGAAACTCACAGCTCCATCTGTGGGCGCGGGTTGGGAGAAGGTCGCCAGGAATGACACGTCAGCCAGGGGGCAGTCCCGAAGTCGCCGAGGCTTGGCGTCCGGCTGATGACGCGGTGTACCATCGGGCCCAGAGATCGCTGTTTCGCAGCACAACCCCGGATGTGCCCGACTCCGAGCGCTCCACGACGCGTCGACCGGCGGACCCGATCGGGAGGGGGCGGGTCGGAGCAGGTCGGACCTCCGCTTTGCAGCCAGGCCATGGTCGTCGGCCTGCGCCACTTCGCGCGCTCCGTGGGCTGCCTGCTGATCGCGGGAGGGATCGGGACGGAGGCCGAGCTCGAGATGCTGGGGACCCTGGAGATACGGTTGGCTCGGGGCTTCCTCCTTGGCCGACCACGGCCGGTGGCAGACCAGGTCGGCGACGGAAGGGAGCTCAGGCCTGGGGCATGACCGACTTGAAGAGCTCCTGGTAACGATCGCGCAGCAGCTCAATCTCCCCCACGGTGCGCCTCCATTCCGGAGTGCCGGGCAGCAGCTCGGCCAGGTTTCGTTCGGCCGCGCGCCATTCGCGAAGGACGCGGCCGACCACGAAGACGGTCGGCGGCGCCTCGGGCTCGCCCTCGACCTCCCAAATGCGGGCACTATATCCCGCGGGTGCGGTCTCGAGGGCATACGAGATTCGAATGGTCGTTCCGTCGGCACGCTTCATACCAGTTGTGCCCACCAGCGGCTGTGAACCGTCGGATTCCCACTCGGCACGCAGGGCCGCCTGCTCGGCGTGGTTCGCAGGCCGGATCGCAAATCGGTCCGCGGGTGAAGCACGCAGCTCCGCAAGCGTGACACCGAGGAGCTCGAGCGCGGGCTTGTTGGCGCCGATGTAGCGGCCGGTCGCATCGAGGCTGAGCACTGCCTCGGCACCTTGACCGCTGGTTGGGATCTGCATCTGGCTGGTCATCTCACGGAATTTCTGCAATCGGTCTGAAACATTCGTCGTCATCCCGAGGATGACAATGTCCCATATGTCGTCTGTACGCTTTCGGACATACGGCGACAAGGAGACGATAGGTCCTCATGCGAAGCAACGCCCGTACTGAACCGCAGACCGTCGATCCCCGAGTCAACCACCTGCTGCGCGGGTTGACGGACGAGGAGTTCGACCGGATCCACGCCGCACTCGAACCGGTTCGCCTCGAGCGCTCCGCGGAACTCGAGTCGCCCAACGAGGCGATCGAGTTCGTGTACTTCCCCACGAGCGGCGTCGCCTCCATCGTGGCGCTCGAGGAGGGTGGCGAGTCGGTGGATACGGCCATGATCGGGCGGGAGGGGATGACCGGCCTTCCGGTCTTCCTGGGCACCGGGCAGTCGCCCGTCCGCACCATCGTCCAGGTGCCGCTCACGGGCGTGCGAATGCGATCCGAGGTCCTGTTGGATGAGTTGCCCCGTGGAGGCACCCTGGTGCGAATGCTGCAGCGGCATGCCCAGGTCGTGATGGTGACGATGGCGCAGCTGATCCTGTGCAATCGCATGCATCGGCTCGACCAGCGGGCGGCCCGCTGGCTGCTCCAGGTGGACGAACGCGTTGACGAAAAGCCGTTCCACGTGACGCAGGAATTCCTCGCCCAGATGATCGGCGTCAGGCGTCCCGGCCTGTCCGTGGTGATGCGCCAGTTCAAGGACGCGGGTCTCGTCCACTACGCGCGCGGCCAGATCAGCATCGCCAACCACGAGGGGCTGGCTGAGAAGTCGTGCAACTGCATCAACATCATCGCCACGGAGGCTCAGCGCCTCCGCGACCTTGAGCGTGCCACTGACGCCGCAAGCTAGTCACGCTGGCGATTCAGGCCACTTCTCCAGCGCGCCGGCGGTCACATCCCCGGGATCGTGAACTCCCCTTCAGTGACGTCCGGGGAGGGAGGCGGACTGAAGTTCACTGCCTCGTCGAAGTTGCTGAAGCTCAGAGTGGCCTTGATGGTGCCGACCGTCGCGCTGTCGACGCTGGTTGAGACCTCGGTCAGCCACAGCTTCTCGCGATCGAAGAGCACATTGATCACCATCGCGTCGCCGAAGACCAAGGAAGGATCCATCGAGGCGGCCGCCCCGGCCGCCTTCATGAGGGCCGATGGAGCAGTCACGCTGATCTGGTAGCACTGGCGGTCACCGCAGGCCACGTCGGCGAGCTTCTTGGTCACGACGCCTTCAGTTGCAAGTGCCTCCTTGACCTTGGCGACCATCGCGGCTGGATCGAGTGAAGCGGATGGAGACGGGCTGCCCATCACGTCGTTCGCCTGGTGGAACCACTTGGTGCCGCCCAGGCTGGTCCGGTACCACACGTCCTGGCCGATGACGATCGCATCCGCCGTCAGGTTGAGGAAGGCAGGCACGGCCAATGTCGCTCGGAGGCTCTTCGCCTTCAGGTCGACGTCGGCCTCGAGCTTAGTCGCGTCGAGGCCGAATGAACCGCCCCCGTTGGGAGCCTTGAAGGTTCCATCCAGCGCCAACGAGACATGGAGGCTCTTGAGGTTGGCGGTGGCCTCGAGGCCCTGGGTGATGATGTCAACCGGGTCGGTGATCGCCGGCGTGCTCTGGCAGGCGGCCAGCACGGCAAGCATGGCGACCAGGAGCGGTGCGAGTTTGCGGAGCACCTGCGGCCCCTCCCTGAAATGAATGAGTTCGCGAGCAGGATACGCCGGTACGGCTGGAGACCAGCGTAGACCGATGGTCATGGGCCACTCGCCGCGCCCGCCCGGTCGACTACCTTAGGACCCATGCGTCGCGTGCAACGGACCGCACAGATGGCCGCCACGCCGGCCGAGGTGTACGCGTTCCTGGCCGATCCCGCCAACCTGCCGCGCTGGCAGGCGGGGATCGTGGCCGCCGAGCGCACTTCCCCCCCACCCACGGCGGTCGGCTCGACGGCACGCGTCGTGCTGGAGCTGATGGGCCAGCAGGTGAGTGCCGAGATCACCGTCCGGGAAGCCGAGCCCGAGCGACGCCTCGCCCTCGCCAGCAGCGTCAGCGGAATGGGGATCGTGGCCATCCTTGACCTTGCACCGCATGACGGTGGCACGCAGATCACGCTGGGATCGGAGGTGCGCGCGGAGAACGTCTTCATGGCGCCGCTGGAACGCATGGTCACCGACGCCGCGGAGCGCGACCTCGACGCCAGCCTGGCCCGATTGCGGGCCGCTATCGCGGAACGATGAGGGCGTTCGTCACCGGCGGGATCGGCTTCATCGGGGCCGAGCTGTTGCGGCAGCTCCGCGCGCGAGGCGACGAGGTCGTCGCCGTGATTCGCCATGCCGGCCGCGGTGATCGGCTTCACGAGCTCGGCTGCGAGCTGGTCGAGGACGACCTTGCCACGATGCCGCAGGCGGCGCTCACCTATGCGATGCGAGGCTCCGACGGTGTCTTCCACCTTGCCGGCAGGTATCGGATCGGGATCCGGGCAACGGAACACCTGGCCATGTACGCCGCCAATGTGGTCGCCACGCAACGCGTCTTGGACGTGGCGATGGCCGTGGGCACGCCGCGCATCACCTGCATCTCGACCGTGAATGCGTACGGCAACACGAAGGGTCGGGTGGTCGACGAGACCTACCGGCGCGAACAGCCGCCCCGGTTCCTGTCCTACTACGACCAGACCAAGTACCTCGCGCACCTGGAGGCCGAGGATCGGATCGCCGCCGGCGCCCCGATCTCGATCGCGCTCCCCGCCCAGGTATACGGACCGCACGACCCATCCCAGTTCGGCGGGACAATCGCCCAGGCGCTGGCGGGCACCCTCCCGGCCATCACGTTCCCCGATCTTGGCCTGAACGTGGTGCACGTCGAGGATCTGGCTGCCGGGATCCTGCTGATCCATGATCGTGGGCGGATCGGGGAGCAGTACATCCTGGGGGGAGAAAACACGACCGTACGTGAGATGGTGCAGCGTGCCGCCGCTGCCGCGGGCCGCAGACCACCGCGGCTCCGCATTCCGACCGTCTTGCTGCGGGGGATTGCGCCGCTGGGCGGGCTCATCGGTCCGGCGATGGGGGTGGCGCCGAATCTGGCCGAGGTGATCGGCGCGGCCGATGACGTCACCTATTGGGCAACCGATGCCAAGGCCCGCCGTGAGCTCGGCTACCAGACGCGCGACCTCGACGCAGGGCTGCGGACGCTTCTGAGGTCGAGGTCGAATGGCGATGGCCCAGCCGGCATGCTCGCGCCGGGTAGCGTCGGCAGCCCGGAGGGCACCGATGCAGGCGCGGCAGGGGCGTCCGAGAAGTGACTTTGGTTTGCGGTGGGGACCAGCGCGAAGGCGCCGATTCTGCCGCGACGGCTCTTGGGCGGGCCGGGCATGCCGCGACTATCGGCGGTGCGACCTCGCGCACGAATGACCCGCCCGTTCGGCCTGGCGTGACTTTGGTTTGGCTCCTGAAGGCCTGAAGGACCTCGAGATGGAGCGTCCACGCACGGCTGATATACTCCGCCCGAACGCGTTGACGCGGGAACAGTAGGCGTCCGCCTCGATCCGCAGCGAGCCGGGAAGGTGCAAGCCGGCGATCGCAGAGACCCCGACCTCGCCCGCCGAGCAGCCGCCAACAGCGGCCGGGATGGCGTCCGATAGCAGCGCCGATGAGTGGACCGATCGTGGGGTTGTAGCTCAGCTGGGAGAGCACCTGCATGGCATGCAGGGGGTCGGGGGTTCGAGTCCCCCCAGCTCCACCACCCCAATCGGTCAAGTCAGCGTGGTACCGCGAAGGCCCCCCTTCGTCACTGACGAGGCGGGGGCTTTGTCGTACCCGAGCAAGGAAGACCGATGAGGGTGATGTGGCCAGCATGACGATCACCGAGGCCCAGCCGCGAATGGCCAGGGATGGCCGACCGTGGACGCTTCGCCCGGCACGCCCAACGGATGCGCGTGCCTTGGCGAGCCTGTTCGCGGACGTGCGGCGCGAGGGACGCTGGCTGGTGACGCCTGCCTCGGCGGTGAGCCAGCCGTCGGAGGCGTTCTACATCGGCGAGATGATCCGCGACTCGAGCAGCCTGGTCCTGGTGGCCGAGGCGGACGGGGAGGTGGTCGGCAACGTGCTCGTAAGCGTCGAGCACAGCGTGGTGAGCGACCATGTCGGCACCCTGTCGATCTGCGTGGCGGACGGCTGGCGCGAGGTCGGGATCGGGTCGGCGCTGGTCGAGGCGGCCACGGTCTGGGCGGCCCAGTGTGGCCTGGCCAAGGTGGCGCTGGGGGTATTCCCTGACAACGACCGGGCGATTGCCGTGTACGAACGCGCCGGCTTCGAGCGCGAGGGGCTCCGCCGCCGCCAGTACCGCGTCCCGGGGGGCGAGTACCGCGATGAGCTGCTGATGGCCTGGTTCCCGGATGAAGGAGCACCCGAATGACCGAGCGCGGCGAGCGGTACGATCCGAGGACCTACGAATCCGGGTGGCGGGATCGATGGGCTGCGGACGACCTGTATCGGGCCGATGACGACGACCCGCGGGACAAGCACTACCTGCTGACCATGTACCCGTACCCGTCGGGCGACCTGCATATCGGGCACTGGTATGCGGCCACGGGGCCCGACATCGTGGCGCGCATGCGCCGCATGCAGGGCCTGAACGTGATGTTTCCGATGGGCTTCGACTCGTTCGGCCTACCGGCCGAGAACGCCGCCATCGACCGCGGCGTGCATCCCTGGGATTGGACCGAAAGCAACGTCGAGCGGATGAGGACCCAGTTCCGCTCGATGGGCTGCATGTTCGACTGGTCGCGGGAGGTGGTCACCAGCGACCCGTCCTACTACCGATGGACCCAGTGGCTGTTCCTGCAATTCTTCAAGGCCGGGCTGGCATATCGGGCCATGTCGCCGGTCGACTGGTGCCCCAAGGACCAGGTGGTGCTGGCGCGCGAGCAGGTCGAGGGAGCCGATCGGCACTGCTGGCGCTGTGGCACGCCGGTCATCAAGCGCGACCTGGAGCAGTGGTTCTTCCGCACCACCCGCTACGCGGACGAGCTGCTGGACTTCAGCAGGATCGACTGGCCGGAGCCGATCCGCCTGATGCAGACCAACTGGATCGGTCGCAGCGAGGGCGCCGAGATCGACTTCGCGGTGGAGGCCGATGGCGTCGCGCCGATCCGCGTCTTCACCACCCGTCCCGACACCATCTTCGGCGCGACCTTCATGGTCCTGGCCCCGGAGCACCCCGCCGTGGCTGCCCTGACCACCGACGACCGGCGCACCGAGGTGGAGGCCTACGTGGCCGCGGCCCGACGGGAGACCGAGATCGAGCGGATGGGCACAGAGCGCGAGCGGAGCGGGGTCTTCATCAGTGCCTACGCCGTGAACCCCATGACCGAGGAGCGCATCCCGATCTGGATCGCCGATTACGTGCTGCCCACCTACGGGACCGGTGCGGTGATGGGCGTCCCCGCTCACGACGAGCGCGACTACGCCTTCGCAACCGGCTACGACCTGCCGATCCGCTACGTGGTCGCCCCGCGCGACGGCACGCTGCCGGAGGGCGAGGCCTTCCTGCCGCACACCGACGACGAGGTGCTGGTCGACTCCGGCGACTTCACCGGCATGGCCGCGTCCGATGCCATCGCGGCCATCACCGAGAACCTGGCAGAGCGCGGCCAGGGAGCGGCGGCCATCACCTATCGCATCCGAGACTGGCTGATCAGCCGGCAGCGCTACTGGGGCGCCCCGATCCCGATCGTGTACTGCGACGAGCACGGCCCGCAGCCGGTGCCGGAGGACCAGCTGCCCGTCCTGCTGCCGCGCGACGTGGACTTCGCTCCAACCGGGGTCAGCCCGCTTCAGTCCCACGCCGAGTTCCTGAACGCCTCCTGCCCGGTGTGTGGCAAGCCGGCGCGCCGCGAGACCGACACCATGGACACCTTCGTCGATTCATCCTGGTATTTCCTGCGCTACTGCTCGCCCCACGACGAGACGCGGGCGTGGGACCCGGAGGCGGTCATACGCTGGATGCCGGTCGACCTCTACACCGGCGGCGCCGAGCACGCCGTCCTGCACTTCCTGTACGCCCGCTTCTTTACCAAGGCCCTGCGCGACATGCAGCTGCTCGACTTCGACGAGCCGTTCAGCGCAGTGCGCAACCAGGGACAGATTCTCGGCGCCGACCACCATCGCATGAGCAAGTCGCGCGGCAACGTGGTCAACCCCGACGACCTGACCTCGCGCTTCGGATCGGACACGGTGCGCTGCTTCCTGATGTTCATCGGACCCTGGGACCAGGGCGGTCCATGGAATCCCTCGAGCATCGAGGGGGTCCATCGCTTCCTTGGCCGGGTCTGGGCCGTGGCCCAGGCGTCTGGGTCGGGGCCGGGAAGCGGAGAGACGCGGGGCCTGCGGCAGGCCACCCATCGGGCCATCAAGGAGGTTGGCGAAGACTTCGCCCAGTTCCGTTTCAATACGGCCCTCTCCAGGCTGATGGAGCTGACCAATGCTCTGGGCAGCGCGCGCGACGACGGCCTGGCCGGGACCGATGCCTACGCCGAGGCGGTCGACACGCTGCTTCTGCTGCTGGCGCCGATGGCGCCGCACATCAGCGAGGAGCTGTGGTCGCGGCGCGGCAAGCCGTACAGCGTCCACCAGCAGACCTGGCCGACCTACGACCCCGCGCTGGTCGTCTCCGACATGATCGAGCTGCCGGTCCAGGTCGATGGCAAGCTGCGCGACCGGCTGTCGGTGGCGCCCGATACCGCTCCCGAGGAGATCGAGCGCCTGGCGCTGGCCAGCGAGCGGGTGCAGGCCTACCTGAAGGGACGCGCGCCGCGCAAGGTGGTGCAGATCCCGGGTCGCCTGGTGAACATCGTCACTCCCGGGGAGTAGCCGCCCGAACGTCGATGAGCCGCCGGTAAGCCGCGGATAAGAGATCCGCCGCTAGGCTGCGCGTCCTGCTTCCGGAGCCCGGGGTCGAGTGCCCGGACGCCGGGCTCCGGACAGGTCTTGCACTCCGCTCGCCTCCCAGCGACGGGAGGAGGGGCGCGTGACGATTGGTGACCGGATCGCCGTCGCGTCGCTCGCGACCGCCCTGGTGGCGGTGGCACTGGGCGCGTGGCTTCTGCTGGCGACCGGTGCAGCGCCGGCAACGGCGGACGGCTCGCTGGATTTCTTTAGCGAGCCCTCAGGCTCGGCCATCGCGGTGTTGTCGGAGGCGCTGGTGGTCGACGTGGAGGGTGCCGTGCTCCGTCCGGGAATCATCCAGCTTCCGACGGGGTCACGCGTGGCGGACGCCATCGAGGCGGCTGGTGGCTACGGGCCTCACGTCGACCTGGCAGCGGCAGCCACCCAGGTCAACCTCGCCGCGGTCCTGCGCGACGGTCAGCAGATCGTGGTGCCGCTGGTCGGGGCAGCAACCGCTGGCGGGTCCGGGAACGGCGGCGCCGGAGGCCTGGTCGACCTGAACACCGCGAGCCCGGAGGCGCTCGACGCGCTGCCCGGGATCGGCCCGGTCACGGTCCAGAAGATCGTCGCGGCGAGGAGCGAGCAGCCGTTCGGCTCCCTCGAGGAGATGGTGACCCGCAAGGTCCTGACCAACGCCCAGGTGGACAAGATCCGCGACCTCGTCACGCTCGGCTGAGGCACAGCGCTACCGCGATGGCGACCCGTCTTGCGCTCCCCGGCGCCCTCGCCGGCCTGGTCCTCGGGATCATCGCGGCAGATGGCGGCGCCGCAGCGGTGGCGCTTGGCGCGGCCGCGCTCGCCGGCATCGCGACGGCCGTCGTGCTGTCGATGCGCTCGGCGAGCATCGCCATGGCCTGCGCTGCACTGGCCATTGGTTTGCTGGTTGGCTCATGGCGCGGCACGGCCATCGCCCTGCCGTCCGGTCCCGGGAGCATCTCCCACCTGGTCGACCGTGGCGAGGTCGAGTTGGTCGGCACGGTTCTCGACGACCCACGGCCCCGTGGATCCACCCAGCAGGTCGTCATCGACGAGTTGATGGGCCGGGTGAATGGCCGGACGCATGCGGTCCGGGGTCGGGTGCTGGCGACGCTGCCTCGCGACCTGTCGCTCGCCGTGGGGCAGCGAGTCGTGGCGGTGGGCGTTGTCGAGGCACCAGCCGCGTTTGACCGCTTCGACTACCCGGCATTCCTCGCTCGCCAGGGAATCGGCGCCCTGGTCCGGACGCGCGAGGCCCGCGTGCTCGACGAGCCGGGGCGGACCGGTCTGGCAGAAATCGCGGCCGCCGCGCGGATGTGGCTCCTGGATGGCCTAAACGAGATGGTGCCCGAGCCGGAAGCCGCACTCGGCGCCGGAATCCTACTTGGGGTGAGGAGCAGCATCGCGCCTGAGATCTCGGACGACTTCGCCGTCGCGGGCCTTACGCATGTCGTCGCAATCTCCGGCTGGAACATCGCGATCGTGGCGGCGATCGTCGGGGGACTGATGCGCCCACTCGAGCGACACCGCGGCGGACGATGGCTCGCCCCCGCCGCAGCCGGCGCGACCATCGCGGGCTACGTGGTGCTGACCGGCGCATCGCCTTCGGTCGTCCGGGCGGCGTTGATGGCGGGAGCGATGATGGTCGCTCGCTTTGGCGGTTCGCGGGCCCACGCGGCATCGGCGCTGGGGCTCGCCGCGCTGGTCATGCTCGTCGTGGCGCCGGCGGTTCTGTGGGACGTCGGCTTCCAGCTCTCCGCGCTGGCGACTGCGGGATTGATCCTGTTCGCAGCGTCGATCGAGGCACGGCTGGCTCGCTGGCCCGCCTGGTTGCGGGAACCGATCGCGCTGACCCTCGCTGCCCAGCTCACGACGCTACCGGTGGTCGTCGGCAGCTTCGGACGGCTGTCGCTGATTGCGCCCATCGCCAACGTGGCGGTCGTGCCTCTCGTTCCGCTCGTGATGCTGACGTGCGCCATCGCGGCGCCGCTCGGCGCCCTGACGGCGGCCCTGCAGGTGGGGCTGCTGACAGATGGGGTGCGATGGGCGGCTGGCGGCAGTGCCTGGCTGCTTCTGCACGCGATGATCCTGGCCGGCCAGGTCGCCGCATCGGTCCCGCTGGCAGCCATGCCGGTGGCAGCACCCGCTTGGTTGGCGATCGCCTGGTACCCCGCGCTTGGGCTGGCCTGGCGTCGATCGGCTCGGCGGTCGGGTCGCGAGCCCGCTTTGCCGGACGACCTCTGGTCACTCAATCCCTCCAGCCCGCGGTCGTCTGCGCAGGAGGCGCTCGCCGCCGTCCTGTCGCACAGGCGGATCCTGGCGCGTCCGGTGGCGGGGGTCGCCGCCGCCGGAGTGTTGCTGATCGCACTGACCGCGTCGAGCATGCCGGATGGCGAACTCCACCTTATCGCGCTCGACGTGGGCCAGGGCGATGCGATCCTGGTCGTGACGCCATCCGGCTCCACCATGCTCATCGACGGCGGCCCGGATCCAGACCTCCTGCTCCGTCGACTTGGCGAGCGGCTGCCATGGTGGCATCGGCGCATCGACATCCTGATCCTGACGCACCCCCACCAGGACCACGTCGCAGGCCTCGTGGCCGCCCTGGAGCGATACGAGGTTGGCCTGGTCCTCGATACGGGTCGCGACTACGCGAACCCAACCTATCCGAGGTTCCTTGCGCTGGCGCGATCCGAGCCGGGAGGGCGGCTGATCGCGGCGCGCACCGGCCAGCGACTGCGCCTCGACGCGAAAACCACGCTGACCCTCCTGTACCCCACCCCCGATGACGTTGCGGCCTCGCTGCCGGAGGGCGACATCAACAATGCATCGGTGGTCGCGCTGCTCCGCTTCGGGGGCTTCAGCGCCCTGCTCACCGGCGACGCACACATTCCGATCGAGGCGATGCTGGCCGATCGCCGCCTCCTGACGAGGGTCGACGTCCTCAAGGTCGGGCATCACGGCTCACGTTCCAGCACTGGCGCGGACCTGCTCGGTGCCGCGCGGCCGCGCGTCGCCATCATCTCGTGCGGGGTCGGCAACGCCTTTGGCCACCCGCACCAGGAGACCCTCGACCACCTTCGGGCGGTCCCAAGCCTGCGACTGCATCGGACCGACCTCGAGGGCAGCATCGAGGTCGTCACCGACGGCCTTCGCTACCAGGTGCGTAGCCGGCTGGTCACCGATTCGTGGCGCCTGGTGGTCGCCGCGCCGATCACAGCCAACCGGCCGACGCGTAGCATCGGCGCATGGCCGTACCCACCCTCCCCGAGGCCGAGCTGCTGCTCGCCTCCTTCGACCTCCCGGACGGGATCGCTGCCCATTCTCGTGGCGTCAGCCACGTCGCGGCGGAGGCGGCGCGCCTCCTCGCGGCTGCCTGCGTCGAGGTCGATCCGCACCTCGTCGCGGTCGCCGCCCTGCTGCACGACATCGACAAGCCCATGACGCGGGGGGATGGCGATCGTCATGGGCTGCTCGGGGCGCAATGGATGGCCGAGCGTGGAT
Source organism: Chloroflexota bacterium (assembly GCA_013816405.1). Classification (GTDB taxonomy): domain Bacteria; phylum Chloroflexota; class Limnocylindria; order QHBO01; family QHBO01; genus CF-167. Next base: position 52,476 of record JACDEL010000006.1, on the reverse strand, counting down.
TCCCGGAGCTGGCGGAGCTGATCGCGTCGCATCCGATCGGCTGCCTCCTGGATCCGTCGCGGTCCCCGCGAGGCTGGGCCTCGGTGGCAGTGGCGGTGGCAGACCGGCACGTTGCGCAGGCCTTCGTCTCGATCGACGAGCGGATCGACGACCAGGCCAGCCGCTACCCCGAATTCCGCACGAGCCTGGACGCTGCCCGCGCGCGGGCACATGCCATGCAGGCCGACCTGGCGACTGCCGCCGGACTCACCGTTGACGAGCTCGAGGCTCGCCTGCGAGCAGCGTGGGATGAGGGGCAGGGCGAATGACGCTCCTCTTCGTCCACGGTGACGACGATTTCGGCATCGATCAGTCCCTTACCGCCTTCGCGGCGCGCGTCGAGGCGGCGGAGAGGACCGAGATCACGCCCGAGCACAGCCCGGATGAAGGGGCCATTGACCGCGCCCGACTCGAATCGGCCACGGTCGGCATGTTCGGCGCGCATTTGGCAGTCCTCCACCAGCCGATCTTTGCCGCTGGCCGCTCGACCGCGGCAACCGACAAGCTGCTCGCCTTCGTCGCGGAGCTGCCCGACGGCGCCGCCCTGGCCCTGGCCGAGCTCAGGCCGTCGCGCGATGCCGGGCGGCCTCCCGCCTTGCTGCAGCGGATCGCGGAGGCAGTCGTCGCGCGTGGCGGAACGGTCGAGGAACGGGCCACGCCCCGGCGTAACCAGCTTCAGGGCTGGATCCGGGGGCACGCCGAAGCCCTGGGCATCCCGATCGAGCCCCGAGCCGCCGCGGTGCTAGCCGAACGCGTCGGCGGCGCCGTGTGGGAGTCGGACATCGAGCGCGGGCAACAGACCTGGGTGGCAGATGGCGAGCTGCGCAAGCTGGCGACCTATGCCGGCGCGCGCCCGATCACGCCGGCGGACGTCGAGGCGCTGGTGACCGATACGCGGCCGGCGAGCGTGTTCGCGATCACCAACGCCATCGACCGACGCGAGCCGGCGGCAGCAGCCGCGGCGGTCGAGCGGGCGATCGACGAGGGACAGCCGGTGCTGCGCATCCTGGCGGCGCTGGAGGGGAGGATCGCCGACCTGATCGTGGCCTGCGACCTGGGCGCCAGCGGCGCCACCCCGCAGGACCTCACGAAGCGGGTTCGGCGCGGCAATGCGCGCATGGCCGAGCGGATCGCCCAGTCGGCGCGTCGCTACTCGATGGTCGAGCTGGAGGGGATGCTGCGCGGCCTGTTCGAGGCGGACCTGTCGATCAAGGCAAACGAGATGGCCGAGGAGCCGGCGCTGGTGGCCTGGCTCGGGGAGTACCTGCTCGCCACGCGCCCAACGCGCGGCTGAGGGATGGGCCTAGGCCGCGCCCGCGCGCAGGACCCGGTCGCTCTGGATGGCGAACGTGCACTGCGACTCGGAGAGGCCAAGGATCCCGATCAGCTGGCGGTCGACGTACAGCTGGCGGCATGGCACGCACAAGGCCCCGGGGATGGCGAAGAAGAGTCGCTCCTCCGCGGCCGTGTCGCGGAACGAGGTGTCGAAGACGCTGGTCAGTAGGCCGCCGCCGCAGAAGCGGCATGACTCCGCCTGCGTTTCCTCGCTCGTGTACTCGATGGCGTGCTCGTCCATGGGCTGAGCATGGAAGCGGCCCCCCATCGGCTCAATAGGAGGTCCGGTGTGCCCCGACTGGTACCCGGATAGTACCTGCGGCCGAGGTCAGACCAGCCGGACGACCTGCGCGGCGTGGCTCCACAGCCGTTCGAGGCCGTAGTACTCGCGCTCCTCGGGGGCGAAGAGGTGGACGATCACCGCGCCGTAGTCGAGCAGGACCCAGCGGGCCGCACCCTTGCCCTCGACGCCCAGTGGACGGATCCCCTCGTCGCGCAGCTCGTCGATGATCCCGTTGGCCAGCGCCTGCAGCTGACGGTCGCTGCGGCCGGTGCCGATGACGAAGTAGTCGGCCATGGTCGTCACCTCGGTCGTCCGGAGCATCACGATGTCGACCGCCTTCCTGTCGGAGGCCAGGTCCACGATCCGATGCGCGAGATCGCCGGGATCGATCGCCGTCAGCCCGTCTGCGCGGTCCTCTATGGTCTCCTCCTTCGATACAGGCGCCGGGCCGTGATCAGCTCCTCCACGGCCCGCGGGACAAGGTAACGGATGGGACGACCCGCCGCCACCCGGGCGCGGATGTCGGAGCTGCTGACGTCGAGCGACGGACCGTCCAGCAGGTGGATGCGGGCCGCCGCGGCACCGAAGCGCTCGCGCAGCGCCTGGGGGTTCGGCAGCGGGGTGCCGGGACGCGGCCCGACGGCCCAGTCCGCCAGCTCGAGCAGCCGATCAGGGTCGCGCCAGGTCTCGATCTCCGCGAACGAGTCCGAGGCCATGATCAGCACCAGCCGGACCTCCTCGCCCAGGTGGGCACGGAGCTGCACCAGCGAGTCGACGGTGTAGGACGGGCCGGGACGCTCCATCTCGACCAGCGAGAGGTCCAGCCCCGGGTCGCCACTGATCGCCAGGCGGGTCATCATCACCCGGTCGGCGGCGTTGCTCACCGCCTTGCGGCCCTTGTGCGGCGGTCGGGCGGCGGGCATGAGCAGGACATGGCCGAGCCCAAGACTGTCGGCGGCCAGGGTGGCCAGCCAGAGGTGACCGATGTGCGGCGGGTCGAAGGTGCCGCCCAGGATCCCGACCCTCCTGGCTCGGGCCCTTCGCCCGGGTTGCGGGGCGGTCTCGGGCGAAGCCAAGCGAGGCTCGGAGGCACGCTCCGCGGTCCTCAATCCTCGTCCCCCCACTCCAGCTCGACCGAGCCGATGCGGACCATGGTTCCGCTGCGCGCTCCCAGGCGTCGCAGCTCGGCATCGATCCCCATCCGCTCCAAGGTGCGCTGGAATCGATCGCGCGATTCGTCGTTCTCGAAATTGGTCCGTGCGGCAGTCGTCTCGATGCGGCGGCCCCGCACCCTGAGGCCATCGGACTCGGCGATCACCTGCCATCCGGCGTCGAGCGGGTCGAACCGATGCAGGCGCACCGCCCCCGGCAATGGCTCCGCTGCGGAACGGAGCTGGGCCTCGTCGAGCGCCTCGGTCATTGCCCTCCGCAGCTCCGGCACGCCGGTACCGGCGTGCGCGGAGACGGCGATCGGCTGAGCACCGATTGTCCGCAGCGTCCGGCGCATCGCGGGCCAGGCGGCATGCACCTCGGGCAGGTCCTGCTTGGTGACGACCATCGGCATCGGCCTGTCCATGAGCGACGGATCGTGCTCGCGAAGCTCGCCCTCAACGGCCTGCCATTCGCCGAGTGGATCGGCCGCGGCACCGTCGACCACCGCCACCAGCACCCGGGTCCGCTCTGCGTGGCGCAGGAAGGCGTGCCCGAGCCCCCGACCCTCGGAGGCACCCTCGATCAGTCCAGGCAGGTCGGCGATCACTGCGCGACGCTCCTCGTCGAGCTCGATCACGCCCAGGTTGGGGGAGATCGTGGTGAATGGATAGTCCCCGACCTCCGGCGTGGCCGCGGTCAGCGCGGCAAGCAGCGAGGATTTCCCGGCGTTGGGAGCGCCCACCAGGCCGATATCGGCGATCAGCTTCAGCTCGAGCTCGACCCAGCGCGATTCGCCCGGCTCGCCCTTCTGGGCATGCGTCGGCGCCTGGTGCGTGGAGCTGACGAAATGAACGTTGCCGCGTCCGCCGCGCCCGCCACTGGCGACCACCAGCCGCTCCCCCGGCGCCAGGAGCTCGCCCAGGAGCGAGCCGTCGGGGTCGGATTCGTTGCCGGTGGCCGCCAGCCGGACGACGGTGCCGGGTGGAACAGGCACGAGCACGTCAGAGGCGTTCTTGCCGTGCGCCTTGCGGCCGGCGCCGCGACCGCCCGGCGTGGCCCGATGGTGCCGATGGTGGCGCAGGTCGCCAAGCGTGGTCATGCCGGCATCGACGACCAGCACGACCGAGCCGCCCGAGCCGCCATCCCCCCCATCGGGTCCCCCGCGAGGAACGTGAGCCTCATGCCGAAACGAGGCCGATCCATCGCCACCGGCGCCGCCGGCCACGAGGATCCGAACCTGGTCAGCGAACATGGGTGACCGATGGTAGCGACGAGATTGGCGCAACCCTGGCCGGTCGAGGACCGGCGCCGCGCGTGCGAATGGGGCTAGAGGTAGCGGAGGGGATTGACGATGACCCCGCCGACGATCACCTCGAAGTGGACGTGTGGCCCGGTGCAGACGCCGGTGCAGCCCACGGCAGCGATCCCCTGTCCGGCCGCAACCGCCGTGCCGGCAGCGACCCACAGGCTACCGAGATGGTTGTAAACGGTAACGATCCCGTTGCCGTGATCGATGGCGATCACCAGTCCGCCGCCGTTGTTCTTCCAGCCGGACCAAGTCACGGTTCCGGCATCTGCCGCGATCACCTTGCTGCCCGTCGGCGCCGCGATGTCGAGCGCCCGGTGGTACGAGCTGTAGTACTGGGTGATCACGCCGCCGCGGACGGGCCATTGGAGCTGTCCCGTGCCAACGACCGGTGCCGCCTTGACGTAGACGGGCTTCGGGGCGGGCGGGGGTGGAGGAAGCGGCGGAGCGACCGGCGTGGGAAGGGGTGTGATCACGGGCAGTTCGGCGCGAGCGCCCCGGTCGGGCATCGGCTCTGGGCTTTGCGGCTGCGGCACCAGGTCGTAGCGGACCGCCTGCTGCTCCAGCGACGCCGCGTCAGCTCCCTGTGCCACGGCGATGAGGCCGAACGGGAAGCCACGATGAGTGCTGCCTGTGGTTGCGTCTTCGGTCGTGGCCTGCACACCGACGATGACGGTCACCGCGATGAGGGCGAGCACGGCGAGATGTGAGACCGCTCGTGCAGTTGGTCGCTCGTCGGTCGCGCGGCGAGAAGGCCGTCGCTTATCGGGCAATACAGAAGCTCCCGCGGTTGCATTCCTTGGTCTGTCTGGTGCCCGACCCCGCTCTTCTGCCGGCATGGGCGACGACACCGGCTGCGAGTCGTGCGCACCGATGGTAGCAGCGGCGCGAAGACCCGGTCAACCTTGCGGCGCGCCCCCATTCGGCTGAGGCTAGCAGTCCTATCGGAGTCCTATGGCCCTTCCGTGGACAGCTGAAGGGGGGCTGATCCCAAGTCATCGAGCGACGCCACCCCGTTCCCCAGTGTGATCCACAACATCCCCCGTTCCGAGACCGGAACATCGAGCTTGACCACCAGCACGACCGATTCGCCCGGCGCAAGCGGAGGGACATCAAGGCCGATATCGTCGAGCGCAGCGGGGGCCTGACGGAGATATGGCTCGGTGCTCAGCTCCCAGCCAGCGATCACTCGAAGATCGTCCGGCCACGGCTTCGTGCCTGTGTTGGTCACCCGCATCGGAACCCCAACGGACAGCTCGGCACGGCGCACTCCTGTGCCCCAGAACGGCGGTCCGCTACCACCCACGGCGGTTGGGACGAGCCCAGCCTCCCCGAGCGGGATGAGCGCGTCGAAGCGCGCCGCCAGCGGCCGATTTGCGAAGTAGCCGTCAAAACCGCTGGCGATCCCCTGCGCGGCGGCAGCCTGCCCCGCGGATGACAGCAGCAGGTCATGCTCGGCGGCCAGCGTGATGGAGCCGACCTCGGTCAGCACCGCGGGCATGAGCGCGCCACGCCTCGGCTGCTTGGTGGGGTCCGGACGATCCGGGGTCGTCGCGAAGAGTGGCGGCGCCACGATGAAAAAGTTGACTGCGGAGATGGCGCGGTCCTGGCGCTCATACGGCGCGGCACGGTCCATCGCCCCAACGACGCCGTCCTGCACCTGCTGGGCAAGGTGCTGGGTGGCGCTGACGCCCCATGGGGTCTCATCGGTGTAGTAGGTCTGGGTGGCCGCGATCTCGAAGACGACACCGTTCTGGGTGAGCGAGTTGATGTGGATGCTGACCAGCAGGTCGGCGCGCGCCAGGTTGACGAGGTCCAGGCGCGCCTGCAGCTCATCGTGGGTGCGTGTCTTGCCCTCCGGGTCGAAGCCCGTCTCGCCGTCGCCGTTCACGTCGCGGAACGGCGGCCCGTTGCAGCCCAGGTCGGGATAGTCGTCACCGGCCAGCGCCACATCGGACTCTCTGGTCATGACCACCGTGATGCCCTGCTCCTCGAGCAGGCGCTTAAGCTCGAGGCCGATGGCGAGGGCCATCACCTTCTCGCTGAACGCGGCACCTCGCTCCTGCGGGTCCGGGACGCCCCAGTCGAGGCAGCCGCCGTGGCCGGGATCGATCGCCACGACGATGGCGCCGGGATTCGGCTCGTAGACCGTGCTCGACGAGCCGGGCGCCGGGACCACCTCACCGGCGCCGGAGCTTGCCGCCATCGATGCTGATGGTGCAACCGATTCCCCGACGCTGGGACTGGGAGTGGCGGGGCCGCAGGCCGAGAGCAGCACGGCGCTCCCGAGCAGCGCGGCGAACTGGCGACGCGCGGACTGCAGCATGGGACGCGGCCGGGTCAGCGCTCGGAGGCTTCGACGCTCTTGCTGAGGGAGACGAGGAACTCGGCGTTGTTCGTCGTCTTGCCGAGCCGCTGCATCAGCAGCTCGATCCCCTCGTTGGGGCCGACCGCGGAGAGCATGCGGCGCATCGTCCAGATCATGCGCAGTGTGTTCTCGTCGAGCAGGAGCTCCTCGCGGCGGGTGCCGGAGCGGAGGACGTCGATGGCCGGGAAGATCCGCTTCTCCGACAGCTTGCGGTCGAGCGCCAGCTCCATGTTACCGGTCCCCTTGAACTCCTCGTAGATGACGTCATCCATGCGCGAGCCGGTGTCGACCAGGCAGGTGGCGATGATCGTCAGGCTGCCGCCGCCCTCGATGTTGCGAGCGGCGCCGAAGAAGCGCTTGGGCGGGTAGAGGGCGATGGGGTCGACGCCACCCGACAGCGTCTTGCCGGACGCCGGCAGTGCCAGGTTGTAGGCACGTGCCAGGCGCGTGATCGAGTCCAGCAGGACCACGACGTCGCGGCCCGTCTCGACCTGGCGCTTGGCGATCTCAAGGCACATCTCGGCGACGCGAGTGTGGTTCTCGGTCGGCTCGTCGAAGGTTGAGGCAAAGATCTCGCCCTTGACGCTCCGACTCATGTCGGTGACCTCTTCTGGCCGCTCGCCGATCAGGGCGACCATCAGGACGGCCTCGGGGTAGTTGTCGGTGATCCCAGCAGCGATGTGCTTGAGGACGGTCGTCTTGCCCGCCTTGGCCGGTGAGAGGATCAGCCCACGCTGGCCCTTGCCGATCGGGCTGATCAGGTTGATCAGGCGCTGGGTCAGGTTCTTCTGATCGGTCTCGATGTCGAACATCTCGTCCGGGAAGACCGGCACCAGCGTGTCGAAGTACGGACGCCGGCGAGCGGTGTCGGGATCAACGCCGTTGACGGTGTCGACCCGCAGCAGGCCCCAGTACTTCTCCTGGTCCTTCGGGGGACGCGTCTGTCCCTCGACCTTGTCCCCGGTCCGCAGCCCAAAGCGGCGGACCTGCGACGAGCTGACGTAGATGTCGTCGTTGGAGGGCATGACGCCGTGTCGGCGCAGGAAGGCGAACCCCTCGTCCACGATCTCGAGAACTCCGGTCGCGATCCCCGGCTCGGTGTTCTGGTCGAGGCGAGGCTGCGCCGGGGTGAGCGGCACGACGTCGAGCAGCTTCAGGACGAGGTCGGAGTGGTCGAGCTCGTCGGCTCCCTCGACGCCCAGCTCACTGCCCAGCTCGCGAAGCTCCTCCAGGCTGCGGGCCTGGAGGTCGGCGAGGTTCCAGCCCTCGTCGGTCCCGTCGCCCTCGCGGGGAAACGGGCCGGCGAAGATAGACGAGTAGCCGCCGGTCGCGTAGTTGTTGCGCCGACCCTGGTAGACCGGGCGCGGCGCCTGCCGGCGCGGGCCTCCTCCATCGGGTCTGCGTCGTGGCCGACCGCGGCGCTGGGAGCGGGTTTCGTCGTTCATTGGGGTGCCTGTAACCTCGATCAGAAGAAAATCTGGGTAGCGAACGTCGCAGTCGGGCGAGGTTCTGCGGGACCACGCGGAAGCGTGTGGCTCTCGTCCGGGGGGACGCGCGGGCGGATGACCGGTCAGACCTTACGGGTCCCTGCGCGAGTGGTGATGTTGGGCCCGCCATAGCCGCTCATCTCGCCGACGAGCTTGGCCCGAATCTGACGCACGACCGGTCGCCAGTCGAGGGAATCATACCCGAGATGTGCAACCACCTGTTCGGCGTTCCATTCCTGTCCCCGACTCCACGCTCGCTTGAGCGTCTCGCCGGCGGCTGCGGAGCGCCACCAGGTGTTGCCGTGCCGTGCGATGAGGTAGTCGGTCAGCGCCGCGTCCAGCATGGAGCAGCGCAGGTATGAAGCGGCGTACATGCCGTCGTCGATGACCAGGTAGCGCTCCTCCGGCTCGCGCACCCCAGTCAGCAGGCCGGCAAGCCCAGCGTAGGTGGCCCGATGCACCACCTCGTCGCCACCTCGATGCATGCGGAGCTCGTGCAGGTGACGCGCGGCTAGCGAGCGCAGCAGGACGAGGTGGTAGAGCGAGAAGAAGTCGGCGAAGGAGGCCGCGTGCTCGGCCGGCATGCCGATCTCCGCGACCAGCCACTCGGGCTCGGCCAGCAGCCGTTCGAAGGTCATGGCGTAGCCCTCCGTGACGCTTGCATCACCCAGCTCGCGCAGCGACACGGGCAGATCAGGGTCGACGTGCAGGAAGTGCTCTAGGTGCCCCGCCTCGTGCAGCACCGCGCCGTAGTCATCCCATCCCCCGCGCGGCTGGATCACGAGGCGAACGTCGCGCGGGGCATTCACGACCGCCACGAATGCGCGTGGCGACTTGTTCGGCCGCGGCTCCACGTCCAGCGTCGCGCCGGGCTGGTCCCGTAGCTCGATGCCGAGACCGCGGAGCGTCGCACCCAGGACCGTGAGGATCCGCCGCCCATCGAACCAGTTGTCCCAGCCGCTGCCGCGCATCAGGAACCAAAGGTCGGCGAGGCTCGCATCGCCCTGTTCGATCTCGATGCGCGCAAGGTAGCGTCGCAGGGCCGCGAAGTAGGGCGTCTCCGATTCGCCGAGGAAGCCACGCAGCCCGACTGCCAGCTCGTCGGGGTCGAAGCCGCGGGTGGTCTTGATCAGCTCCACGTAGTCGCCGTAGCCGAGGTCGCGGGCCAGGCCGCCGATCCGATCGAATCGCTGCCGACGGATCGGGTTCAGGGCCTCCTCCGCCTCCAGGTACGAGGCGTACAGGCCATTCCGTTCAGCGCGGCCGCTGATCTCGCTGATCCGGTTGCGAAGGCCCCGATACGGGATCGACTCGCCACGCCAGACGACGACGGCGGTCGCCTCGGCGGTCCCGATGGCGTCAGTCAGCTCGGCGGTCTCTCGCTCGATGTACCCGTCGGTGGCGGCTGCCAGCAGGGCGCGGTTGTGGCCGGTCTCCGGGCCACCGGCGTCGAGCAGGCGTCGCAGGGCATCGACAATGGGAAGGCTGAACAGCGACGCATGGCGCTCGTAGATCGGTCCGAGGGCAAGCTCATCGTGCAGGCCGGCGCCGTGCTGGTACAGCTCCTCCTCACGCTCGCCGATGAAGGCGCCAAGGTCGCGCTCGTAGGCAGACCGGTCGAAGGCCGCCTTACGAGCGGCGACGGCGCGCGGGCTCATCGGCTCAGGGGGTGCCTTCGGTGACGGTGATCACCGCAGCTCCTGCCGCATCCGTGGTCGCTCCCAGGCCGAGCCGCGCGGCGGCGGCGCCGACGAAGTCGCGGAAGAGCGGATGTGGTCGGCTGGGCCGGCTCTTCAGCTCCGGATGCGCCTGGGTTGCCACGAACCAGGGGTGGTCGCGCAGCTCGATGTACTCAACCAGGCGATCGTCGGGCGAGACGCCTGAGAACCACATCCCCGCCTCGGAGAGGCGCTCGCGATACGCGTTGTTGACCTCGAAGCGATGTCGGTGACGCTCGTATGCGATCTCGGTGCCATAGGCCTGCCGCACCTTGGAGGATTCCTCGAGGCGGGCCGGATAGAGGCCGAGCCGCATCGTTCCGCCCTTGTCGGTCACATCCGTCTGGTCGGGCATCAGGTCGATCACCGGGTGCTCGGTGAAGACGTTGAACTCTGAGCTGTTGGCATCGTCAGTGCCGAGCGCCATCCGCGCGAATTCGATCACGGCACATTGCAGCCCGAGGCACAGACCGAGATACGGAACGCGCTGCTCGCGCGCCCAGCGGATGGCGCGGATCTTGCCCTCCACGCCGCGATACCCGAAGCCGCCCGGGACGAGCACCCCGGCGACCCCCTTGAGCTCGTCGTCGACCTGCTCCTGCTCGATCCGCTCCAGGTGCTCGCTGCGGATCCAGCGCACCTTCACGTCGACGCGGTGGTGCAGGGCGGCGTGCTTGAGCGCCTCGGAGACGCTGATGTACGCATCCGGCAGCTCGGTGTACTTGCCGACGATTGCGATATCGACCTCGGGGCGCGGCGCCCGGATGCGGGCCACCAGGTCCTGCCAGTCGCGCAGGTCGGGCTCGCTGCTCGGGATATCCAGCTCGCGCGTGATCAATTTGCCGAGCCCTGCGCGCTCGAGCTGGATCGGGACCTCGTAGATGCTGTTTGCCGTCTTGAGCGGGATCACCGCATTGACGTCGACGTCCGTGAAGAGCGAGACCTTGTCGAGGATCTCGTCGTCGATCGGCTCGTCGCTGCGCAGGATGATGACGTCCGGCTGGATGCCGATCCCGCGCAGCTCCTTGACCGAGTGCTGGGTCGGCTTGGTCTTGAGCTCGCCGGTTGCGCCGATCTGCGGAAGCCAGGTGACGTGCACGTACAGCACGTTGCGGCGCCCGACGTCCTTGCGCATCTGGCGGATCGCCTCCAGAAAGGGAAGGCTCTCGATGTCGCCGACGGTGCCGCCGACCTCGACCACCACAACCCCGTGCGACGCGAGCCCGCTGGTCGCCACCGAGCCGGTGCCTTCCCGGGCAACGCGCGCGATCCGCTCCTTGATCTCGTTGGTGATGTGCGGGATGACCTGCACGGTGCCGCCCAGGTAGTCGCCGCGACGCTCCTTGGCGATGACGCTCTGGTAGATGCGCCCGGTGGTGACGTTGCTCGCCTGCGACAGGTTCTCGTCGATGAAGCGCTCGTAGTGCCCGAGGTCGAGGTCCGTCTCCGCGCCGTCATCGGTGACGAAGACCTCGCCGTGCTGATACGGCGACATGGTGCCGGGGTCGATGTTGATGTACGGGTCGAGCTTCAGGATCGAGACCGGGATGCCGCGCGCCTTGAGGATCCGTCCGATCGACGCGGCGGTGATGCCCTTGCCGAGCGAGCTGGTCACGCCGCCGGTCACAACGACATACTTCGGCATCGCTCGGGCTCCTCTGCCTGTGGCTCAAGCGTGCCTTCAAAAGGAACACGCGAGCACCGGACGCCAACGCCGTACTCGGGAGGTCAGTCTAGCGCACCAATGACATCGATGCCTGCCGCGATTCGCCTCATTCACCCTGCGCCGGCACTGGCGGTGGTCGCCCTGAGCGCCGCGCTCGGCGCGATCCTCGCTGCGCAGGCTGGCGTGCCGATCGGCGAGCGGTGGGTCTTCACCGTGCTGGCGGTTGCAGGCTCGCAGATCTTCACCGGGGCGACCAACGACATCGCAGATCGCTTCCGCGATGCGACCGTCCGACCGGAGAAGCCCATCCCCGCTGGTGAGCTGAGCCTCAATGCCGCGACCTGGATCGTTTCGATCGGGCTGGCAGTGCAGCTCGCGGCCTCATGGCGCACCGGCGCGCTGCCGCTGATGCTCGGAGCGGTGGCATCCGGTTCGGCACTTGCCTACAACCTGTTCCTGTCGCGAACGCCGCTCTCGCCGCTCCCCTACCTCATCAGCTTCGGCCTGCTTCCCGCCTGGATCGCAGCCGGGATTGGCATTCCCGTCGAGCGGGTGCTGCCAGCGATCCCGCTGGTCGCGCCCTTCGCGATGGCGGCGCACCTGGCGAACACACTGCGCGACTTCGAGGCGGACGCCGCCGGCTCCTCGCGCAGCCTCGCGCAGGTGCTGGGCAGGCGCACAAGCCGGCTGCTGGCCGCGGGACTGGCGCTGGCCGTCGGCCTGGGAGTGGGCGGCGCGCTGCTGATCGGCGGGCGATCCTCGCCGGGGAGCGTCGCGCTGGGGCTGATCGGCCTGCTTGCCATCGCGGCGGGAACGACGGGCGAGCGCAGGCTGTGGTACGGAATCCTGCTGGCAGCCGTCAGCTGGACGGCGGCCTGGGCGCTGAGTACCGGCTAGACGGCGTCCTCGATCTCGAGGTCGTCCTCGTCGCCTTCCTCGGTCAGCTTGAGCCAGACGAAGAGCCCGGCCAGGACGGTCAGCGGGATGATGATCATCGCGGCCAGGACGGCCCCGATGGTGACGAACAGGATTTTGATGAGCTTCATGGCACGGTCTCCCCAGGGGGCCCAGATTCTTGGGCCGGCTTGTTTCGCTGCGTCGGTGCAGCGTCGATCATAGACATGATGTCGTCCTTGGTGAATTCGACCAGCTGATGCCCGGCCGGGGCGGCACCCGCCCCGACGAGGAGCAGCCGCAGGACGAACGCCCCTCCCTGCTCGAAGAAGAAGACGTCGCGCGGATGCTGCAGGTCAAGGTAGGCGCCGACCACCCGCATCGCGTGCTCGTAGTAGTTCGCGATCTCGGTATGAGGCGTACCGGGCGCCGCGTCCGTGCGGTTGGATGTGGCGACATCCATCAGTTCGGCGACCTCATCATCGGGCAGCTCGCGCGTGATCTTGGTGAGCGACCCCTCGGATTCGGTCCGCGCGCCTGCCTGCGGCAGCCCCATGCCCTGCAGGATGAACCCGGCGTCGAGCTCCAGCAGCAGCAGCTCCTTCATCCGCTCACGGTCGGCAAATGCACCGATGCTGCGGAGCACCTCTTCCCAGTCCTGCCGCGGACTCCCCTCGTAGATCCGCATGCGACCTCCCTCTTCTGTGTCGCGGCCCGTCGCGGGCTGACTGGCAGGATACCAGCCGATGTACGCGATTCCTCAGGGGATGCTGGTTCGCAACTGGGCGAAGGCGACGGCCACCTGGGCAGCCGTCCTGGCGTTGTTCACGATCAGGCCGACGTTGGTGCGGAGCGTGCGTCCGGCGGACAGCTCGGCGATGCGGCCGAGGATGAACGGGGTCACGGCGCCGCCGCGAATCCCCTGCCGGGCAGCGTCCGCGTCGGCGATGTCGAGCCAGGATGCAACCTCGTTCGAGGGGATGGCCAGGTCGGCCGGGGCAGGCTGCACGAACACGATTCCGTGCGAGCCCTCGATGGCGAGGTGGAGGGCAAGCACCGCCGCTGCCTCTCCCGGCCCCTGGACCCGGTGTGGCAGACGCAGCCCCGAGCTGGCGCTGTAGAAGGCGGGGAGCTCGTCGACGCCCAGGCCGATGACCGGTACGCGCCGGGTCTCGAGCAGCTCCAGGGTGGCGGGCAGGTCGAGGATGGACTTCGCGCCACTGCACACGACGGCGACACGGGTCGCCGCAAGCTCGTCGATATCGCTGCTCACGTCGAAAGTCTTGGCGGCGCCGCGATGCACGCCACCGATGCCCCCCGTGGCGAGCAGGGAGATGCCGGCCATCGCGGCGATCCGAACGGCGGCGCTGACAGTGGTCGATGCAAGGCCTCTTGACGCGAGCAGCGGCGCAAGGTCACGGGAGCCGGCCTTGGCCGAGTGGCTCTGCGGGTCGGCCAGTCGCTCGAGCGTAGCCTGCGGGATGCCAACCAGCAATTTCCCGGCATCGATCGCGGTGGTGGCCGGCACTGCCCCCTCGTCGCGCACGGCGCGCTCGGACGCGATCGCCGTGTCCAGGTTCTGCGACGACGGCAATCCCTGCGCGATGAGGCTCGACTCGAGCGCCACCACCGCCCGGCCCGCGGCGATCGCCGAGGCGACCTCGTCGGAGATCGAGAGGAGTGCAGACGCGCTCACGGGATCACTGGCTCCGCCGCCGTCCTGCCCTGCGCTCCGAGCACGCGGGAGGTCAGTGCGCCATCCCGGGCACCTCGCTCCATCGCCTCGCGGAGCAGAAGCGCGCCGGGTGGCCACCCTCCCTTCATGAGGCCCAGGATCAACGCCGCGACATAGGCATCGCCGGCCCCGGTCGCGTCCAGCATGGGAGTCGCCTGATCGACGGCCGGCACTGAGAGGGCGAAGCCAGGTCCCGCCGCTGACGAGCCCGCAGCGCCGCCGGTGACGACGGCGATCAGCCCCGGAAAGGCGCCTGCCAGGGCATCCGCAGCGGCGGCGAGCGATGGGAGCGGCCGATCGAGCAACGCGGCGGCCTCGTCCCTGGAGAGGATCAACAGGGCGACGCCCGCAGCCGCGAGGCGCGCGCGGACCCGTGCGGACCGTGCCGGATCGTCGGGCAGCGATCCCCCGCCGGCGCTCACCCTCGTCGATGGCGGCAGCGACCCAAGGACCCGGGCAACGGCGTCGCCCGTGGCATCGTCCGCCAGTGCGTATCCCGAGCAATGAACCCATTGCGCTCCGGCACACGCGGCTGCCAGCGCGGTCGGCTTGAGCGGGACCCGGTCGGACAGCATCGTCCGCTCGCCGCCGGCATCGAGCAGCGAGATCACCAGGCCGCTGCGCTCGCCCCCAAGCTGCACGACGACCACTCCGTCGGCCTCGACCGATGCAGCCAGCAGGCGCCCGGCGGCGTCATCGGCGATCGCGGTGGCCAGTCGAACGTCCGCGCCGGCGCGAGCCAGGCGCACCGCGACATTGGCTCCCTGCCCCCCCGGCGCGATCGAGATCCTGGCCGGGACGTCGCCGCCGGCTCGCGGAGGCTCTGCCGCACGGACCGTCACGTCCAGAGTGGAGTCGCCAATGACGGTGATCGCCATCAGCCGACGGTCACCAGGGCCGCCGGGTCGCGTAGCCCTCATTGGTCGGGTGCCAGAAGGCGACTCGCGCATCGGCAAGCCGCCAGCAGAGCCACACCGACTCGCCATCCCGTTCGCCCGGGAAGTCGACGAGGCCCATCTCCAGGTCTCGCACCTCGATCCCCATCTCGCTGAGGTGCACCAGCAGGGTGCGCATCCCCTCCCTGATCTCTGCCGTCTCGGCCTCCTGACGCCCCGCCGCGGCGGCGCTGTCGGGGTCCCCGTTGGCGTCGAGCTGCCGATGCATCTCGGCGTGTGATGTGTCAAGGCGACGCTGCTCGACCGCGAGCTGCAGCAGCACGGCGCGTACCTGCGGGACGAGGGCGTTGGCCTCGTCGAGCGTGTACGTCCGGCGCTCTTGTGGCATGGCCGATCGATGGTAGCAGGACGATTTCGCTGGACCCCTCTGGTAGGATCGGGACCGCTTCAGCTGCGGGCCTGCTCCGCGCCGCGACGGCGCCCGCGATCGTTTCGCAGGAGGGCGTCAGCCATCACCGATGGCAGATGAGACGCGCCGCCATCGCGGCCCCAACGACGAGGACCCACCCAGCGGACTGGATCCGTACACCGAGTACGACGACTTCGACCTTCCCGCCTACATGGGTCGCACCAGCTTCCAGAAGCTCCCTGAGCTGACCGATGGTGACGCGCTGCGGGCGCGCCACCCGGACATCGCCATCGTCGGCGCCCCCTTTGATGACGCGGTCAGCCACCGGCCCGGCGCCCGGTTCGGACCGCGCGCGATCCGCGCCGCGACCTATCACGCCGGTTCGCCCAACTCGCTACAGCTCGGCATCGAGCCATTCGAGTGGATGGATGTGGTCGACGCCGGAGACGCCCCCGTCGTCCCGGCCAACCTCGAGCGCGGTCACGCGGTCATTCGACGCAAGGTGCTCGAGGTGGCGCAGGCCGGCGCGATCCCGATCGTGCTCGGCGGGGATCATTCCATCACGTTTCCCTCGGCCTCGGCCGTTGCCGAGGCGGTCGCCCCGAAGCGGCTGGGGATGGTCCACTTCGACGCGCATGCCGACGCCGCAAACAGCACCTGGGGGGTCCTCGCATCGCACGGAACGCCGATGCGGCGGCTGATCGAATCGGGGGCCATCGAAGGCCGCAACTTCGTGCAGGTCGGGTTGCGCGGGTACTGGCCACCCCCCGTCACCCTCGAATGGATGGAACGGCACGGGCTGCGAGTCCACTTCATGACGGAGATCGAGGAACGCGGAGCCGAGGCCGTGGTGGCCGATGCGATCGCCGAGGCGCTCGATGGACCCGAGCTCATCTACCTGTCGATCGATATCGACGTGATCGACCCGGGGATGGCGCCCGGGACCGGCACCCCCGAGCCCGGCGGGATGCTGTCGCGGGAGGTGCTGCGGGCCATCCGCCAGATCGTCGGGACGGTTGACCTCGCGGGCATGGACGTGGTCGAGGTGGCGCCGGTCTACGACGTCAGCGAGATCACGGCCGCGGCCGCCCATCGGTGCGTGATGGAGGCGATCAGTGCGCTCGCCGCCAAGCGGCGCGACGCCGGGGGTACTCCGCGGCCCAGCGGGCGCTCGCGGGACGGCTAGCCGGTGACCGTGAACGTCGCCTCGGCTGCCAATGTGCCGTTGCGATCCACGCGGATGGTGTAGTTCCCGACGGCCAGACCGCTGAACTTGAATCTCGCCCAGCCGTTGCAGGAAGACCCACATCCGTTCGCGCCGATGGAGCTCAGCGGAATGTGGCCGTCTGCCACGGCCGTACCCGCGGCATCGACGATGGTCGCGCCAATGGTGTCGGCATTGTTGCCCTTCCGCCAACCGACCCAGACCCACACCGATCCACCACTGATCGTGGCGCCGCTCGAGTTGCAGCCATCCTGGCTCGACGGCTCCTGGGCGCACGGCTCGGTCCGCGCCGAGAAGCCGTCCGGGAAGACGACCGGCCCGCCGCCGCCGGATGGGGTCGGGGTGGCTGCCGGCAGCGAACCCGCCACGGTCGGGGCCAGGCTCGCTGCCGTGCTGGGTACGCCCGACACCAGCGGAGTGCCGGATGGCGACTCGAGCGCAACGCCGCCGGAGAAGAGGCCGGACATGACCGCGCCCACTGCGATCGCCAGGATCCCGAGCAGCACGAAGCCACCGATCGCCAACGGGCTGATGCCGGAACTACGGCGTCGCCACTCCTCATCGGGGGGCGGATAGCCGTAGTCGTATGGCTCGGCGGGATCGTATGGCTGCTCCGGGGGGTCGAGCTGACTTGCAGCCGGCGCGGCGACCGGTTCGGGTGCCTGCGGAGACGGCGGACCGGCGTCGACCGGGGCTGCAACCGCAGCCGTCTGCGGAGCAAGGGTCACCGGCGGAGGTGGATCCCTGAAGACGCGCACCGGCGGCGAGGCGGGCGTCGGCACAGGAGCGACCACCGGCCGCTCGTCGAACCCTGGCGGCGTGTTATCGATGTGTGGCGCGTCCTCGTCAGTGTCCGCACCGGCGCCCGAGACCACCAGGTCGTCCTCGGGCTCGGGCTTGTAGGGCTGGTACGCGGATGCCGCAGCACCGGACGCCTCGCCAACGGGCGAGCCTCGCCGGAACGCGGCATCACCCGGGCGGTGAACGCGAATGCGATCCTGCAGCTCTTCGCGATCGAGGCCCCGCGGCCTTGCCCGGGCGGATGCCGGAATCGCCGTCCCGCACTGCGTGCAGAAGGCTGCCGGGGGCGTCGAGCGGTGGCATGTTGGGCAACGAATCTGCCCGGGGAGGGGGGTGGACATACGGCCGCAGGTTACATGAGGCTGGGCAGCATCCGCCACCCACGGACCTGCCGGGAGCGGGACCGGGAGCCACCGCCTCCTAGAATGTCGGGCTCCCGTCGACCGGTGTAGGAGGAACATGGCTGGCCAGTTTTGGGCGCGTCGGGAAGAGCTGTGGAGCGGCAACCGCGAGCGTCTCTCGACCCAGCTCTTCAGTCGGGAATTGTTGTTGTGGATTCTGTCCACCTACCGGAGGCATCGCCGCGAGTACCCCACACTGCTCGCGCTCGGCCCGAGCTGGTGGTAGTCCGCCTCCGATCAGTGCGCGAAGCCGAGCGCTGGCTGACGCACCTGGCACGGGAGATCGGCTAGGCGCCCGGACGCTTCCACTCGGTCCCATCCGCAAACCGCTCCCGCTTCCAGATCGGGAGGCGCTCCTTGATCGCCTCGATGACGAACCGATTGGCCTCGTACGCCTCCGAGCGATGAGCCGCCGCGGTGACGATCGCAACCGCCGCCTCACCGATCGGCACCACGCCGATCCGGTGCACCAACGCCACTGCGCAGCCCGCCCATCGGTCTTCCGCCTCGGTGACGATCTCAGCCAGGACGTCGGTGGCCATCTCAGGGAAGGCCTCGTACTCGAGCTCCAGCACCTCGCGGCCGTCATCGGCTCGATCTCGCGCCCGCCCGACGAAGCTGACCAGCGCCCCGTGGCCTGTCGCCGCCACCGCTGCCTCCAGGCTTCCGATGTCGATGGTGCCGTCCGTCAGGCCGCTCGGTCCCCCACCGCTCACCGGTGGCAGGAACGCGACCTGGTCGCCGTCCTCGAGCACCGCGTCCCAGCCGGCATAGGCACCATTCCGTGCCGCACGCACGAACGGACGGTGCGGCGCCAGCCCGGGGTACGCTTCTGCGAGAGCAGCCCACACGTCCGCAACCACCGCCCCGATGGGCAGCGCCAGCGTCGTACGGTCCACGGCCAGCTCGCGCAGGGTGGCGAAGCAGCGGACCGCGACCTGCATCACGATCGTCAGACCGGCACGCCGGTCAGGTAGGCGAGGCTGGCGCCCGCGATCGATCCCGCCATGATCAGCGCAAGGCCGATGTACAGCAGGCCGGTGCTGGCCTGGAGGGATGCCGCGCGGCTCGCGAGCAGCGCCAGGACCGTGATCCCGATCGGCAGGAGGATGCCAGCCACCAGGCGCAGCCAGGTGAGCCATCCGATCGGTCCACCCAGCGGCCCGTTGCTGATCGCGGTCACGGCGACGACAAAGAGGAGCGCCTGCAGCGCAAGGGCGGCCAGGAGCAGCCACATCATCCGGCGCAGGGGGGCGGGCGAGAGCTTCGGCGTGACCAGGTACCAGTGGCCAAGGAGCATGGCCGCGGTGACGGCTCCCAGCGCGACCGCCACCAGGATCAGCTGGGCGGCAAAGAGGGGCGCACTGAGCGTGCCGCCGGCAGACGCCAGCGCCGCAAGGGCGAAGATTCCGGCCGACCCCCCGGCGATCGCCAGGCCGCTGCGCGGCAAGCGGGCGATCGAGGCGACGAGGTATGCCGCGGTCAGGGCTGCCAGCCCCCAGACCATGCCGCGGCGAACCCCGGCCGTCGAGTCCGCAACCGTCCCGGGCGAGAGGTTCAGCTCGGAGAGGAGCAGCACGGCAGCGCATACGGCGAGCAGCGCGGCCATGAAGAGCCGATAGCCGCGGGTCGTGCCGCCCACCAGTTCGGTCCCACCGACCACGAGCAGCGATCCCGAGGTGAGCGCCGCCCAGAAGATCCAGTTGACGAAGGGGAGCGCCTCGAGATCCATCAGTCGCCGCTCAGCGAGCGAGGCTGCCGGTGAGCCCGATCTCGACCCAGCCATCGGCGCTGACCCGTACCGGGAAGATCTCGACCGGCTCCGTCGCCGGCGGAACAATCGCCTCGCCAGTTCGCAGGTCGAAGCAGCCGCCGTGCCAGGCGCACACCAGGACCTCGTCGCGTGGGTCAAAGCCCGCCTCCGAGAGTGGGAAGTCCTTGTGCGAGCAGTTGTTCTGCACGGCGTAGAACGCACCGGCATGGCGCACCAGGACCACGGGGCGGCCGTCGATCTCGACCGGGATCAGCTCTCCGTCGCGCAGCTCCGAGGCGGGCAGCACCCGGGCATAGCGGATCGCGGCATCGGCCGGCGCTGCGGCCACGTCCGTCATGGAGAGGCTACAGCGGCCGCGCGAACGCCAGCAGGCGCGGCTCGGTCATGTCCTCGATCGACCAGCGCAGGCCTTCGCGGCCGAGGCCCGAGTCCTTGACCCCGCCGTACGGCATCGCGTCGGTGCGCCAGGTCGGGACGTCGTTGACGATCACCCCGCCGACCTCCAGCTCGTCGTGTGCGAGCAGCGTGCGCTCCAGATCGTTGGTGAAGACGCCGCATTGCAGGCCGAACTGGCTGTCATTGATCTCGGCGATCGCCGCCTTGAAGTCGGGCACCGCGAAGAGGTTGACCACCGGCGCGAAGACCTCCTCCCCGCAGACGCGCGCATCCTTCGACACGTCCACCAGCACGGTGGGGGGATAGAAGAGCCCGTCGGGCTCGCCCCCGACGAGCGCCTTTGCGCCCCGCTCCAGTGCCTCGCCGACCCACTCGTGCGTGCGCGCCACCGCCCTGGCATTGACCATCGGCCCCAGATCGGTCGCCGGGTCGAGCGGGCTGCCGACCTTCAGCTGGCGGACCTTGTCGACGAAGAGGCGCCGGAAGTCGGCGAAGATCGACTCCACGACGTAAATGCGCTGGACGCTGATGCAGACCTGCCCCGAGTAGGCGAAGGCGCCGTATGCAAGGCGCGCGACGGCCCATTCAAGGTCCGCCGTGTCGTCCACGATCGCCCCGGCGTTGCCACCCAGCTCAAGGACGACCTTCTTCTTGCCGGCCTCGGCCTTCATCTTCCAGCCGACCGACGGGCTGCCGGTGAAGCTGAGGAGCTTGAACCGATCGTCGGCGACCATCCGATCCCCGGTGGGACGATCCATCGGCAGGATCGAGACGGCCCCCTTGGGCAGGTTCGTCTCCGCCAGGTAGCCGGCGACGCGAAGCATCACCAGCGGGTCCTTCGACGGTGGCTTGAGCACGATGCTGCAGCCAGCCGCGATCGCCGGCGCGACCTTGTGGGCCGCCAGGTTCAACGGGAAGTTGAATGGGCTGATGCCGGCGACAGGACCGATCGGATAGCGCCGCACGATCCCGCTTCGCCCGCGGTTGGCGGCGCTCCAGTCGAGCGGCAGCCACTCACCGTTGATGCGCAGCGCCTCCTCGGCCGCGATGCGGAACGTCAGCGCGCCGCGCGCCACCTCGCCATTCGCATCGCGGATCGGCTTGCCCGACTCCCGGCTGAGCAGCTCGGCCAGCTCGTCCGCGTCCTCGCTGATCCGATCCGCAATGTGCGCCAGCGCGTCTCGGCGCTCGAAGCTCGCCAGGCGTCGGGTGGCTGCGAAGGCCTCGACCGCCGCGGCCGTGGCGCGCTCCAGCTCCTCGGGTCCGGCCTGCCAGGTGGTCGCCACCAGCTCGCCGGTGGCGGGGTCGCGCACCTCGAGCGGCGTTCCAGCGTTGACGAACTCGCCGGCGAGGAAGATGGGAACCGTTTCGGAGGTCACCTGCGTGGTCACGGCGGCATTCTACGACCGGCCGGGCGCTGCCTCGTATCATCGGACCCGTGAACCCGCTTTACCTGCTGATCGAGGCCTCCGCGTCGATCTTCTTCATCGGCGCGGCGCTGGCGGCCCTGCGACGGGGACGCCTCCCCTTCCTGGAGCTCATCTCGGCGGCCGCGTTCGGGATCCTGCTGGAGGAGGGCGACCAGCTCGTCTTCGAGACGTACCACTACTCGGCCGACTGGTTCCTGACCATCGACCGGGCACCGGTCGTCATCGGCCTGACCTGGGCGCTGATCATCGCGGGTGCCATGCGCCTGACCGACGCGCTTGGCGTGCGCCGCCGATACGCGCCGTTCGTGGACGCCGTGCTCGCGATCAGCCTCGACCTCGCGTTCGACGCGATCGCCATCCGAATGGGCCTGTGGACCTGGCGTGGCATCGGGCCGTCCGAAGGCTGGTTTGGCGTGCCCGCGGGCAACTTCTACTCGTGGCTCATCGTGACCCTGGCCTTCGGCAGCCTGACGAGGTGGCTGCGTGACGCGGCAGCGCGGCGGCCTGCCCTCGAGTGGCTCCAGCTCGTTGTTCCGCTGCCGGCCTTCGGGCTGCTGCTGGCCGGGATCGTGCCGTTCGCCATCCTGCAGCCAATCGTCGACCGGCGACCCGGAGGAGGGATGCTGCTGTTCGTGATCGTCTTCGCGGGCTTCCTGGCGGTCGCGGGCTGGGCGGTCTGGGGGCGCGACCGGGCGCGACCGAACGGCGACCGGCTGGCGATCCTCGATCTCGGCCTGGCATTGGGCACCCGGGTGGCGATCCACGGATTCTTCATCACCGCCCTGGTGCTGATCGGCGCCGCCTGGCAGCTCCCGGTGCTGCTCATCGCGGCCGTGGTCCTGCTGGCCGCGGAATGGCCGCTCGGGCGCCTGGTCCACGCCCGCCACAACGCGGCGCACGCCTCGACGCAGCGAGCCATGCCAGACGCCGGCCAGGCGCCGGCGCAGAGCTACCGCTAAGCCATATGACCGGAGCCGCGCCAGCCGTCGACTGGGACCAGGCGTCCGCGGAATGCGTGGAGCACCTGCGCGCCCTGATCCGGATCCCGAGCGTGAACCCCCCGGGGGTCGCCGATGCGGCCGCCGGCATGGACTCGACCGGCGGTGAGACGGCCGCCGCCGCGTATTGTGCCGAGGTGCTTACCTCGGCCGGCGTGGCCGCAGAGGTGCTCGAGACGATCCCCGGCCGCGGTTCGTGCTTCGCGCGCCTGCCCGCCACCGTCGCGGACCCCGAGCCGCCGCTCGTCCTCCTCTCCCACGTGGACGTGGTGCCGGTCGACGTGGACTCGTGGAGCCACGACCCGTTTGGCGGCGAGCTGATCGACGGCGTGGTGTGGGGCCGCGGGGCGGTCGACATGAAGGACATGGTGGCGATGGAGCTCAGCGTGATGCTGGCCCTCGCTCGCGCCGGTGGGGAGCGGTCGCGTGACCTGATCTTCGCGGCGGTCGCCGACGAGGAGGCGGGCGGCGTCTTCGGGGCCGGGCATTGGGCATCGGAGCGCCCCGACCTGTTCAGCGACGCGGCCGGTCGTCCGGCGGCGGCCGCGCTGAACGAGGTGGGTGGATATTCGATGACGGTCCGCGGGCGGCGGGTGTACGGCATCCAGGTCGCCGAGAAGGGGATCGCCTGGACGCGGATGCATGCCAGCGGAACAACCGGACATGGCTCAATGCCGAACCCCGATAACGCGGCCCTCAAGCTCGCCGAGGCGGTGACGCGCCTGGCGGCCGCTCCGCAACCCGCGCGCCTGACGCCGGTGGTGGAGAGGTTCCTGGCCGCGCTGGGCCTTACCGCGGTCGCCGATGGCATCCGCTCCGGGGACGAGGCATCGGCCTTCGCCGCACTCGAGGCAGGGGTGGAGGACCCCGTTCTCCGCCGATCGATCGCCGCCATGCTGCGGGACACCGTGACCACCACGATGATCCAGGCAGGCAAGAAGATGAACGTCATCCCTGGCAGCGGCGAGGCGCAGATCGACGTGCGCACCCTGCCAGGCACCGATCAGCACGCGCTGCTGGCAGAGATGCAGGCCACGGTCGGCACCCTTGCCCGGGTCGAGCCCGTCATCATGCTGCCCGCCATCGAGGCGGCCAGTGACGCGCCGATCGTCGAGCTGATGCGGAGCGCCCTGCTGGCGGCCGACCCCGAGGCCATGGCTGTGCCGATGATGATCACCCCGGGCACGGACGCGAAGGCGCTCGCCAGGCTGGCCATCCCCACCTATGGCTTCGCGCCGCTGCTGCTTGCTGCCGACATGCCATTTCTCTCGCTGTTCCACGGCCACGACGAGCGCGTACCGGTCAGCGCCATCGAATTCGGGTTGCCGGTCCTGCACGAGGTGGTCAGCCGATTCGTGACCCGCGAGATGCCAGGCTGATCGGGGATCGAGGGGGCGCTCGGCTATACTCGCGACCAAGTCCACCGACGTTCAGATGCGAATGACCGACCAGACCGATTCCTCCGATCCCCACGATCCGGCTCCACAGCCGCGCGCCCACGCGTTCGTCTTCCCCGGCCAGGGCTCGCAGTACGTGGGGATGGGGGCTGCCCTGCTCGAGCGCTCGCCGGCGGCGGCGGCTGTCATGGAGCGAGCCGACGCAGCACTCGGCTTCCCGCTGTCGCACCTGATCTCCGATGGACCGGCCGAAGTGCTCGACCTGACGGTGAATGCGCAGCCAGCGATCCTGGCCACCAGCGTCGCGTACCTCGAAGCGATGCGGGCCGAGGCGGCGGCCGCGGGCATCGAGCTGGCACCGCTGCGCCTGGCCGGGCACTCGGCCGGCCAGTACGCCGCCGCGGTCGCCGCCGACGCGATTGACTTCGAGACGGCCATCGGCCTCGTCCGCGAGCGCGGGCGGATCATGCAGGAGCGGGGCATCCAGGGCGGCATGGGAGCGGTCATCGGCCTCACCGACGAACAGGTCCACGAGGTGGTGGACGCCGCGCGCGAGCACGGCGAGATTGGCGTCGCCAATGCCAACGCACCTGGGCAGATCGTCCTCTCCGGCGTCATTCCCGCCCTCGCCTTCGCGCTGGAGATGAGCAAGACGATCGGCGCTCGCAAGGCCGTGCGCCTGACGGTCAGCGTGGCAAGCCATTCCCCGCTGATGCGTCGCGCTCGCGACGAGTTCAGTCAGATCTTGGCCAAGGTCCCGTTCCGTGAGCCCCGCGTGCCGATGCTGGGCAACGTCCACGCCAGCGTCATCCGCACCGCCGAGGGACTGCGACGCGAGCTGTCGGAGCACCTCGTCCACGGGGTGCAATGGACGGATTCGGTGCGCCGCATGGCCGCTGACGGCGTGACCGACTTCGTCGAGATCGGTCCGGGACGCGTGCTCAGCGGCCTCATCAAGCGGATCTCGCCCGAAACCGAGACTCACGCACTGGACGCGCCCGGCAACGGTGCCCTGTGGCTCCCGGGCTCCCTCGAGGCGACTGCGTGACGGCACGACGGGTGGTCGTCACCGGCATTGGGGTCGTCTCGCCGGTCGGGATCGGCGCCGGCGTTTCGTGGGACAACCTGGTGGCGGGCCGATCGGGCATTGCCGACATCACGCTCTTCGACACGACCGACTACGAGATCCATGTCGCCGGCGAGGTCAAGGACTTCGACGCCACCCAGTACATGGACGGCAAGGACGCCCGGCGGCACGACCGCAACACGCACTTCGCGGTTGCCGCCAGTGGTGAGGCACTCAAGGATGCCGGCCTGCTGAACGCCGACGGCATGCTCGACACCTCACAGGCCGATGCGGACCGCTTCGGGATGATCGTCGGGACCGCGATCGGCGGCATCGGGATGATCGCGGACGGGCTGGCCACGCTGAATGAGCGCGGGCCGGGCCGGGTCTCTCCGTTCCTGCTGCCGCACATGATCCCCGATGCAGCCTCGGGGATGGTCGCCATCCAGTACGGTATCCGCGGCCCGAACCTGGCGGTGGTCAGCGCCTGCGCCACCGGCGGCCACGCCATCGGCGAGGCGATGGAGACAATCGTCCGTGGCCAGGCGGACCTGATGCTGGGCGCCGGCACGGAGGCCGTGATCGTGCCGATCGCGTTCGCCGGCTTCGGCCAGATGCGCGCCCTCGGCTCCCCGATCGATCCAGACACCGGGGCCTACGACCCGACCATCGCCTCGCGACCCTTCGACCTCACCCGGAATGGCTTCGTCGTATCGGAGGGCGCATCGGTACTCGTGCTCGAAGAGCTCGAGCACGCAAGAGCCCGCGGAGTGACGCCCATCGCGGAGGTCATCGGCTATGGCTCGTCGTCGGATGCCTCCCACATGGCGGCGCCCGCCGAGCGGGGCGAGGGGAGCCAGCGCTCGATGAAAGCAGCCCTGGAGCGGGCCGGGATCGAGCCAGAGGCGGTCGACTACATCAACGCCCACGGGACCAGCACGCCGCTCAACGATCGATACGAATCGGCCGCAATCAGCGCGGTCTTCGGCGAGCACGCATCCCGCCTCGCGGTCAGCTCGAGCAAGAGCATGACCGGGCACATGATGGGTGCCGCCGGCGCCTTCGAGGCATTCGTCTGCGCCCGCGTCGTCCAGACCGGCTGCATCCCGCCGACCATCAACCTGCGGCACCCCGATCCGGAGCTCACGCTCGATTACGTACCGAACGAGGCGCGCCAGATCGACAGCCGCGTGGCGCTCTCCAACTCGATGGGGCTGGGCGGTCACAACAGCACGCTGATCCTGGGCCGGGTCGAGGCGTGAGCGCCACCTGATGAGGCGCGATCCGGCCCGTCGAGCGGTCGTGACCGGGCTGGGGGCCATCACGCCGATCGGCAACGACGCCGCCACTTTCTGGGCGAGCCTGCTGGCCGGAACCAGCGGGGTGGGGCCGATCAGCGCCTACGACGCGTCTGCCGAGGAGGTTCGCATTGCCGCCGAAGTGAAGGGCTTCGACCCGGCCACCTGGATCGACTTCAAGCAGGCGCGCCGCATGAGCCGCTTCTCCCAGTTCGCGGTGGCGGCCGCAGCCCAGGCCATCGCCGACGCGGGGCTGGAGATCACCGACGCCAACCGCGACGACATCGGCGTGATCGTCAATACCGGCGGCGGCGGCATCGGCGACGTGGCGTTGGGCGAGCGCGTCTTCCTCGAGCAGGGCGGCAAGCGAGTCAGCCCATTCATGGTGCCGATGCTCTCTCCCTCGATGGCGGCCTGCCAGATCAGCATCCAGAACGGGCTGCACGGGCCGGTGATCGCATCGGTCGCAGCCTGTGCCTCGGGCGTGCAGGCCCTGATCGACGCGCAGCGCCTGATCGAGCATGGCGACGCGGAGGTCGTCCTCGCCGGTGGAACGGAGAGCGCCATCCTTCCGGTCGCGTTCGCCGCGCTGGCCAACATGGGCGCCCTCTCCAAGCGCAATGACGACCCCGCCGGCGCCTCGCGGCCGTTCGACGCAAAGCGCGACGGCTTCGTCTTCGGCGAGGGGGCCGCGGTGCTGACCGTCGAGTCCGCCGAGCACGCGGAGCGCCGGGGTGCGCGGATCATCGCCGAGGTGGCCGGCGGAGCGATGACCGCCGACGCATTCCACATCAGCGCCCCGGACCCCACCGGCGAGGGTGCGGCACGCGCGATGGTCAAGGCCCTGCGCGACGCCGGGGTCGCGCCCGAGGAGGTCGACTACGTGGTCGCCCACGGGACGAGCACACCGCTGAACGACGCCACCGAGACAAAGGCGATCCACGTCGCGTTCGGGGAGCATGCCGCCCGGCTGGCGCTGAGCAGCAACAAGAGCATGGTCGGGCACACCCTGGGAGCTGCCGGAGCGATCTCGGCGATCGCAGCGGTCTGCTCGATCCGTGACGGGATGATCCCGCCCACCATCAACTACCAGAACCCGGACCCGGCCTGTGACCTGGACTACGTCCCGAACGAGGCCCGCCAGGCGCCGGTGCGGATCGCGATCATCAACGGGTTCGGCTTCGGCGGCCAGAACGCGGTGGCCGTCTTCCGTCGCTACGAGGCGGCAGGCTAGCCCTCCGCCGGGTCGCCGGTGACGTACAGCTCCGGCTCGAATCGCACGCCCCGTCCCGGGAGCGAGGCGACCCAGTCTCGGAGCGCGCTCTCGACCGTAGAGAAAGCGAGCTCCTCCCACGGGATCTCGTCGGGCCCAAACGCGTGCACCTCGCTCGTCTCCACGCCCGGCAGCAGCTCACCGCCCACCACCATCGCCTCGTAGATCAGTGTCACGACCCCGGCATACGGCCGCGAGTAGGCGCCCAGCAGCCGCCCCACTTCGACCCGCAGCTGCGTCTCCTCCTCCGTTTCGCGCCGGGCTCCCTCCTGCGCAGCCTCTCCCAGTTCGAGGAAGCCGCCGGGGTAGGTCCAGCGTCCGGCACCTGGCGCGATC
>JACDEL010000006.1:0-24783 GCA_013816405.1 Chloroflexota bacterium | reverse complement strand
GCCGCGCCAGGTGCACCCGGCCGTCGCGCACCGGCAACGTGCCGACGACGAGCCTGGGGTTGCGCCAGGTGACGTGGCCGTCCGGGCAGACGAGCCGCGCCCGGTGGTCCTCCTCCAGCACGCGCTCGACGACGGCCTGGCCACAGGCCGGGCAGAACGAGGGTTCCTCACCAAGGGTCAATGGCCAGGATTCGCTGGCGTCGCGCTGCGGCATCGGGCTCATGGTAAGTGTCACAATGCGCGACATCTCGCCCCGGCCACTTCGGAGGACCTCGTGACCGCGAGCGCGCCCGCCGCCAAAGCCCCAAAGCCGTCGCCCTACGCCATCTTCCGGAACCGGTACTTCACGTACCTGTGGACCGGGCAGCTGATCTCGACCATCGGCGATGCGCTGACCTCGCTGGCCGCCGGCATCTTCGTCTACCAGATCACCAACTCGGTCCTGAGCGTCGGCCTGATCCTGATGGCCTCGGCCGCACCGACCCTGGTGTTCGGCCTGATCGCAGGCGTGATCGTGGACCGATACGACCGCAAGACGATCATGATCGTGTCGTCCCTGGCGCGCGCGGTGCTGGTCGGGCTGATCCCGGTGCTGGTGCTGAATGGCGACGACATCGTCTGGCTCTACGTCCTGGTCCTCGCCTCGGCATCGGTCCAGCAGTTCTTCGACCCGGCGAATGACAGCGTCCTGCCCGAGGTGGCGACCGATGAGGAGCTCGGTGCCGCCAACTCGCTGATGGCGATTGCCCAGTTCGGCTCGACGGCGATCGGCTTTGCGCTCGCGGGCCTGATCACGGCGCAGTTCAACATCGCGATCGCCTTCTGGCTCGACTCGGCGACGTTCGTGATCTCGGCCGCGCTCATCTTCCTGGTCAAGATCAAGCCGCTGGTCGTCGAGGAGCTGACCACCGTGCGCGAGGTGATCCGCAACCTCGGCTTCGGGGCCAAGTTCATCATGAGCGTCCCGATCCTGCGCTCGATGGTCCTGCTGCGGGTTCCGGTGATGCTGATCTTCGGCCTGCAGAACGTCCTGCTCCTTCCCTTCGCCTTCAAGGTCCTGCACGCCGGTGAGTTCGAATACGGGCTGCAGGAGGGCCTCACCTCGGTCGGCTTCGTCGTTGGCAGCCTGTTGATGGCGAACTACGCCGATCGGCTCCGGGAGGGAAGCTGGCTGATCCTGAGCTTCCTCGGGATGGGGATGCTGGGGGTCCTGTACGCGCTGTCATCGAACATCTGGATAGCGATCGGCCTGATCGGGCTATCGGGGGCCCTCAACGCTCCATCCTTCGTCGCGGGTCGGCTCATCAACCAGCGCAACACTCCGCGCGAGATGCGCGGGCGGGTCTTCAGCACCGGCTACGTGATCCGCGACGTGATCTACCTCATCGGGATGGCGCTGGCCGGGCTGGCCGACATCATCGACGTACAGCTCCTCTTCCTGGTCAGCTCGATCGCCCTGGTCGTGACCGCCCTGGTCGGCGGGATCCTGCCGGGCATCGGACAGCCGGCGGCGGAGTGGCGCCGGACGATGACGCTCCTCCGCACCGCCCCGCGGGCGGCCTTTGGGACGAGCCGGCCTGCGACCGCCGCGGACGTCGAGGCCCTGGGTCGTTACATTCCCGCGCTGTCCGGGATGGCGCAGCGCGACCGCGACGCGCTAGTGACGCGGGCGCGCGTCCTCGAGGCAGAGTCGGGCACGGCCGTCACCCGTGCGGGCGACACGGGCGACGCGGCCTACTTCATCCTTTCCGGACGCCTCGCGGCAGGCCGCGCGACGGGTGAGGGGCAATACCAGTCCCTCTCGAGCATGGGCGCCGGCGATGTCTTCGGCGAGATCGCGGCCCTGACCGGCAGCCCGCGAACTGCGGACGTGGTGGCGGAGGAGCCGACGACCCTGTTGGAGGTCCCCGCTGAGACCCTTCGTCGGCTCATGGCGCTCCCCGACTTCAGCTCACTGGTGCTCGGCAAGATGCAGGAGCGGCTCGCGCGCACGACCAGCATCGAGGACCTGCCTCGCTTTGGCGGGTTCGACCAGGGCGTCCTCCGTCAGCTCCGCGAGGAGTCGGCCGCCTCGGGCGCGGAGGGCGAGGAGGAGTAGGCGCATCGGTACAATGCCGCTCCGATGCAGCCGATCCGCCTCTACAACTCCCTCACCCGTCGCGTCGATCCGCTCGCGCCGCTCGCGCTGGGGCGCGTCACGATCTATACCTGCGGCAGCACGGTCTACCGCTACGCGCACATCGGAAACCTGCGCACCTACCTCTTCGGCGACCTGCTGCGTCGCACCCTGCAATACCTCGACTACGAGGTGCTGTACGTCAAGAACATCACCGATGTCGGTCACATGCGCGAGACGGGCGAGGATCCGATCCTGCTGGCGGCCGAGGTCGAGGGGAAGACGCCACGCGAGATCGCGGAGTTCTACACCGATGCGTGGCTCGAGGACGAGCGACTCCTGAACATCGTGCCCGCCGACGTTCTGCCTAAGGCGACCGATCACATCGCCGAGATGGTCGAGCTGACCCGGACCCTCCTCGAAAAGGGACTGGCCTACGAGGTGGCGGGAAACGTCTACTTCGACGTCTCGGCCTTCCCGGCCTACGGGCAGCTCTCAGGACAGCGGATTGACGAGATGCGAGCCGGCCATCGCGTCGATATCGAGCCCGACAAGCACGATCCCGAGGACTTCGCGCTCTGGAAGCGGGCTGAGCCGGATCGGCTCATGAAATGGCCGTCAGCCTGGGGCGACGGCTTTCCGGGCTGGCACATCGAGTGCTCGGCGATGTCCATGAAGTACCTCGGTGAGCGATTCGACATCCACACCGGTGGGATCGACCTGAAGTTCCCGCACCACGAGGACGAGATCGCGCAGAGCGAGGGGACGACCGGCCACCAGGTGGTGAGCGTCTGGATGCACGGCGAGTTCCTGACCCTCGACGACGCCAAGATGGCTCGTAGCGTGGGGAATGTGATCCGGGTCACCGACCTCCCCTCGAAGGGCTTCCAGCCGCTCGACTTCAGGTACCTGGCGCTCACCGCCCACTATCGGTCCAAGCTCGACTTCACCTACGACGCGATGCAGGCGGCGGCGGCCGGCCTCCGGCGGCTGCGCAGGGCGGTATCGGAAGGGGCCGGTGGCGACGGGCCTGCCCCGGATCTGGCAGCGGAGCCGATGGCGGGCTACCGCGCCCGCTTCGTTGAGGCCATCAGCGAGGACCTCGCGATGCCGAAGGCGGTTGCGGTCGCGCATGCCGTTGCGGCTGATGACGACTTGGCCGCGGCTGCCCGACGCGCCCTGCTGCTTGACTTCGACCGAGTTCTGGGCCTGGACCTGGATGCTCCTGCCGAGCCTGCGGGTCGCGAACTGCCCGCGGGGGCGGCGGAGCTACTGGAGCGGAGGGCCGCTGCCCGTGTGGCGCGGGACTACGCCATGTCAGACGCGTTGCGCGACGAACTCGCTGCGCTCGGCGTGAACGTCCGCGACACGCCGCAAGGCCAGGAAACGACCCTCCGGCGATAGGTCGCATATCGGACGCAGCTCCGACCGCTACTCAGGCAGCCAGGGTCCGAGTTCCGTGGCAGTGGCGTTCGTCGCGCCCACTACCTGCGCGACCTCGTCGTCACTGAGTGATGGGTGCACTGGCAGCGAGAGGATCTCTTTGACGAGCTGTTCCGTAACCGGCAGGGTCACGCTGGCCGATCCCAAAGCCAGAAGAGGCTTCTGGCGATGCACGGGAATCGGATAGTAGACGGAGCTCCCCACGCCCCGAGCCTCCAGTCGCTCCATGAAAGAGGCCCGTTCCCGCACGCGAACCGTGTATTGGTGATAGACGGGCTCCGACCCTGGCCGTTCGTACGGCGCCAGCACACCCATCAGCTCCCGGGTATAGCGCCCGGCGATGGCCCGACGTCGTTTGTTGGCCGCAGGGAGCTTCGTCAGCTGGGCAAGGCCGATGCTTGCATGGATATCGGTCATTCGGAAGTTGTATCCGAGCACGTCGTGGTGATAGCGGACGCTCATGCCGTGTTGCCGCAGCAGCCGAATCGTTTCCGCGACCTTCCCGTCGCTTGTGGTCACCATTCCACCCTCGCCGCTGGTCATGTTCTTTGTCGGGTAAAAGCTGAAGACCCCCAGACCCCATGACCCACTCATCCGCCCGGCCAGGAGAGCGCCATGCGCCTGGCAGGCATCCTCGATGACGGCGATCCCGTGTCGCTCCGCGATCTCCAGGATCTCGGGCATGTTTGCTGGTTGTCCGTAGAGGCTGACCGGCATGATGGCCCGGGTTCGCTCCGTGATGGCTGCCTCCAATTGCCCGGCGTCCATCGTGTACGTAGTGGGTTCGATGTCCACAAAGACCGGTCGCGCACCCACATGGAGGATGGGAGTGACACTCGCGATGAACGTGAAGGCAACTGTGATGACCTCGTCGCCGGGGCCGATATTCAGCGCCAGCAGCGCAAGATGGATGGCGGTCGTCCCTGAGCTCGTCGCAACAGCGTGGGGCACACCGACGAACTCGGCGAATCGCTCCTCAAACTCGCGGACGCGTTCGCCCTGGGCCAGCATCCCCGAGGCCAGCGCGCTAGCGACGAGCTCTTGCTCTTCCGCGCCCATCTGGGGACGTGCGATGGGAATCATGCGGGGCGCAGATACCCGAGCTCCTCGAGTTTCGCCAGCACCCGCTGAGCGCTCTCCTGGGGGGTTTCGCGTCCATCGCTGTAGCAGGTGACCTCTGGATTGACCGGCGGTTCGTAAGGGTCCGATACACCGGTGAAGCCGGTGATCTCTCCAGCCAGGGCCTTCTTGTAGAGACCCTTCACATCGCGTTCGGCGAGGACGCTGATCGGCGCCTCGACGTAGACCTCAACGAAGCGACCAATCATATCTCGTATCTCATCCCGCACCTCGCGGTAGGGGGAGATCGCGGCCGCAATCGCGACCACGTCGTTACGTGTCAGCACCTGACACACCCAGCCGATGCGCCTGATGTTGGTATCTCGATCCTCCTTCGAGAAGCCCAGCCCCTTGGACAGATTGGTCCGGACCACATCCCCGTCGAGCACCTCAACCTTATGCCCGCGCTCGCGAAGCTCCGGCTCAAGAATCTCGGAGATCGTGGACTTGCCAGACCCGGAGAGTCCGGTGAACCAGATCGTGAAACCTGTCGTCTCGCTGCTCATGTCGTTGTTACCTCGGGTCGATAGGCCTCCATCAGCACCTGGGCCACCTCAGGACGGCTGAACTCGGCGGGGGGCACCTCGCCACTCACCAGCATTTCGCGCACTTTCGTGCCGCTGAGCGTGAGGTGATCGCTGTCGCCATGCGGGCACGTCTTGGACGACGCCATGTCCGCGCATTTCGAACAGTAGAAGGTGTGCTCAAAGAAGAGCGGTGTGATGCCAAGCTCATCAGGCGTGAACTCGTCGAAGATGCGCTGTGCATCGTACGTGCCGTAGTAGCTGCCGACGCCTGCATGGTCCCGCCCAACGATGAAGTGCGTGCAGCCGTAGTTCTTTCGAGCGATCGCATGGAAGATCGCCTCGCGCGGTCCGCCGTAGCGCATGGCGGCGGGGTACACGCTGAGGAGCGTGCGGTCGAGTGGGTAGTACTTGCTCAGCAGGACCTCGTATGCACGCATCCGAACGTCCGCAGGAATGTCGTCCGCCTTCGTTTCGCCCACCAGGGGATGCACGAGCAGGCCATCGCTGATCTCGAGCGCGACCTTCGTGAGGTACTCGTGAGCGCGATGAATTGGGTTTCGGGTCTGGAATCCGACGATCCTGCGCCAGCCCCGTGCGGCGAACAACGCGCGCGTCTCCAGCGGCGACCTTTGATACTCGGCGAACGGTGCATCCATTGGCCCGTCGATGACCCAAACATCGCCGCCCAGGTAGACCTCTCCACCCTCGTAGATGCGCGCCACGCCCGGGTGAGCCGATTCGGTCGTCCCGAAGACCGTCTCGGCCTCGTGCTCCTTCTCGACGTCGTACTTGTCGGCGAGCTCCAGGATGCCGCGCAGGCGCCCGCCTTCCTCAACCAGGGCCACATCGTCACCGATGCGCAGCGACTCCGCGACCTCCCGGCCTACCGCGAGGGTGACCGGAATGGACCACACCGAACCATCGCTTAGCCGCATCTGGTCCATGACCGAGTGGTAGTCCGCGGACACCGCAAAGCCCGTCAACGGGCTGAACGCTCCGTTGCCGATCAACTCGAGGTCCGAGAGCCCGACTGCGTTGAGCGTTACCTTCGGTGCGTGGCTCGCGCGCTCGAGCGCGCTCCCACGCGCAGAGCCCTCGAGAACGCGATCAACCAGCGCACCGCCATGAGGAGGAATCTGAATGGGAGTCGCCACATTGGCTCCTGTCTTGCTGCAATTGGGCACACGAAGGCCCAGCGCCGCCGAACGCCGAGCCGTCGGGTATCGTACCGGATCTCATCGATCTCGGTGCAAATGGCCCAAACCTATCGGATGGTAAGCGAGCGCATGGACGATCCAATCGCGTTGCGACGCGTGGCGGACACGCTTCGTGGTGCCCGGCGAATAGCCTCTCTCTGTCACGAGAATCCCGATGCTGACACGCTGGGTGCCGCCCTGGCAATCGCGCTGATCGCCAAGCGACTGGGTAAGGAGTTTGAGATCGTCTGCGCCGACCGACCCGCGCCGATGTACTCGTTCCTTCCCCTGTTCGATCAGATCGAGTCGCAGCCGAGCGGCCTGGCAGATGTTGCGGTCGTATGCGATGCGGCGACGCTGGAGCGAATTGGCCCGATCGCGTCGACGCACGCCGCCTGGCTCTCGGGAATCGCCATCGTCAACATCGACCACCACGTCACAAATCTGGGATTCGGAACGGCGAACCTCGTCGACGCCACGGCGGCCGCGACCTGCGAGATCGTTACCGCGCTGCTTCCCGAACTTGGGATCGAGCCCGACGCCGAGCTCGCGACTGCCTTGCTTTCCGGGATCGTTCGTGACACCAACGGATTCGCGGACACGAGCACCTCGCCGAGGACGCTGCGGCACGCGGCGAACCTCCTCGAGTCGGGCGCTCCCCTGGCCTCAATCTATCGAACGATCCTCGCCGAGATGCCGTACGAACGGATGCTGTTGTGGGGGAAGATGCTGCACCAGCTTGGGCAGCGCCACGATGGCAGAGTCGTCTTCGCCTGCCTCACGCAGGCGATGCTCGATGAGACCCACACCGAGCAGCCCGACGCGGACGGTGTCGCCGAGTTCATTGCGCAGGCCAAGGGGGTCGACATCTCGCTGCTGCTGCGGGAAGTCGACGGCGGCGCCACGCGAGTCAGCATCCGCACCAGCTCCGCGGTGAGCGCGGCCGATATCGCCCGACCCTTTGGGGGTGGCGGCCACGTCCGCCGCGCCGGGTGCACGGTCCCGGCGCCCCTTCAGCAGGCCGTCACTCAGATCCTTGAGGTATGCGACGCGCAACTGTCGGATGACGCAGTGGCGGGGAACGCTAGCGCGGCGAGGCTCGCCTGAAGAGTCGCCGGGGCGGACGGCTGAGCACGGCCTCATAGGCTGCGAGCAGGTGCGGCACGGAATGCCTCCAGCTGAGGCCGGTCTCAACGCGTTGCCGACCCACCCGGCCCATCTCGTTGCGCCTGGCGGGGTCATCCATCAGGTCGGCGATGGCCTGCGCGAATGCCGCCGAGTCGTTGCCGGGGACGTAAATGGCCGCATCTCCGCCGGAGGCCCGGTTCTCTTGCAGGTCGAAGGCGACGATTGGCTTTCCAAGCGCCATGTACTCCATCATCTTGATGAACGTCGAGCGCTCGGTGTAGGGCGTGGCGGGATCAGGTGTGACGCACAGATCCGCGGTCGAGAGGAGGCGTCGGAACAGCTCATCGTCCGAGACCCTTCCGGTGAACCAGACCCATTGGTCAATGTCAAGTTCAGTCGACAAACGCTTCAGCGCTTCGAGTTCACCGCCGTGCCCGATCAGAACGAACAGGACGTCGCGCCGACCGAGCGCGTACACCAGATGGCGCACCGCATGCAACAGCTGATCGACCCCGTCCTGCCTGGCCATCAAGCCCACGTAGCCGATGATGGTGCCGGCGCGCGCCCGAAGGTCCGCATCGGGCTCCACCGGCCGCACACGCTGAAGGTCCGGCCCGTTGCGGACGACCGTGATGCAGTCACCGGGCACCCCGCCCCGTGCCATCGCAATCTCACGGTACGACTCGTTTGTCGAAATCACTTGGTCAGCCAGCCGAAACGTAATCCGCTCGAGGAGCAGGAGCGCGCGACGCACTATGCCGTGCGCACGCGGGCCGTAGATGGCGTCGTACATCTCCGGGGCCAGGTCATGGTGGTCGAAGATGACCCGCTTCCCCGCCAACTTCGCGGGCAGGGCCGCCACCCAGAGCGTGTCGGGGGGATTGTGCAGATGAATCACGTCGAATCCTCGTCCGAAGAGCACGCGCAGGACCATCACGAGCGACGCGGCAGTGGCAAAGAGGTACTCACCGAGATACGCCCACGCGCCAGTGCCCTCGGGCGGAGGGGGGTAGCGCCGAACGCGAACGCCGTCTATCGTCCCTGCCCGCGGCTCTCGATCAACGTTCGGGGCGATAACGGTGACATCGTATCCGGCGTCGGCGAGCGCGAGGGCCTCGACCCTGACCCTCGTATCTGCGGGGTAGCCATTGTTCTCAACGACCATGAGGACGCGGGCCAGTGAGCCGGGGGGGTGGCGCGACGTCTTCATCGAACAGGACTTGCTCTCTAGTGCTGATGGACCCGGGGCAGGAGCCTACCAGAGGACGCTGTATCCTCCGAGGATGTCGACATCGAGCGCGTCAG
Organism: Chloroflexota bacterium; assembly: GCA_013816405.1. GTDB lineage: Bacteria > Chloroflexota > Limnocylindria > QHBO01 > QHBO01 > CF-167. The sequence continues at coordinate 15,949 of JACDEL010000006.1, read as the reverse complement.
GCTCGCGTAGCGCGATCTGGTGGACCGCCGTGGTCGCCTGGATGGTGGTCATCTTCCTGCTGTCGAGTCAGCCGGACTCGGATCCCAGCGCCCGGCACCTCAACATCGGCGTGTACAAACTTGCCCACTTGATTGTGTACAGCGTGCTCGGAGTGCTCGTCGCCGGAGCAACACGACACATGAAGATGCCGCGCGCGGCGTGGTGGGCGTGGGTCATCGTGGTGCTGTATGCCATCAGCGACGAGATCCACCAGTCGTTTGTGGCGGGTCGCACGCCGTTGGTGACGGATGTCGCCATCGATTCGCTCGGGGGCCTCCTGGGAATCTTCGGATACGCGATCGCGGGCACCATTCGGGAGGGCCGGGCCTGGTCCCTTGCAATTCTGGTCGGGAGACGGCGACCGCCCGCCGACCCCGAATCGATTGCGGGCGAGAGATCATTGGACAAGGCGGGATGATTCGCCGTCGCGTCGTGGTCCTTGGCAAGAACACCCTGGCGGTGGAGTGCCTGCGCGTGATCCTGGCCGCCGGCGATGACGTCATCCTGGCACTTCCTGATCCCGCTGACGACGGCGAAGATGGGTGGCAGCCGTCATTCAGACGCTTCGCGGCTTCGGTGGGAGCCCCAGTACGCATGATCACGGACATCAACGATCCAGGCTTCGTCGCAGAGTTGGCGGAGACCCGCCCCGACTTCCTACTGTCGTTTCAGGCGGCCCAGCTGATGAAGGCCGCGTTGCTCGCGACACCTGCCATGGGTGCGCTCAACCTTCACCTCGGCCCTTTGCCGCGCTATCGTGGGGTGGCACCGATCGCCTGGGCACTGATCAATGGGGAGGCCGCAAGCGGTGTCACGCTGCATCACATCGAGGTGGGGATCGACAGCGGGCCGATCATCAGCTCGAAGAGTGTCCCCATTCGTGCGGAGGACACTGGCCGCACCATGTACGACAGATGTTCGGAGGCCGGCGTCGAACTCTTTCGTGAATCATGGCCCGGGGTGCGCCGCGAAACACCACGGGGAATGCCACAGGCTGAGAGCGAGGCGCTCTACTACAACCGGCACTCGATCGACTTCTCGCGGCGTACGGTGGCATGGCAGGGCGACGCAGAGGCCATTGCGAACTGGGTTCGCGCGTTTATCTTTCCGCCGTTCCAGTTTCCGGTAGTAATCCTCGGGAATTCGCAACTCGAGGTCGGTTCGGTGCAGTGGGATCGACTGCCCCACCGCGGACGACCGGGGGAGATCCTCACGGTAGCGGACGACGGCATCACGGTCGCGGCCCCCGGCGGAAGGCTTACCCTGCGGCTTCGCCTCGCCGGAGCCGACGTGGATCCTTCGCAGTTCCCGCAACTGGGCATGGCTGCCGGAGCACTGCTTCTCTGATCTGCGGCAGGTGGGCCAGTTTGTGCCGCTCGCGCCTCGCCAGCCGCCGAACCCACAACAGCCAACGCCCGCCATGACCGGGGAATGGTTCTTACCCGCCTCGCCGCGTCAGTCTTGTTCGCTGGCCTGCGGCGTCCGCCGAGACTGGATTCGCTGCATGAGTTTCTTCCGGACCACGTTCACCGCTCGGGACGACTTGAAGCGGAGGTACACACGACGATAGGCCCATCGCAGAAGATGATTCGGGACGTACTCGTAGGCAACAGACGAGCCTGTCAGCTGCCCGCCGAAGCCAATCTTGAATCGCGTCGCATGGCTATCGGGCACATCGACTGAGGCCTTCGAGACCCGGTCCGTGAGCGCACGAGCAATGGTGATGTCGACCCCTTCAACATCGAAGTAGTGATAGCCGTTCTCCCTGGCCCAAGTTATGGCAGCCCACTGCAGCACGTGGTTGGGCTTGCTCGGGGAGTTGCTGCCAGTCCATGCGCTTGCGTGCGCGAACGCCGTGTCACCAAAGACAATAACCAGCATGGCGGAGACGGGTTCGCCATCAAGCTCGGCGACAAACAACTCGATGTGTCGTCCTTCACGCAGGACGCGCCACATCTCAGGGTAGTAATCCGGCGGCGGCATCGCAAAACGCTTTCGCTGTGCCGCGGCTATCGCGAGTCGAGAGAAGGCACCGATGTCGCCGTCCAGTCCCATTCGGACCTTGACGCCATGTGACTGGCCGCGCCGGATATTCCTGCGGGTCGACTCGTTCATGTTGACCAGGAGCTCTTCGGCGCTGCGCCTGAGGTCAACCCGAAGCGTTGTGCTCGGTGTGCCGATATCTGCAGTCGGCGCGAAGCCTCTGGCTGCGAGCTCGCGCTCAAGTGCTTCGTCACTCGTTGGCGGCTGCAGCACCAGGTAGAGCACGCGACACCGCGCGGCTTGCGCCAACAACGCATCCAGAACCACTCGCGCGAGCTCGACATCGCCGGCCGGGACCAGCGGTCCCTTCGGCACGTAGCCGATGGTTCCTACCCTTGAGAGAGGCCGCAGCAGCATCTGGGCGCCAGCCACGATATGGCCGCCGTCAGTGAGCGCCACTCGCGATGCGCGCCAGCCAATGTGCGCCTTGACCTTTGCCCAGCGACTGCTTTGAGGGTAGAGGCCGCCCGGGATTGTCGCGACGAAGGCATCCCAGGCGGCATCGTCGGACTCATCGAGTAGCGACGCCACACCCAGGCGACGGCGCTCGTCGACGCTCGTCATTGCCGATTCGGACGATCGGATAGGGTTGCGACTAGGCTCTCTGCCGATCACGCGACAGTTGGTCGAATACCCTTCTGGCAGGTGACTGACTGTCCGAGCCTAAGGAGTCCGGATGCTGCTCGCAGGGGAGCTTAACACCTCTTTGAAGGCCCACCCTGGTTGACGATCGTGACGCTGTTACCAGATATCTGGAGCACTGCCTTGGTGGTGTTGTTGAGCTCGCAGCGCTCCGCGATCGAGTTCAGGGCGTCTGCAGTGCCGGTGAGGGTGTACTGACCCGACGGCAGATCCGTGATGTCGATGTATTGGTCTCGGAGCTTGTACGCGTACTTGTCGCCCCAGCCGACCGAGATACCGGTGGTGACTTCGGTTGAGGATGAGTTGCCGCAGTTGAGGTAGTGGGCCGACGAGGGCGCTCCCGGCAACGATAGGTTGAACGTGTAGCTGTCCTGAAGACAAAAGCCGTGCTTCGCGCCGGTACGCACGTCCGGGCCATTGTTCCTTTGCAGCACATAACTCTCGAAATCGCGGAGGTGCCAATGGCTGTGCAAATCTCCGGCGTAGTACATGTGGTACTCAGTCGGATAACTCGTCCAACCACCGAGGCTGTCTTGGATCTGTTGTTCAACCGACATGTCGCCGTTGGGCTGGAGGTTATAGCCGTGCGTCTGGAGAGGACCGTCGCCGATATTGATGAGGACGGTCGTGAACCGAAGCAGACTTCGGCCCGAGATCAACGTCGTGTCCACGCTGAACTGCCGAAATCGGGCCATCCCTAGGTCCGGCATGAGCAGCGTCGGACTGGCGGAGGCGGCAGTGATCGAAAGCGTCGTTGCCAAGACTGCCAGTGTAGTCGACGCAGTGAGCAACCGTCGGACTTGTGACATTGATTCCCACCAGTACTAATGAATGAACATGGATGGTACCCCAGCCGGCAGTTGCGTGACAGCAAGCTCCTCCTCGTAGCGTTGCCCGCCCGCACCACTTCGACGTTCCGGGATGCGTTCGAGATGGGAGCTACGAGGGAGGTTTCGTCTGAATGGCGGCGTCGTGCGCTGCCGGACCGACGACCCGCCACCCGTCGCCAGACGGCTCCAGATGTGAAGCGGCGCGGCGACGCCACCACTCGGCAACATCACGTGGAAGGGCCTGCCATGCGGACGGATCCCGGCGAAACTCATCGAGGAAGCTCACGTAAGCCGACTCGATAGTGGGGTCAGTCATGTAGTCGGGATGAGTGAGCATCAGAGCCATGCCGCCCCTGTCGCGTAGCCGATGGGCCTTATCGATCCAGGTGGAGGCATCGGCTCTGCGCAGGATGACGAAGAGCGTGTGGTCCTGCGGAAGGGTGATGGGAAGCTCTACCAGGTCCTCGATGAAAAACGGCAGCCAGCTGCACGAGCCACCTGGTTGGGGCTCATAGGGATCCGTATCGGGAAAAGAGGAGTCGTAGTCAAAGCCGAGCAATCCCATCCATTCCCACTGCCGCTGGGTCGCCGGCGATCGGAAGCCCGACGCCCCCCAGCGGTCGGCGTACTCGCGAATTGCTGGAAGCCGTTCACGAATCATCTCGACCGACTCGAGGTCCCGACCGTCGTGATAGAGCCCGTGGATGCCTATCTCAAACCCTCGGTGTGTGAGCTGTTCGACCCTGGCATCCTCGACACGATAACGACGGGGCACGAAATTCCAAGACGACCGGTAACCCCGCGCCTCCTCGAGTGCACAGATCTCGAGCATCTTGTCGTAGCCCACGGCGGTCTCGACATCGTGCGTCAGGACGAGCGCCCACGAGTACGGCCCAGGCCAGGGTGCAATCCACGGCGGAGGTGCGTCCGTGATCTCCACGACGAAGGAGTAGATTCGCCTCGCAAGGTCATGGCGTGCCGGCTCGAACGGCCACCTGGGGAAGCTCGTGCGCGCCTGGATGCGACTGAAGAGGCGTCGCATCGCGAGCTGAAGCCGTCGGGGCAGCAGCGGGCGCAGCAGGTAGTAGGCACGCAGCGCGAAGCCACTCGACCGCTGCGCGTCCCCTGGGCCGTCCAGGTGACGGTACCGCTCCATCGTGAGATTGCGGATCGCTTCGTTCGGACCAAACGGAAGCACGAGGCTGCCGTCCGGCTCGCGCCAGACCGATCCCACCCGGCGCTCGGCTTCGTCGAGGACATCGACGGCCGCGACCCAACCATGTTGGATGGAAAGCTCACGCAGCACGGAATCGGGGATCAGGCGCGCGAAGAATGGAATGCCGTCGATGTGATGCAGACGTGATGAGCCCGCAATGTGAGACGAATCCGACGGCCACCGCAGGCGCGGAGCATGCGCGCGATCGGTCTGACGGAGCACCGCAAAGCCTGGAAGAGGAAACGAATCGGTAGGTTCGCTGGCGGCTTGATCCGCGTCCGCCACGAGCTCGTACGGGACCCGAAGCTCATCAAGAACGTCGAGTCGCTCCGATGTCACCAGCCTCATGAGTCCGCCAATCCTGATTGCTCCATCGCCCCATGACCCTAGACAGCCGACGCCACCGCGGGAGGCGGTGGAGGTCGAATGCCCTCAGCCTACCCGGTCGCGGTTTGGCGCGGGTTTTGCGTTAGGCTGGCCGCATGGCTCGCTTTCTTCACGTCGCGCGTGTCCTGCCGGTCCTGCTAGCGCTCGGCACCGCGAGCTGCCTGTTCGCCGGGCCCAGCACCACCGACTTGCCGAGCTCCAGCGCATCGCCATCCGCCAGTTCCGGTCCTTCGGGGTCGGCGCCCCCGCCGAGCGCGACTCCAGTCCCGAGCTACGGTCCCACGCTCCTGCCAGACCTGGGAATGGCCCCAATGCGTCGGTTCAGCATCGACACCACGGTCACCGGACACCCTCGACTCCGCTTCACGACGGTCCTGATCAACATCGGAGCTGGTCCGATGGTCGCGTACGGCCACTCGCCGGTGGGCAACGGCGATCTCTTGGTCGATCAGCAGATCGCCACTTCCGGCGGCGCCCTGATGAGCATACCGAGCGGCTTCCATATGTACTTTGCCGGTGACGGGCATCATCACTGGCATCTTCGGGATCTGGAGACCTACCAGCTGCAGAACAGCGCCGCGACCCTCAAGCGCATCAGCGACAAGCACGGCTTCTGCTTCTTCGACGACGTAGGCTTCAACCTCACACTTCCGGGCGCGCCGCAGTCCCCCGTCCACCAAAAGGCCGACTGCGGCACGGCCGCCGACACGTCGGTGACGATGGGAATCTCCGTTGGCTGGAGTGACAGGTATGATGCCAAGCTGCCCGACCAGTACATCGACATCAGCGACCTGCCAGCTGGCGAGTACACCCTGACCGCCACCGCCGATGCACAGGGCTACCTGCAAGAGCGATGCGAGGGGAACAACTCGACGACCGCGATCCTGCAGATCACCGGCACCACGGTCAGCGTCGTCGACCGCGGCAAGGCGTCAGAGGCCTGCGCCGCCTAGCCGACTTCAGCCACTCATAGATATCGGTACAACAACCCTCCGATCACGGCCGTGGCGCGAATAGGAACTCGCCTCCATATCATGCGCGCCAGCTGCTTGGCATGGCCGCCCGCCTCCACCCTGGGGTGCGCCGGTGCCCCGTGGGCGGGATAGTAGTAGCGATACAGCCAGTGCGGCTCCGCCCCCCACTTCGTCTTGAATCGCGCCAAGCCTTCGTTACCGGCATCGACCTCTCCCAGGTCGTAGTACCGGAATCCGCCCGCCTGAGCATCATGGATGGCTTGCCAGTGGATTGCGTCGTTTGGCCGTAAAGGCAAGGCATCCCCGCGTGAGCCGTTGAAGGCGAAGGACATCGTCGTGCCGTAGGCGAAGAACACCGAACCCGCCAATACCCTGCTGGGCGAACCTTCTTCAGCTACTAACAAACGCATCATTCCACCGGGGCTCAGGATGTTCCACGCTGCCTGGAAGAACGTGTAAGGACGCGGGGGCACTCCATGACGGCGCACGGTTTCCAGATAGAGCTGATACCAGCGCCAAAGGTCCTCTTCGCCATCTCCAGCCCGAACCTTTACGCCGACGCGGCGCGACTTGCGCACAGCTCTCTCGATCTGCGCATGGTTCCGAGACGTGCCGAAGCGGAGCTCGCCTGCGGCGCCCGATAGCTCGCGGACATACGTGGCGTCCCAACGGACACGCACCATGTCCGGCACGGCGCCCGCGTATGTGGTTTCTGCCACCTTGATTTCGAGACGGATCCCGCTCTCGGCTCGCACACGGTCGATGGCTGCCCTCATGAGGATCTTGCCGACGTCGCCGTTCACGGCCAGTGGACCAACCGACGGTGTGCGTGGCAGCGAGGAGAGTCCGCGCCTCCGCAGGATGCCCGCCGTGTAGCCGAGCGGCAGCACGCCGAGCAGCGTTCCGCTCGCGTCCTCGCAGCCAAGTGCCAGGGTCCGGAATCCATAACCCCGCGCTAGCACCTGTGCCCATTGCGGATGCTGGTAAATGACAGCGCCTGGTCGCGAGCGCACGAAATCGGCCCACCTACCGCTCGTATCGGCCTCGAGCTCGACGATCTTGGCACCGACGAGCTGCTGCGCCAAACGATGATCCTCCATCGCCGTAAAGTACGAGGACTTAACCGCTTGCTTCGAGGGGCGGCTTCCACCGCGCGACTATCGATGCGCCGGCAGTGACGTGTTCGCCAGGCTTTGCCAGAACTTTGAGTCCGTTGACGACGGGGAGCACGAGGTCGACCTGCGATCCGAGTCTGATAACGCCGATCCGCTGCCCCAACGCAACGTCGTCCCCCTCGCGAACGAAGGCCGAGATCTGGCGGACGAGCCGCGATGCAATCTGTACGACCGCAACATCGATGCCGCCGCTTGTGATGATAGTGGTCGTTCGCTCGTTCTCGAAGACCATCTGCGGGTCCCGTAAGGAGCCGAAGAGCCCGGGTACATGCCTGAGGAGCGCGACGCGGCCCGCTACCGGCGCACGATTGACATGGACGTCGAGGAAATTCATGGCAATGCCGACGACGATAGCTTCCTGAGCCTCAAGCGGTGTCTTGGTGAGCTCTTGGAGGGTGTACGGCGTACCCCGCTTGGATGAGACAGGTAGCGCTCCGCCAACCGACTCGCGAACGTACACGATTTCGCCATCGGCGGGACTCACGATGACATCGTCCTCATCGGGGATATCTCGCTCGGGGTCTCGGTAGAACCGGTACGCCAATCCGACAAAAGCTGCCGAAATCGCAACAACCGCCACGAGGGCCCCTTGAAGCCAGGGATTGCTCGAAACGCCTAGCCAGCTGACAAGCACGCCGCATGCAAGTGACACTGCTACTGCGAAAAGAGCGACGCGCGTAATACCGAGCTGCCATTTCCATGCAAGCGGTGATAGGACCGCGAGCACCAGCAACGCACCGACGAGTGTTGGAAGCCATGCCACGTTCAGAATCCTCGCTGCACATAGAGGTACGGGATCAGTGCCAGTTCGACGAGTCCCGGCAGCGGATCCTCGCGGCTGAACACTGCCTCTGCGTCGACCCCGCGCAAAGACTTGAAGTACGTCCGCCAGCCAAGACGACCGCGACCGATCTCGACAGCCGCCATCGGGAGATCGGTAACGAGGCGCACCCACCTGATCCCAAGCTTCGCGCGCGGCTGGTTGGGTACCCGCTCCCCGACCTGATCCCTGAACAAAAGGTACGGGAAATCGAGCCCGGCGGTAGGCCCAAGCGTGTGATAGCCCCACGTGCGGGCGTTAACATCGAGCAACTTGTAGGTGCCGTCGCGCGGATCTCGTTTGAACTCGACCTCGACGAGGCCGTAGTAGTCGATCGCTCGCAGGAACTCTTCAGAAAGCTCCGCCAGCTGTGGCAAGTCGACGGTCTCAACGAAGGTGCTCGCCCGCCCAAAGTCCGGCGGATGCTGACGCCAACGGCGCGCCACCAGGCTGGCCACGGCGCGGCCATCCTTGAAGAAGGCGCAGTAGCCGAATTGATGCCGGCCACCTCCCGGAACGAGCTCCTGAACCATCATCCCGTCTGTGCCGGTGATCGCGGCGGCCTCGACGAACCGCTCGACAAGCTGGTCACGCGAATCGACCCGCCACGCCTTCGCTTTCGTCGCGTAGATGAACTGATCCTTGATTGCGGGCTTCAACACGAGTGGAAAGCGTCCGTCAATCTCGGCGAGGTCGTCGACCGAAGTCGGATACCAGGTCTGCGGGGCGGGAATGCCAAGGTCGCCGGCGAGCCGGTAGGTATTGCGCTTGTCGGTCGCCCACCTGGTGGTTTCCCATTCTGGCGTTGGAACGCGAAAGAACTCGGCGAGACGAGAGCGATGCATCGCGAAGGCCGACACGGTTTCGTCGCGTGTCGGGTACAGCACCCAGCCCTCAAGCCGGAACCGTCGCCCAATCTCAAGCACCGTATCCACGGTGACTTCCGGATCACGAAGCTCACGAACGCGAACGGAACGCTGGGCATACCGCGAGAAGCGCGCGATCGAATACTCGTTATCTATGATGCACACCGGTATGCCGCGTCGGCCGAGGCTGCGGACGATCCCCAATCCTTGGTAATCGCCTCCGATCACGACCGCGCCCACGGTATGGCCATCTGTCGCCGCTGGAAGGGGCAAGGTCCACCATCAACTAGATCTGTCCGACGAGGCTACGCCATGAGGGAGGGTTCGCGTGTCGCATGAACCCGGTCGAGACCGCCGCCCCCAGGTCCCGATGTGACGGATTGCTCCTCAGCGCACGAAGAGTAGCAGGAGGGGGCAGGCGAACAGGATCGCCACGAAGGCGACCAATGTTCCCCGGTTCGCGAGGACAGTCGCCTGGAGCGCAAAGACCAGTCGGCGAATCGGCCGGTACACAAGAGCCAGCATCAGGACCGTCGAACACGTTACGCCAATTGCCACAGCCAACACCACCCGAGGCGCGACATGGTTGCCCGTCAGGATCCCAACCACCAGGGTGTCGGCGAGTGTCGTGATGTTGGCCCCCGCGATGTACGGCAGGATCTGCTCCCGCCGGATGTAACCACGCGCCACGGCGGGCACCAACAGGCTCAGCGCCACCGATACCGAGAGCGTGAACAGGGCGACCACGAGACCGATGCCGAACATCTTCCACGGACCGACATACCACCGAGCGCGGCCGTCATCGGTTTCCGACGAAAGCGAGGGAAGTAACTCGTCGACAAGACGGAAGCTGACAAGGAGAAGGCCCAGCCCGGCCAGGAAGAGGAGTCCAGCTCCAAGCGCGTCGCGCCCCGGCAGCACTTGCTCCACCAGCGCGATGGCTGGGGCAGAGACCGACCTGATGGTGTCGAAGAAGAGGGGTGGAGGCGTCAGGTTGACGGAGTCGAGGAGGCCGAAGTGGAGCACCGAAAGGCCGATCAAGGCACCGGGAACATAGACGATCGCGGTCATCGCCAATGCCAGAACGCCAATCGAGATCGGCGAGCGGCGGCCGGATTCGCGACCGCGCAGCGCGTATAACGCGCCAATGACCAGAACGACAAACGATGCTCCAAGGCGCGAGCCAACAATCATCGCGTAGCTCTGGTCTGCCGACAGTGCGCCCGCGTCGAGCAAGGTGAGCGATGACGCTGCGACCGGGGAACCGGATAGCACCAACAGCGCGCCCAGCCAGCCGAGTCCCACGGCATTCCAGATTGACTCTATCGAGCTGCCAAGGATCGGGGCCAGCCCACGGGCCCCGTCCTTCATCAAGCCCAGAGCGACCAGAAAGAGCCACAGTGAGGCAAACCCGAATACCAGGCGGCGAGCGACTCCCGCGACTCGGGCCCGGGGATTCGCGCCAGAGGGTCGCTCGAGATCTGAATCATGGTCAGCCAGAAGCCGAACGTTTTCCGGATCGAGGTCGCCCCAGATCGAGATGCGTTCCAGCTGGTCAGGGCGGAGGGCCGCCCTATTCAGCCGAGCACCGTGAGGATCGTCCAAGCGCTGAATAGTCCTCACATTCGCTGATCCAGATGGGACGGTATCATCGCCCGTGCCGCCTGCGTACAGACCGCCCGTACGTAACTAGCGGACCCAGGCCGCTGGAGCGAAGGTGGAATCCTAATGCAGATCGCCGTCATTGGGCTTGGATATGTTGGGCTGGTTACGGCAGTGTGCATGGCACGCCTTGGCCAGCGAGTGGTAGGGCTCGATACAGACGCGGGCAAGCTGGCCGCCCTCGAATCCGGCGAGCCTCCCTTCTACGAGCCCGGCCTGTCCGGGGAGCTGAACCAGGAAACCGGTCGTCTGACCTTCACGGGCGACCCGGCTGTGGCGATCCGGGAGGCGGACGTCGTACTGATCTGTGTCGGAACGCCTTCGGCGCCCAGCGGCGAGGCCGATCTGCGAGCTGTCATGGCCGCAGCGGCCACCATCGCGGAGCAACTGACTCGCCCGACGGTCATCGCCCTGCGCAGCACCGTTCCGGTGGGGACGACGGAGAAGGTAGAAGCGTTCCTCAACGATCGTCTGCAGATCCGCGGCGAGGACATCGCGGTGCCGGTGCTGGCAAACCCTGAGTTTCTGAGGACGGGCCGCGCACTGGATGACTTTCTGCGGCCGTCGCGCGTCGTGATCGGCCGCACTCAGCGAGCTACTGACCAGGACGTCGGCGCCTTGTCCACCCTGTATCGGCCGCTCAATGCCCCCATCCTGGTGATGGACGCTGCAAGCGCCGAGCTGGTCAAGAACGCCGCCAACACATACCTCGCGACCAGGATCAGCTTTGTGAATGAGCTGGCCGCCCTGTGCGAGGCGACCGGAGCCTCAGTCGAGTCCGTGATCGATGGCATCGCGAGTGACCCGCGCATCGGGAGCGATTACTTCCGCCCAGGCATCGGCTATGGCGGCTCGTGTCTCCCAAAGGACGTGCGGTCCCTCATCGCGATGGGTGAGGAACACGGACAGGAGATGGTGTTGGCGAAGGCGGTTGATGCGGTGAACAATGCCCAACCTGGCAGGTTGGCCGGACACATGGCGGAAGCGCTCGGCGAGCTGAGTGGACTGCGCGTCGCTCTGCTTGGCCTTGCCTTCAAGCCCGACACAGACGACATCCGCGACTCACCGGCGCTCAAGCTTGCTCATGAGCTCCGTGAACAAGGGGCCGAAGTGGTCGGCTGTGACCCGCAGGCGACTGGTCGCGTCGCAGAGGCTGAGCCCTGGATCCAGATCGCGCCCTCTGCTCTGGAGGCGGCTCGCGGCGCGGACGCCCTCGTGCTCACCACGGACTGGCCGGCGTACGTGACTTCCGACTTCGCCACCCTCGCGGCTGTCATGCGCCGGCCTTTCATCTTCGATGCGCGAAACGCATTGGACCCCGCGCGGGCTGTGGCGGCGGGCCTGCGCTACCAGTCGGTAGGCGGCATGGCGCCGCTAGCTGCGCTCGGCGCGTAGCCAGTCGCTGAATCGGTCGATCCCCACTGAGAACGGTACCAGTGGCTCCCAGCCGAGGCGTTCCCGGGCACGGCTGATGTCCGCGAAGGTCGCCTCCACATCTCCGGGCTGGCCGGGCAACAGGTTGTTCACGGCACGTACCTTCAGCGCGCGCTCGAGCTCGGCAACCATGGTCCGAGTCTGGATGGGCCGATGACTGCCAACGTTGATCGTCAGCGAAGCGTCCGGCGCCGCCGCCATGCGCACCAGGGCTTCGACCACGTCGTCCACATAGGTGTAGTCGCGCACCCCGAGCCCGTCGGCAAAGAGTGCGATCGGTTCACCATCGAGCATCCGGTTCGCGAAGGAGCTAATCGCGAGATCCGGCCGCTGGCGCGGACCGTAGACGGTGAACAGGCGAGCGATGCCAATCGGCAGGCCGGTGGCTTCATGGTGTGCGTGGACCAGGGCTTCGCCCGCAATCTTGGTTGCTCCGTACGGTGACGCTGGGCGACCTTGGGCCTGATCCTCGATGAAGGGACGGCGGGGATCGTTGCCATAGATGGAGCTCGATGACGCAAATACCAATCGGGCACCAACGGTAGCCGTTGCTAGCAGGGTGTTCTGGAGGCCGCGCACATTGACGTCGATGTACGCAAGCGGGTCGCTCATTGATGGACGGACGCCTGCACGGGCGGCGAGGTCGAAGACCACTGTCGGGCGTGCGTGGGACATGGCCTGGTTGATGTCGCCGCTGTCGCGCGTGTCGCCCTGAACGAACTCGAATAGTGACGATCGCAGCGCTTGCGCGAGATGACGAAGCCGTCCCTCTCGCGGGTAGATCGAGCCGTCGAGCGAATCGTAGGCGGTCACTGACCACCCCTCCGTGATCAGTCGATCTACGAGGGTGCTACCGATGAATCCGGCGCCGCCGGTGACGAAGGCGCGAGCGGCAGTCGGCTCGTTCATGGCGACGCGAATCACAGCGCTTGCCGGCGGTGACCACAATGAGTGCTCAATAGATGCGCCGGCGTATCTTCGCGACGATCGCGGAACGCTCCACTCTAGGATAGAGCTGCCGGTAGCCCCACCGTAGAAGGGGGTTCGGGAGATGCTCGTATGCCTGCGGAACGGCTACGATCTGCCCTCCAAATCCCATCTTGTAGGCGGTCACGTACGGATCCGCGCTCGCCGATTCAGCTGGCTGCGTTTGCGTCGCGGTGGTGTCGGTCTCTGTGGCGACGATACCCTCCAAGTCAAAATACTTGTAGCCGGCCGCCTGCGCCCAGCAGATGGCAGCCCACTCGAGCACCTCGTTTGGCTTGTGAGTTCCGTGTTTACCTGACCACGCGCTGGCGTGGGCGTATGCGGTATTGCCGAATGTAATGGTGAGCATCCCCGAGACGACTTCTTCTTCGTATTCGGCCAAAAAGAGTTCCATCTGTCCGGCGGCGCGGAATATGCGCCACATCTCACCGTAATAGTCCTCAGAACGCGTGTAGAACTGCTTCCGTCGGCTGGCTTCTTGGCGCAACCGCACGAATGTCGCTATATCGTCCTCCCCTCCAAGGCGTGTGGTGATTCCCCGGCTCTCGCCACGCCGAATGTTCCGACGGGTCCACTTGCTCATATCGGCAAGCAGTTCGTCTGAGCTCTTGCCAAGATCCAAGCGAAGCGTGGTGGCAGGCGTGCCGATTCCTGGATTAACGTGGAACAAACGATCCGCTAGCTCGAGCTCCACGGCACCCCCTGCTGTCGGCGGTTGAACGCCAAGCCACCGCATGCGGTGACGCTTCGCATCATCAAGGAGCGCGTCCATGACCGCCGATGCGTGGTCGGCGTTGTCCGCCGCAAGCACCGGCCCTTTTGGGACGTACCCAACTGTACCTAGCGCGGCTGGCAAGGGTCGAAAGAGCAGTTGTGCGCCCGCAACGATATCGCTCCCCTCCACGACGGCCACTCGGCTGGCTCGCCAGCCGGCATCAGCCTTCAGGCTGGACCATGCGCTTGTCTGGGCGTAGTGCGCGCTAACTGAGGCCAAGAAGGCATCCCATTCTTGGTGAGATGGTGCCTGCCAGACTCGCGCCAATTCATCACTCCGCGCGGCTCTCGGGTGCGCCTGTGAATCGGTTCGCATGGATCGACAGCCCGCCTCTCGCCTATGGCACTTCCACCCGAAACCCCGGCAATACCCTACGCGATCGGAAGGGCACTGCGCATCGTGCCCCAATCGACGCGGAAGCCGGACGGCTTAACCTGCCTTCGTTTCGCATCCTAAAACCGGCTAGCACGAAATCATGGACCAAGGCGGCACCACAAGGGGGCTGGCGTGCAGACAACTCATGTGTCGACCTGTCCTCTGCGACGCGCGCCTCCTCGCCTGCGGCTATAGTCTCCATCCGCAAAAAGGTTTTCGCGCCTCGCGCGCCAAGCCTCAACGGGTCCGGGTTCGACAGGCGACGAGGTTGCGGATGGTTCTAAGCCACAAGCGCAGAGGCCCTATGGTGCAGTTGCCGCAGAGCGCGACGGTGCTTCTGTGTGATGCCTGAGGTCGAGAATGGAACCACTCATCGGTCCTATGTGTACGTCGCATGCTCGCCTTTCTCAGGTTCGACCCTCTTAGCGTCGCTTCTGGGCGCACACCCGGAGATCGCCACGGTCAGCGAGGTTTCGGGGACTAAGCGAGCGGGGCAGATGGACGTCTTCCGCTGCTCGTGCCAGCGCCTGATGACAGAATGCCCATTCTGGCTGGAGGTCCAGGATCGTGCGCGCGCGGTCGGGATCGAAGACCTTTCGCTCGGCGATTTCGCACTCCGTTTCGACGAGCCAGGACTCTGGCATTCGATTCGGAGTGGTTCGTTGCGGTCGACCGCGGCTGAGGACATTCGCGATGCGCTATTCAACTTGTTCCCATCGCATCGGAGGTCGATGCGGAGGCTTGGTCAGCGGAATAGGGATTTCGCGAATGTTGTTCTCGACGTGACCCATAAGCGGGTGTTCGTCGAGACATCAAAGGAGGGAATGCGTCTTCGCTATCTCCATCGATACCTTGGCATGGAGCTCAAGGCAGTGCACCTGATACGAGACGTGAGGGGGGTGGTCTCGTCGTCGAGGGGCCGATTTGGAGCGCAGGTCGACGTCGGCGCTGCAGCGAGAGCATGGGCCAGGAACAATCAGACGCTGATGCGCCATATGCAAACCCTAGGCGTAGGCGATCGGACGCTTGTGCGATATGAGGATTTGTGCCGTGATCCAGAGGAAACGATGGCAACGCTCTACGGCTTCTGTGGTGTTGATCCGTCGGCGGCACCAAGGCCCTCTGGTTCGTATGGGCTGCAGCATCTCTTAGGCAATCGCGCTCGCCTGCAACCAACCGCTGAGATCCGGCTCGACGAACGGTGGCGGACTTCGCTGAGTGCCGAGGACCTCTCTACGATCGTGAGGGCGGCAGCGCCCATTGCCCAATCCTTATATCCCGGCGCCATCGAAGTGGCCGGTTGAGCGCCCGCTGGCTGCAATGAACCAGCGTGACACCTCGCATTTCCCGAACTTCTTCATCGTCGGTGCGCCACGATGCGCCTCGACCTTCATGTACACCTATCTGCGGCAACACCCCGACGTGTTCATGCCCGAGTACAAGGAGCCGAAGTTCTTCTGTTCCGACCTCGATTCGGGCAGTGACGCGGATGCCGACTTCTTCATGCGAGACGAGAAGGAATACCTGGCACTGTTCGCCGACACGGGCGGGGCCAAGCGCGTGGGAGAAGCCTGCGTATTCAACCTCTTCTCGAAGGTGGCCGGGGGCCGGATCAAGGCCAAGAGTCCCGACGCCAAGATCATCATCATGCTGCGCGATCCGGTGGAGCAGATGTACTCCTTCCATTCGGTGCGTCGCCGTAACGCCACCGAGGACCTCGACT
>JACDEL010000102.1 GCA_013816405.1 Chloroflexota bacterium | reverse complement strand
ACGTCTACCCGACCAGCGCCGACTATCCCGACGGCTTCCACATGAACATCACCGAGGGAATCATTCGTGCGCGCTATCGAGACCGCTCGGGTAAGGCCAGCCTGCTCGAGCCGGGCCGCGTCTACGAGCTCATGATCATCCTCGAGCCGACCAGCAACCTGTTCGCGGCTGGGCACCGGATCCGACTCGACATCTCCAGCTCGAACTTCCCACGCTTCGACATGTACCACCTCAATCCGGCAGGGTAGCGGCCCTGGGATGAGTCAGGCAGAGCCGAGAGCAAGCTGGGGAGCGCGGGCGGTGATGAGGTCGGCGAGCGGTGGGATCTGGCCCGCCTTGGTGAAGCGGTCACGCAGGTAGGCGGCGAAGTCGAGGCCGAGCTTGCGGGCGGTGGCGGCGAGGGTCATGAAGGTGTCCCAGGCGGCGGAGCCCGCCGGACTGCGCGGGCCGAAGCTGACGTCGCGCTTGCGGACGCGTTGGCGGGCGCCGAGCTCGGCCGGGTTGTTGTGGAGTGGGAGCTCGGGATGGGTGAGCACCAGCAGCAGCTCCGGCTTCTTGTCCCGGGTGAGCGCCAGGCGGTCGTCGAGCGCCTGGTAGCCGGTGGGGGTGCCGAACAGCCTGTCGAAGTGAGCGTCCAGCCGCAGGCGATCCTGGGTGGTCGGGTGCTCACGGTAGGCCAGCAGCTCGCGATAGTAGGCCCAGAACTGCTTGAGGATGTCGGCGAGGGCGGCCTGATGCTGGGGCAAGTACGGGGTCAGCTTCTTGAAGTGTCGGCCTTCGTGGATCCAGCAGAGCGCCACCTCCTCGGTGATCGCCCGGAACTGGGGCGCGTCGTCGCAGACCAGGGTCCGCACGACCGGCCAGGCCGGATCAGCCAGGTAGGCCGCGACCGCCAGGGCTTCGCGCACCTGCTGCTGCTGCCGGGGACCCAGCTTGAGCGCTGGCGCCGCCACGAGCGCCGTCAGCGTCGCCTCATCCAACTCCTGCTCGCGGGGGATCACCGCCAGCCTGGCCCGCGCCGCCGTCGAGAGCCCCAGAAACACCAGGTGCCGGTCCGCTTCCTGGTCGAAACGATACGCGCGTGGCCGCCCCCCACGCAGCACGTCAATGACGGTCAGCCGGTCCTTCCCCGGTGTGGTCTGGTACGCCGTGTAGAGGGGGTTGCACAGGATCTGGCAGTACTGACCCTTGCCATCGACCCGCGTGCTCGTATCATCCAGGTGCTGGTACGGCGTGCTCGCAAGCCCGGCCTTCAGCACCGCACGGGCCTCCGTCGTGAAGGCGGTCCGACTCTCCGTCAGCAGGTTCGAGACCGTTCCGGCCGAGATCACGATCCCGTGGTCCTCCACCAGTTCGTGGATCTTGGTCTCGCTCATCCCCCCGCTGTATGCCAGCGTCAGCACCAGCGTTCGCAAGTGCGGGCCGAACGTCCCCTCATACCCGGCCGGTCGCTGGGCTCGATAGCTCCGCTGCTCCGACGGCGAGTACCAGACCTCCTGCTCGAACGCGACCGTGTCGGTCCGCAGCACCAGATCCTGCACCACCACCGTCTCGTACCCTTTGAGCACCGCGTCGGCCGGCAGTGTCGCCGGATCGACCGCCACCCGCTCGGTCCGATCGATCTGCACCCGATCCTGCTTGCCGCGCTTCTGCCACGGCTTCGGCGCCGTCCGACGCTCCTGCTCCGACGAGTAGTCCGTCGATCCGCCCGCCGACTTCCCTGGCGGAATCTTTGGCCGCCCTTGCCCGCCCTTCAGCCGCGTCAGCTCATCCTTGACCTGGGCAAGCTCCGTCCGCAGCGCCTGGTTCTCCGCCACCAGCTCCTCGACCAGACTCAGCAGCGCCACGATCGCCTGCCGCGTCCCCACGTCCGCCATCGACGCCAGGTCGAGCCGAGCTATTGCCTCGGGGACTGGTCGCTCCGCCATCTCGCTCCACCACCAATGGTCAGACGCAGCTTACGTCCACTCGCCCCCGCTGCCAACCCTGCTGCAGGTGCCACTTCTCCGCCTTCGCGCAGTCTTCCTCCCCTCGACTCGCTGCCCCAGACCTCCCTACACCCGCCCTACCGTCCCGGATTGAGGAGATACGTTCAGCCCTCCTCGGCAGGCTGGCGACGGGGGGCGGGGTTCTGTAAACTGCGGTTGTGATGATTGAGCCTGGGCTGGCGGATGAGCTGCGCCTGGCCTTGCCGGCTCCGGTGCAGACCTACCTCGGGGCGCTCGAGACGGCGGTAGCGCTGCTGCCGACCGTGCAGGCGGAGTTGGCGATGCTGCGGGCGGAGGTGGCCGAGCTGCGAGCGCGGCTCGGCCAGGACTCGACCAATTCGTCGCGGCCCCCATCGAGCGACCCGCCCGCGGCGCAGGCGACGCGAGCGACCGCGGCACCCG
>JACDEL010000041.1 GCA_013816405.1 Chloroflexota bacterium | reverse complement strand
GGACGAGGCATCGAAGCCGCTTGCGCGGCCCGGCGGCCTTCGCCGCCACCAGCGCGTCGCGGCCGATGAAGTCGGCCTCCTTCTTGAGGCGCACCGCGAAGCCGAGCCCCGCCTCGTACGGCGTCTCCTCGGGTGTGATGTCGCTCGACCACACCCGATAGCCCTTCTCCAGCCGCAGGCTGTCGATGGCCCGATACCCTCCGGCCAGCAGCCCCAGCGGCCGCCCCGCATCCCACAGGGTGTCCCACAGCAGTGCGCCGGACTCCATCGGGCAGTAGAGCTCCCAGCCCAACTCGCCGACATAGGTGACCCGCATCGCCGTCACCGGGACGTGCCCGGCCGTGATCTGCGCAGCCGTCAGGTACGGAAAGGCCTCGTTGCCGAGGTCATCGGTCGTGGTCGACTGCACGATCTGCCGCGCGAGGGGTCCCCAGATGCCGATGCAGGCGCGCGACGAGGTGACGTCGCTGATCGTCACGCTGCCGTCGTCCGGCGCATGGCGCCGGATCCAGCCCAGGTCGTGGCTGCCGAAGGCCGTGCCGGTGACGATGAAGAAGCGATCCTCCCCTAGGCGCGTCACCGTGAAGTCGCACTCAATGCCGCCGCGCTTGTTGAGCATCTGCGTGTAGGTGATCCTGCCGACCGGGCGATCCATCTCGTTGTCGCAGAGGCGCTGGAGGAATGGGAGCGACCCGGGCCCACTGATCTCGATCTTGGCGAAGCTGGTCTCGTCGAAGAGGGCGGCCGCGTTGCGGGTGGCCATGGCCTCGGCGCCGATGGCAGGCGACCAGTGCTGCCCGGCCCAGCCGCGCGGTCGAAGGCCGTCGTCGCCGGCCGCCGCGTTCGACTCGAACCAGTTGGGGCGCTCCCAGCCCGATTTCTCGCCGAAGGCGCAGCCCAGCTCGGTCAATCGCTGGTAGGTCGGCGAGAGGCGCAGCGGCCGCGCCGACTGCCGCTCCTCGTTGGGATAGTGGATGTCGTAGTAGGTGGCGTAGTTCTCGGTTGCGCGGGCGAGGGTGTAGGACCGCGAGCCGTACTGCGAGCCAAAGCGGCGGATGTCCATCTTCCAGAGGTCCAGCTCCGGCTCGCCGTCGACGATCCACTGCGCCATCTGGCGCCCGAGCCCGCCGGCGCCGGCGATGCCATGGGCGCTGAAGCCGGCGGCGACGAAGAACCCGCGCACCTCCGACTCGCCGAGGATGAACTCGTTGTCGGGGGTGAAGCCCTCGGGGCCGTTGATCAGCCGCGTGATCCCCACGTCCTGCATGGCGGGAACGCGCCGCACCGCCCCGGCGCTGATCTCTTCGAAGCGCTCCCAGTCCGGGGTCAGCAGCCTGCCATTGAAGTCAGGCGGGATGCCGTCGAGCGACCACGGGGCCGGGTCGCGCTCGTAGCCGCCCATCACCAGTCCGCGCACCTCGGGCCGGAAGTAGACGAGGTTGTCCGGGTCGCGCAGTTGCGGCAGGTCCGGGCTGACGCCATCGATCGGCTCGGTGACGAGGTACTGGTGGGCGAAGGGGATGATCGGCACGGTGATCCCCGCCATGCGACCGATCTCGGCTCCGAACATTCCGCCCGCGTTGACGACGATTTCGGCGGCGATCTCACCCCGCTCGGTGGTCACCCCGGTCACGCCGCCGCGTGCGATGCCGATTCCCGTTACCCGCGTCCGCGGCAGGATCGTTGCGCCACGACTGCGGGCGCCCGCGGCAAGGGCCTGGGTCAGACCACTCGGGTCAAGGTAGCCATCGGTCGGCAGCCATGCCGCGCCCCGGACGCCCTCCGTGACTATGAGTGGGAAGAGCCGCTGTGCCTCCTCCGCGCTGACCAGCTCCATGGGCAGGCCATACGCCTTCGCCCAGCCGGCTTGGCGGCGCAGCTCCTCCATGCGCTCTGCAGAGGAGGCGAGCCGCAGGGAGCCGACCTCGCGCCAGCCGGGATCGACGCTGGTCTCAGCCGCCAGCCCTCGGTAAGTGGCGACGCTGTCGACCATCATGCGGGTGAGGGTCGGGCTCGAGCGGAGCTGCCCCACCAAGCCGGCAGAGTGGAACGTCGAGCCCGAGGTGAGCTCGGACCGATCGAGCAGGACGACATCGGTCCAGCCCAGGAAAGTCAGGTGGTAGGCGATCGCCGCGCCGCCGACGCCGCCACCGATGATCACGCAGCGCGCGTGCTCTGGGACCGCCGGGCCGCGATCAGCCACCCGCCGCCTCGTGCAGCTGCACCTCGAACCCGAGGCCGCGCCCGTTGGTGAGGAGCCGCTCAAAGTGCTCGTCAGCGTATTCAACGAAGTCGACGTCGAGGGTGCTGATCCCCTGCTGCAGGACGCCCCACATCGCCTCGCGGAAGTCGGACACGATGCGCATCAGCGCCAGGCGCGCCAGGCGCGAAGGCCGCACCTCGCCCTCGTAGGCCTCCAGCAGGATGGCGTCCTCGTCGGGCGTGAGGTCGTGGTTGACGCTGAAGTTGCCCAGGTCGAAGAACGGGTCGCCCATGCCGGCGTACTCCCAGTCCACGATCCGGATCCGCTCGCCATCGTCGATGAAGTTGGCGTTCAACAGGTCGTTGTGGGACGGGCGCAGGTCGAGCGGCGCCTCGAGCAGGGCGCGCTCGATCCGACGGCCCACCGCGTGGGCTTCGTCCCAGGCGGCCGGCTGGGCCACGCCGCGTGAGGTCGCCAGCGCCAGGTAGGCCTCGACGATGCGGAGCGGGACGAAGAGGCCCGGGATGGCCGGCCCGCCATGGATGCGGCGGATCGAGTCGGCCACGCGGCGAAGAGTCGCCGGCTCGTGAACCTGCTCCAGGCTGACCGGCTCGCCCACGATGAAGCGGGTGACGAGATAGCCCTCCGGCCGGATGAAGGCCGTGACCTCCGGCCCGATCCCCACCCCGGCCGCCGCCACGGTTGCGGCGTGCTCGACCTCGCGGCTGATGCCGAGCAGGTGGGTGTCGTTGCCCGCAAGGCGGATCACGTAGCGCTCGGGCTGCCCGGCAGGCGTTATCAGGTAGTTGCGGTTGGTGATGCCCCCCGAGAGTGCGGTCAGCGTCAGCTCGCGGCCTGCGGTCTCAGGCACGCGCTGAAGGGCGGCGACCAGCTGGTCGCGCAGCTCGCCGCGAAGCTCGTCATCGGCATCGGTCATGGACGGTGGGCCTTCTGCTGGTGCCGGAACCGATAGCGAGCGGCCCGGCGCCGGGGCGCCGAGCCGCTCGGGTGGTGCGGGGGTGGACCGCGGCTAGGCGATGACCGACTCCCCGGTGGCCGCGTCAGCGGGCAGGGTCCCGGTGTCCTCCTTGCCTCTCTGGCCGCTCAGGATGTAGTACAGCACCCCGAACAGGAGAACCGCTCCGACGAAGAACTCGAATACCGGGATCGCTGGCAAATCGCTCAACGTCTCGCCGTTCCACTGGATGATCGCGTTGATCGGCGGGTTCGACCAGATGCTGCGGAGCTCGTTTCCAAAGTCTCCGAAGATCGGGCTCTCCCAGATGCCGATGTTGATGATCATCAGGCCGCCATAGATCAGGGCCAGGACGTTGAGGGTGGTTCCCCAGCTCCCGAGCTTGAACCACGCTCCCTGGTGCGGCCAGCCGGCGCGGCGCGCGCGCAGGACGCCCCAGTTACACATGAAGTAGCTGATGTAGATCGTGCCGGTTGCGGCGATGGCGAGGTAGAACGCCGCCAGGGCGCCGGTCACCAGCAGCGGCAACATCGCCAGCACGCCAACGCCGATGGCGGCATTGGTCGGGGTCTTGAAGGATGTGTTCACATGGCCCCACGTGCGGCCGAACGGCAGCCGGCCATCGCGACCCATCGAGAACATGAGGCGCGTCGTGGCGCCATGGATGGCCAGGGTGCAGACCGAGACGGCGATCAGGATCACGAAGAGGTAGAGGTCGCCGAGGGTGATCCCGCCGAGCGACGCCGTCAGGTTCTCCTTGATGGTCGTCGCGAACGGATAGCCGAATGCCTGGCCTTCGGCCACCGCTGCCCCGATGTCCTTGAACGAGAGGATCACGCCCAGGAGGAAGAGGAACCCGGCGATGCCTGAGAGCCAGATGGCGGCGAGGATGCCCCGGGGCGCCTGCCGGCCGGCATCGACCGTCTCTTCGCCGAAGGTGCCGGCTGTGTCAAAGCCATAGACCACGAACAGGGCAAGGAACATCCCCACCAGGAACACATACGGGAAGTACCCACCCGGCGCGAGATTCTCGGTGTACGACGTGTCGAAGATGACCGAGATCGGCTGATGGTTGGCGAAGATCAGCAGCACGAGCGCGAAGACGATCATGCCCAGGATCTCGGCGGCCACACCGATGTTGTTAAGCAGAGTAAGGAGCCGGACGCCGAATGAGTTGATGAGGGTCGACACCAGCAGGGCGATGATCGAGAGGAACGACCACATGTTCAGGAAGCCGATCGGGCTGGCCGCATACAGGTCGATCGACCAGAGCGACGACATCACATAAGGAACCGTGGCCGCGACCGCGGTGACCGTCAGCGCGCCGGCCCAGAAATAGAACCAGCCGGTGAACCAGCCGAGCGTCCTGTTCGAGAGGCGCTTCGACCACTGGTAGATCGACCCGGCCACCGGAAAGTGGCTGGCCAGCTCGGCGAAGTTCAAGGCCACGAAGCTCTGGCCGATGATGACGATGAACCAGCCCCAGATGAAGGGCGGGCCTCCCACCCCGATGGCCACCGCCTGCTGTGTGAATGAGCCGGTGGCGACGCTGATGTAGCTGAATGCGACGGCGAAGTTCGAGATGAAGCCGAGCGTTCTGTTCAGCTCGGGCTTGATGCCAAGCGATCGCAGGTGCGCATCGTCGCGCGCGATCTGCTCACCATGACTGGACTCCATGGCCAAGACAGGTCCTCCTTCTCCATCGCACTCTGGGTTCGGTGCGAGCCTCCGTCGGGAAACGAGGGACGGTGTCCGTGCGGATCGGCAATGCAGCAGTTGGGCGACCGATCGGCCGGGCTGGGCGGCAGTATGGGAGCGCCCAGATGGGGAGTCAACGACTTTTTTCGCGCCCCTCAAACGGTGGACCGATGCGGTACAGGTGCGCGAGATCGGGGCGCTCCAGTAGGTCGGCCGAGATCCGCTGCAACGCCAATCGCTGGGGTTCGTAGGGGACGAGCTGGACCGCCTCCGCAAGCGCTTCCCAGCGCCAGTCGTCGTGCTCCTCGGAGAGCTGCGGCTCTGCGTCGTCCGCGACCAGCGCCGCGAACGGGACGATCGCCTCGACTGTTCCACGCCGCCATGCGTACAGGTCGAAGACCGCATCCACCGAGTAGAGCTCCACGGCTTCGAGCCCAGTCTCCTCGCGCAGCTCACGCAGCGCGGCGAGGTGCGGGGCCTCGCCCGCCTCGATCCAGCCGGAGACGCCCTGCCAGAACGGGGCGCCGTCACGACCGGACCGATGCAGCAGCAGGAACTCGGCCGTGCCCTCGAACAGGCGATATGGCCATAGGTCAACCCCGGTCACGCGGTGCGCGGGCCAGCCGTCAGCGCGCATCTTGCTCTCGGTCACGCGGCCGATTGTAGGAGGGCGCGCCCGTATTATCGGCCCATGAGGGAGCGCCCACGGATCGTCGTCACCCTGCATGGTCCCGAGCAGGCGGCGCGCGAGGAGCCGACCTGGGCCTCGTTCGATGGCTACCTCGACGCTGTGCGTCGCGCCGGCGGCGACCCGGTCGCGCTCGACCCGACGGCGGATCCGGCGGAGCGTGGAGCGGCCCTGGCCACGATGGACGGGCTGCTCCTGCCCGGCGGTGCGGATCTCGACCCCGCGCTGTATGGCGAGGAGCCGCACCCGGCGGTGGCGGTGGAGGGACCGCGCGACGACCTCGAGCTGGCCGCATGGACGGCCGCGCGCGAGCGCGGAGTGCCGATCTTCGGGATCTGCCGCGGCTTCCAGGCGATCAACGTCTTCTCCGGCGGAACGCTGATGCAGCACCTCGAGGGCCACGACAGTCCCACGAGCGCCCCGGAGGCGCATCCGCTGCACCTCGATCCTGCGTCGCGCCTCGCCTCGATCCTCGGTGAGACCGATCCGCTCTTGAGCACGCAGGTGAACAGCTACCACCACCAGGCGGTTCGACCCGGCGACCTGGGTGTGGGCCTCATCGCCTCAGCCGTGGCGCCGCATGACGACGGCAAGCTCGTCGAGGCGCTGGAGGCAGACGATCCCGATGACTGGCTGGTCGGAGTCCAGTTCCACCCGGAGCGCCCGGAGTTCATCGGTCCTGAGTTCGACCGCCTATGGCGCGCGTTCGTCGACGCCGCGCGGGTCAGGTCAGGTCGACGAAGACGTTCTTGACCTCGGTGTAGAGCTCGAGCGCGTGCATCCCGAGCTCGCGTCCCATGCCGCTCATCTTGTAGCCGCCGAATGGCGCTTCCGTGTGGACGCTGCTGTTGGAATTGACCGATAGCACCCCGGCCTTGACTGCCTTGGCAACCCGCAGCGCCTTCCCGATGTCGCGGCTCCAGATGGAGCCGGATAGCCCGTAGGGCGTGTCGTTGGCCAGCCGGACGGCATCCGCCTCGTCGCTGAACGGGATGATCGCCACCACCGGGCCGAAGATCTCCTCGCGCACGATGCGCATCTCCGTGCTGGCGGCGTCGAAGATGGTCGGCATCAGGTAGGCACCGTTCTCGAACACTTCGCCGCTCGGAGCCTCACCGCCATACACCAGCTCGGCTCCCTCGTCACGGCCGATGGCGATGTAGTCGATCACCCGCTCGCGCTGCCGCTCGCTGATGAGACTGCCCATCTGGGTCGCGTCCTGCGACGGGTCACCGACGATCACCTTGCGGGTCGCTTCCGTGAACAGCTCGACGACCTTGTCGTGAACGGATGCCTCGACGAAGATCCGGCTCCGGGCACAGCAGTCCTGCCCGGCATTGTCGAAGACGGCGAGTGGCGACTCCGCGGCGAAGCGCTCCAGGTCCGCGTCCGCGAAGACGATGTTGGGGCTCTTGCCACCCAGCTCCAGCGAGATCTTCTTCACGTTGTTGGCGGCCAGCCGCATGATCTCCTGCCCGGTGGTCGTCTCCCCGGTGAAGGCGACCTTGCCGACCCCCGCGTGACCGGCCAGCGCCGCGCCCGCCGTGCCGCCGGGACCGGTGATGACGTTGACCACGCCGGGTGGGAAGCCCGCCTCCAGCGCCAGCTCGCCCAGGCGAATCGCGGTCAGGGGCGTGTAGCTGGCCGGCTTCAGGATGGCGGTGTTGCCGGCAGCGAGGGCGGGGCCCAGCTTCCAGCTGGCCATGTTCATCGGGAAGTTCCAAGGGACGATCAGGCCAACCACCCCGATCGGCTCGCGCAGGGTGAAGTCGAGTCCCGGCCTGCTGACCGGGATCGTCTCGCCGAAGAGCTTGTTTGCGGCACCCGCGTAGTACTCGAAGACGAGGCTGACGGCGAGCGCCTCGCCGCGTGCGCCACTGATCGGCTTTCCGACGTTCCTGCTCTCGAGCTGGGCGAGCTCCTCAAGGTTCTGCTTGACGAGGTTCGAGAACTTCTGGAGCGTCCGTCCGCGCTTTGAGGCGGACCAGGTCGACCAAGGGCCCTCGAACGCGGCCTGTGCGGCCTTGACGGCGCGATCGACGTCCTCGGGGCCGCCAAGCGGCGCGCGGGCCAGGACCTCGCCCGTCGCCGGGTTCATGACGTCGAAGGTCTGCCCGTCAGCGGCATCGACCTGCTCCCCGCCGATGATCATCTTCGCGTTGCCGATTGCCGGTTGGGCGCTGGTTTTTGTGGTCATACCGCAATTCTAGGCGTCAGGGCGTGGGCGATGGCTGTTCCGGTATCGGCTCGCCGGTGACGTAGAGCGGGAGCAGCGTGCGCAGGATCGCGGTCGGGACCGGCTCGGACGCGAAGAGCTTCGGATGATCCGGGGTGCGGGCCGCCAGGAATGAGCGATACCACTCGGTCGTCTTGAGGTCCAGGCTGTAGCGCGAGCCGTGGTCGCTGAAGAGGACGACCACTGCCCCCGGATCCTTTGCCACGATCGCGTCGACCATGGCCAGCAGCTTCGGGTTGAGGGTCGCCAGGTCGCCCTTCATCGAGGCCGAGTAGTCGGCGAGCGACATTCCCATCGTCTCGATCTGCGCCGCGAAGATGTTCACCCCCGGCCAGAAGAAGGGAACCTCGGTCGGCGTGCCGTCGGCCTCCCACAGGAACGGCAGGTGCGGCTGGAACAGGTGGGCCAGGACGAGCCGATGCGCATCGGGCTCGACGAGCGAGATGAGGCTTTCGACGCTCCCGTCGAAATGGGCCCGCAGCGAGTCGGTCAGCAGGTACGGCAGGAAGGTCTTGACGAGGGGGGCGAACGGCGACTCGGCGAGCATGTTGTCCTCGAAGGTGTTAACTCCGCCGTGCTGGATGTGGTGCCCCGCCGAGAATGTCACGTGCCCAGCCGGGGAGTCGATGACGTCCCACTCGTACCCCGCGGCCTGGGCAAGGCGTGGCAGCTGGGCGGCCGAAAGCGCCCGTCGGATCAGCCACTGCACCTCGCTGGCCGGAGCGGTGTCGTCGGGGACACCCTCGGTCGTCCCGGTCAGGAGCGTCATGAGGGTGAGGTCCGTGTAGCGACGATCGGTGTGGGCGTCGTCGTAGACGTCGAAGCCACGCTGCGTGAGCGCGTCCTCGAACGGTCCGTTGTCGATGCCCATGTCGTTCATGAGCGTGTCGCGACGGGGATACCCATCCAGCAGCACGATGTAGACGTTCGGGCCCGTGGCGGTCCGGGTTGCGGCGACCGGTGTTACCGATCCCTCCGCACTGAAGGCAGCGCGAACCACGCCGGTGAAGAAGAAGACGAGGACGAAGGCCATGGTCGCCGTCGATGCGGCGCGCGGAACGAATGGCATCGGCCTGCCGAAACGCCGCACTACCAGCACCAGCACCACCCATGCCACCGCCACGAGGGCTGCCTGCCACCAGTGCCGTGAGAATGTGGCCCAGAAGCAGATCAGGCCAACCACCGCCCCCACCCCCAGGGGAGCGTGGGACCGCGCCAGCCAGCCTGCGAGGAGACCGATAAGGATCGCGAGCGGAATCACGAGCAGGAGGGGACGGAACAGGTAGAAGGTCGGGAAGGCGGCGTTCGCGAACCGGCCCAGGATGTAGCCGGCGAAGGCGAGGTACGCGATGCCGACCGCGACCAGTGCCTGACGGACGCGGTCGTTCACGCGGCGATGCTAGTGGGTCGGCAGTCGCGGCGCGCGGACGATGGTCGACCGCTAGAAATAGTTGACGCTGATGCCGCCGTCGATCACGAAGGAGGCGCCGTTCGTCCAGCGCGACTCGTCCGAGGCGAGGTAGATCGCCGCATTCACGATCTCCTCCGGCTTCCCGAAGCGCCCCGTCGGATTGCGAGCGAGGCGCAGCTGCTTGGCGGCCTCGTCCTTGAGGAGCCAGTCCATCAGCAGCGGGGTTTCGATGGGGCCCGGGCAGATGGCGTTCGCGCGCACCCCGCGCGGCCCGAATTGGACGGCCAGCGATCGGGTCAGCGACAGGACGGCGCCCTTCGAGGCGGTGTACGCGTCCTGTGGCACGGAGCAGCCGAGGAGGGCCACAAAGGAGCTGATGTTGATCACCGATCCCGACCCCTGCTCGAGCATCTGCGGGATGGCGTACTTGCAGCCCAGGAAGACGCCGCGCACGTTGACCGCCATCACCTTGTCCCAGGTGGCGACATCGGTGTCGATCACCGAGTGATCCGGCTCCGGCATCACACCCGCGTTGTTGTAGAGAACATCCACGCGGCCGTAGCAAGCCACCGCATGGTCCACCATCGCCTTCGCATCGGCCTCCTGGCTGACGTCCGTGCGCACGAAGGTGGCATCGCCTCCCGCCTCCAGCACCGACTCGACGGTGTCGTTGCCGGCCACCTGGTCGAACTCGGCCACGACCACCTTCGCCCCCTCGGCCGCGAAGAGCTGCGCCGCGACGCGGCCCATGCCGCTGCCGGCGCCGGTGATGATCGCCACCTTCTCCTGGAGTCGCATAAACCCGACCTCCGGTCTGTCGCTGCTGGTGCCCGGCGTACTTATCGTAGGCGTCCGCGAAGGACCTCAGCAGCCTCGACCACGCGGATCGGGAGGACGGTCACCTCGCCGATCTCGGAGAGGCCGGCGGCCGATCCTCCACCGAAGGCGAGCACCAGGTCGGGGCGGCCGGCACGAAGGGCGGTTGCGACGTCCATCGCCGGCGAAACGTCGCGTGCGGTCACGACGCCGACCACGGCTGCCTGCGCGGCACTCTCGGTCGCGGCATCCGCCCAGGACTCGACCGGCACGTCCGCACCGAGATACAGGACGTCGACGCCCAGACGCCGCAGCGCCACCGCGAAGGCGAGCGCGCCCAGCTCGTGGCGGCTATCGGGTGGCAGGCCGACGAGCACCCGCGGCCCACTACCGGGCAAGCCACCCTGGTCGAAGAGAGCCGAAAGCCGCCGGGAGATGGCGTTGCTGGCGAGGTGCTCCGCTGCGACGTCGATCTGGCCGTCGGCCCAGGCCTCGCCGAGCATCACGGCCGCTGGCAGCACCAGATCGTCGATCACCGCTTCGAAGGATCCTCGCCCGAAAAGGTCGTCGAGCGCTCCTTCGACCGCAGCGGGATCGTACCGGGCGGTCGCGTGGATGAGGGTCGAGCCCCCCTCGGGCGCATCGATCGCTCGCGGGCGGGGGGTGGTCTCCTGCGCAAGGACAGCCGCGGCAGCCTGCCTCGCCGACCAGCCGCGCTCGATCAGTCCACGCATCGCGCGCAGGCGCGCAATTGCATCGTCGTCGTAGAGGCGGTAGCCGCTCGGGGTCCTTGCTGGGCGAAGGATGCCGTAACGCCGCTCCCATGCGCGGATGAGGGAGACGGCGACCCCGCTTCTGAGCGATGCCTGCCCGATTGTGTACACGGTTCGTGCACCCTAGCACACGCTCCCACATTGTACAAACCCTTGACACGAACGCCAGGTTCGGTATAAGGTCCTTAAGAACCCTGTGCAAACACGATACAGGTAGATAGAAAACGGGAGTTCCGATCCATGCAGTACATCAAGGCCCTCGCCCTGCTTCTCGTAATCGTCGGCGGCATCAACTGGCTCTTGGTCGGCGTGATGAAGTTCGACCTTGTCGCGAACCTCACCGGCTCGACCTTCGGCGAGACGAATGCGATCTCGACCGTGGTCTATGCACTGGTCGGCCTGTCGGCCCTCGCGCTGATCCCGACCCTCGCCGCTTCGCTAAGCGAACCCGCCAGCTAGTCCCTCCCCCTGACACACGAGGCATCAAGCATGAAGCGCACCATCACTCTCTCGCTTGCCGCGGCCCTGCTCGCAGCCGCCACCATTGCCGGATCCGCGGCTGCTGCCAGCCGCCCGGACGTCGCCTGCATGCAGGCCGGCATCAAGACCCTGCAGAGCGTTCAGCTGCTCGACGATGTCGCTCGCGGCGGCATCACCATCGCCACGGCGGTGTCGCCGGGCGTCACTGTTCGGCCGGGCGCGGACATCTCCGGCGTCCCGAATCCCGTCCCGTTCTCGCTGCTGCTGGCGGCCGACCACCGCGCCGGCGCGGGCAGCGCGTTCGTGTACCCCTGGTGCCAGGACTGACGAGAATGGGTTCGGCTGCTGCGTTCGCGGCAGCTGAACCCACTCGCGGGAGACAACCATGACGACGCACCGACTCCACGCCGAGATGCTTGTCGACCGACCCATCGACGAGGTCTTCGCCTTCTTTGCCAAGCCTGAGAATCTCGGACGGATCACGCCCAGCAGCCTCGGCTTCGAGCTCCTCTCGACCGACACGCGCTTGCGGGAGGGCCTCGAGATCGACTATCGCGTTCGACCGCTGCTCGGCATCCCGCTGAGCTGGCGCAGCGTGATCGCGCAGTACGATCCGCCGCGCGGGTTCCGCGATATCCAGGTCAAAGGCCCGTACCGCAGCTGGGATCACCGTCACTCGTTCGTCGCGGAAGGTGATCGCACCCGGGTCATCGACGACGTCGAATACTCGCTGCCGCTCGGCCCACTCGGCTTGCTCGCCTACGCCGCGGTGGTGCGAGGGCAGCTGGAGGAGATCTTCCGGCATCGGACTCGGACCATCCGTGCGGTCTTCGCAAAGCCGGCATTGAACGACCACCCGATGGCGGTGGCGGTGGCGGGCGGCAGCGGGTTCGTCGGCGGAGCGATTGCCGCAGAGCTGTTTGCGCGCGGCCACCGCCCGATCGTGCTGTCTCGCCAGGGCCCGGCCGCCCGCGGGCCGCTCCCCGACACGGTGGCGGTGCGGCACGCCGATGCGGTGCAGAGCGACGGCCTGGTCGAAGCGCTGGCGGGCGTCGACGCGCTTGCCATCGCCCTCGCCTTCAACAACTCGCCGATGGAAGCCCCAGGCCGTGGCCAGACCTTCATGGAGGTGGACGCCGTTGGCACCGAGCACCTCGTCGCCGCGGCCCGGGAGGCGGGTGTGAAACGGGTGGTGTACCTCTCCGGTGCCGGCGCGGCCCCGGATGCCACGCGGCACTGGTTTCGCGCCAAGTGGCGCGCCGAGGAGGCGATTCGCGGGAGCGGCATGGCATGGACCATCATCCGTCCCACCTGGATCTACGGTCCGCGTGACGCGTCACTCAACCGGTTCATCGGCTTCGCACGGCAGCTCCAGGCTGTCCCAATGACCAACTTCGGCGGCCAGCTCCTCGCGCCGGCCTTCATCGACGACATCGGTCGCCTGGCGGCGGACTCCCTCGTGGATCCGGCGGCCATCGGCCAGGCCTTCGAGGTCGGCGGCCCCGAGACGCTGACCATGCGCGAAGTGATCACCCGCGCCCTGCGGACGGCACGGATTCGACGGCCGATCATCCCCGGGCCGGCGGCCCTGATCCGGCTGGTGGCGGCTCCGCTGACGCTCTTGCCGTCACCCCCGCTGACGCCGGATGCGGTCGATTTTATTAACCAGCCGGCAATCGTCGACGTTGGTCCGCTGCTGCAGCGGATGCCGCGCCGCCTCACCCCGCTCGACGAGGGGCTGGCCAGCTACCTCGGCCGGGGCGATGGTCGGGATACCATCACCATCGACGGATCCCTGCCCACCGACGGCAAGCACGAGGTCGTCGTCGCATGACAGCCATCGCCGCCGCGCACTCCGCGCAACCCGTTCCCGCCGAGCAGGCCCATTCGCTCTTCCGCTGGAACGCCGCCCTGGCGGGGCTGCACGGCGTGCAGTTCATGGTCATGCTCGTCCTCTCGCTGGCCCAGGACCCGATGGCCAGGTGGCCGATCGTCTCCAGCTACCTGACCTTCGACCCGGCAACCCAGACGCTCGTACCGGCGCAGCGAACGCTCCTCGAGCTCCCGATCGGTCCTGAAGTGGCCGTGTTCTTCGCGATGAGCGCCCTCGCCCACTTCGCGGTCGCCTTTCCCGCCCGGGGATGGTACGAGCGCCGCCTGGCGCGCCACCAGAACCCGGCGCGCTGGATCGAATACGCGTTCAGCTCGAGCGTAATGATCGTGGTCATCGCGATGCTCACCGGCATCCGGGAGGTCGGCACCCTCATTGCCATCGTCGGCGCCAACGTCGCCATGAACCTCTTCGGCTGGAGCATGGAGGCTGCCAACGAGGGACGAGCCCGTCCGCAGTGGCTCCACTACGTCTTCGGCTGCATCGCGGGCATCGTGCCCTGGCTGGTCATCACCGTCGCGCTGCTCACGGGCCTCACCGCACCTGGTGCCGCGCCGATCCCCGGCTTCGTGATCGCGATCTACGTCAGCCTGTTCCTCAGCTTCAACGTCTTCGCCTTGAACATGGTCTTCCAGTTCCGGCAGATCGGCCGATGGCGCGACTACCTCTACGGGGAGCGCGCCTACATGCTGCTCAGCCTGTTCGCGAAGACCCTGCTGGCCTGGCAGGTATGGTCCGGAACGCTGCGCCCCTAGCGGCGGGACGCGCCTATCCGCGCTCCAGGTATCGCTCGCGGTCCCACGGGTGGACGACCGCGTCGTAGGTCTCCTGCTCGACGCGCGCCGCGTTCAGGTAATGCGCGACGACGTTGGCGCCGAAGATCTCGGCCGCCGCCTCACTCGCCTCGAGCTCTCGTATGGCCTCGTACAGGGCGCGCGGCATGCGGTCGCAGCCGGTCGCCACGTAGCCGTTGCCGACGTACTCGTCCGGCGGCTCGATCTCGCGCTCGATGCCGAGCAGGCCGGCCCCCACCACCGCCGCATAGGTCGTGTATGAGTTCATGTCGCCACCTGGGAAGCGGTCCTCCACGTGGAGTGCCGGGCCGTCGCCGACCACCCGAAAGCCGGTCGTCCGGTTGTCGCGACCCCAGACCACGTTGACCGGGGCCCAGGAAGCGACGGCGTAGCGCTTGTAGGAGTTCACGTTCCACGCCCAGAAGATGGCCAGCTCGCGCGAGTACTTCATCATCCCGCCCAGGAAGTGGCGCATCGTCTTCGACATCCCGTATGGCTCTGCCTTGGCGTCGTAGAAGAACGACTTCTTGCCGGCCTTGTCCCAGAGCGACATGTGGAGGTGGCCGCTCGACCCTGTCCAGGTGTGGTCCGGCTTGGCCATGAAGCTGAGGCCGAAGCCGTTGAGCCAGGCGATCTCCTTGGCGCCGTGCTTGAAGATGACCGACTGGTCGGCCATGTCCATGACATCGGTGTAGTGGATGTTGACCTCGTGCTGACCGGGAGCCGCCTCCCCCTTGCTGAACTCGACCGGGATTCCGGCCTCGGTCATCAGGTTGCGCAGCCTGCCGTGGATCGGCTCGCCCTTGGTGGCCTGCAGGAGGTGGTAGTCCTCGTTGTAGTAGCCGAACCGCTCGAGCCCCACGTAGCCCTTCTTCCAGGCCTGCTCGTAGGTATCGGTCAGCAGGTAGTACTCGAACTCTGAGCCGGCCATGACGCGGAACCCATCCTTCGCTGCGCGCTCAACGACGCGCTTGAGCATGGTTCGGGGGGAGACCGCGATCTCGTGTCCGTGCTGGTCGATCGTGTCGGACAGGACGAGGGCCGTCTTCTCCAGCCACGGGACCACGCGCATGGTGTCCCATAGCGGGTCCGCGATCCAGTCGCCGTAGCCGGTCTCCCAGTTCATCAGCTGGAAGCCGTCGGGGGTGTTCATCTCCATGTCGGTGCCGAGCAGGTAGGTGCAGAAGTGCGCCCCGTGATCGATGGCGCCGTTCAGGAAGGCCTGTCCCTGGACGCGCTTGCCCATCAGGCGACCCTGCATGTCCGTCAGTGCCACGATCAGCGTGTCGATCCGCCCGTCGCGCACCATCGCCTTCAGCTCGGCGAGCTTCGGGTGGTCGCCCTTGTGCTCGTTGGCCATGAGTACGACGCCTCTCCTTCACGAAACAGGCGGGCCGGCCGGATTGCCCGACCGGCCCGCTTTCATCGGCCCTTGGGTGGTCTGCGGCCAGCCACCCGGAGCTGATCAGGCAGTGCCGGGACCCTCGAGCTCGCGCGCCGCCTGATCGAATTCGCGCTCGATCTCCGTCAGCTCCTCCTCACGGCCCATCACCCGTGGTCCCTGGAACCTTCTGCGTGCCCAGGCGAAGTAATAGACCAGTAAGAGGATTACGGCGCCAGCCATGAACGGCCAGCTGATATTGCCCGACGTCGGGAACGAGAAGAGCACGAGCAGCACAAGGATCCAAAGGAGTGCGATGACAGCCACGAGCTTTGACCATCGGCCCAGGCTCCAGACGCGCTCGGAACGCCATCCGTCGGTGGTGAGGCCAAGGTAGATCGGAATCCCGTACGCCGCGTACAGGAAGATCGTGCTGATCGCTGTAACGATGACGATTGCGATGCCACCCCCACCAGGTCCGCCGAGTGCCCCGACGTAGAAGGCGGCAACGGTGAACAGGAACGCAACCACGACAATCGCGATGAGCGAGTTGATCGGGGTTCGGTACCTGTGGCTCACCTTCTTGAGCCAGCCCGATCCGGGCACGCCGTCGTCCCGGCTGAATGCGAACAGCATCCGTCCGGCGGAGGCCACCGAAGACAGCGTGCAGAAGGACATCGCGATCGCGATGCCGGCGCCGAGCAGCTGCCCGATGGTGTCGAGGTTGTATTTCAGCGTCTCGTACACGGTGTAGCCACCGCCAAAGTAGTAGGTGCTGAGGATGTTGGCATCGGCATCGGCGAGGTCCTTGGGGAAGAGACCGGAGAGATCGGGCAGGTGGGTGGTCAGCACGAACAGGAAGATGTATCCGACCACCGCCGATACGGCCACCGACAGGAAGATGCCCCACGCGCTCGAGACGCGGGCCCCGACCGTCTCCTCGGCGACATGTGCCGATGCGTCGTAGCCGGTGTAGGTCCAGTTGGCCTGCAGCAGCGAGAACATGAAGGCGAAGAAGAGTGGGTAGGTGATCGCGGCCCCGTACTGCAGATCGATCCCAAGGAACGGAATCACGTTCGCCCAGCTGCCGCCGGCGTCCTGCGGCTGGACCGCAAACAGTGTCATGCCGGATTGGTCGGGCTTGCCGGCGATCATCACCAGCACGACGACCGCGGCCACGATGGCGATGTGCCACCACACGCTCACCTGGTTCAGGAACGCCACGAGGTTGATGCCTCGGATGTTCAGGAAGAGGCAGATGGCGAGCAGGACGCCCATCGTGACGAGCCCACCGGTGAGGATCGGCACATCCCCGATCTTGATCAGCTCGGTCACGTTGCCGTAGCTGATGCCGACGTTATCGAGGAGTGGGGTGACGATCGACACGTTGAGGAACTGCGCCGCCGCGTACGCGATGCCGGCCACGATTGCGAACTGGCCGAGCAGGTTGAACCAGGCGGTCCACCATCCCCACGCCTTGCCCTTCATGCGGCTGGCCCAGTAGTACAGGCCTCCGGCGGTGGGATACGCCGATGCGATCTCGGACATCGACGCGGCGATGCAGAGGACAACGATCGTGACAAGCGGCCAACCGATCAGGCTCGCCGCCGTCCCGGCCCAGGCAAGTCCGTAGTCGTACAGGATCACTGCGCCGGTCAGGATCGAGATGATGCTGAAGCTGATTGCGAAGTTGCTGAATCCGCCCATGCTGCGGAACAGCTCTTGGGCGTAGCCGAGCTGGTGCAGGTCGCGAACGTCCTGCTGAATGACATCCTCGCGGGATGGCTGCGTCATGTAGAACCTCTCCTCCTGGGACAAGATCGCGGGCGTGCGGGCACGCGCTGCGCGGGCGAGGTCAGGTCACGCTGGGCAAGATC
This sequence comes from Chloroflexota bacterium, assembly GCA_013816405.1. Classification (GTDB taxonomy): domain Bacteria; phylum Chloroflexota; class Limnocylindria; order QHBO01; family QHBO01; genus CF-167. The sequence goes on along the minus strand of JACDEL010000041.1, from coordinate 8,976 downwards.
AGCCGCGAGTGGCGGGTCGCCTCCTTCCTCCAATGAGCGCGACAGGACGCGCCGAAGTGGTGGAACGCTCGTCGCGAAAGGCGAGCCGGACGGTGCGACTATAGCCATGCGGGGCTGGCACGGGAAGAGTCGAGTTACCGGGGAAGCAGCGCCGAGGAGCTAGCTCTCGCCGCCCTCGTCGGTCGCCGTGGCACCATCGCCAGCACCTTCGCCCTCGGCACCCTCTTCGCCCTCGCCCTCGGCGCCCTCTTCGCCCTCACCCTCGACGACGACAGGCTCGATCACTTCCTCCTCGCGCGGCGGTGTGACCTTGGCGACCAGGTCTTCGGGGTCGTTCACGACGGTCACCTTGCTGTCGACCACCAGGTCATGCACGTGGATCGTCGATTCGAGGTCGACCAGCGGAGACAGATCAACCTCGATCTCGTGGGGCAGGTCGCCTGGGAGTCCGCGGACCTTGAGATGATCGAGCGAGGTGAACAGGATCGCCCCTTCAAGCTCGACGGCCGGCGATGTCCCGGTGAAGGAGAGCGGGATGTCAGCGAGCATCTCGTGCGTGAGGTCCACCGCGAACAGATCAACGTGCAGCGCCCTGCCGGTCAGCGGGTGGCGCTGAACGCTCTTGATGATGGCGCTCGTCGGCTGGCCGCCATCGACAGAGACCTTGACCACGCCGGTGCGTCCCGCCTGCCGGTAGAGGGCGTCCAGCGTCTTGGCATCGACCTGGACCGGGATCGAGCCCGTCGTCTTCCCGAACAGGACGCCAGGCACCACGCCGGTGGTTCGCAGGCGCTTGTTCTGCTTGCCGTACACGTCGCGCGCGTTGACGGCGATCTCCAGGTCCATTGGTACGGGTGATCCTCGAATAGCTCGGCCGGGGGCACGGCCGGACGACGGTGGCGACACTGCTGTGCGGCGCGGCATCGTACCAGCGCGCCGATCGAGCGGCAAGGAGGCCGGCTGGGGATCGGTCTAGAATCCCAGACCGAATGGCAGGCACGATCATGATCGTCGAGGATGAGCCCGCGGTTGCGCGGGGCGTCCAGGTTGCCCTCGAGCAGGAGGGCTACAGCACCGCCATCGTCGGGACCGGCGAGGAGGCGCTGAAGCAGTTCGCCGACATCGCCCCGGACCTGATCCTGCTCGACGTGCGGCTGCCGGGGATCGACGGCTTCGAGGTCTGCCGCCAGCTGCGGCGCGAGACCCGCGCACCGGTGCTGTTCCTGACGGCCCGCGCCGACGAGGTCGACAAGGTGGTGGGGCTCGAGATCGGAGCCGATGACTACCTCGTAAAGCCGTTCAGCGTCAGGGAGCTGGTGAGCCGCATCAAGGCGCTGCTGCGACGCGCCTATGGCGAGCTGGCCGACACGCAGACCGGTCGCACGCTCCGCCGCGGCGAGCTCGTGATCGACCTCGAACGGAGGAGGGTGACCCGCGGCACCGAGCGCATCAGCCTGACCACCACTGAGTTCGACCTGCTCCGCCACATGGCCGCCAAGCCAGGGCGCGTCTACACGCGAACCCAGCTCCTCGAGCTGGTGCGCGATTACGAGGCCCTTGAGGCCGACGAGCGGACGATCAACGTCCACATCAGCCACATCCGCGACAAGATCGAGCCAGACCCCGCCCAGCCCCGCTTCATCAAGACGGTGAGGGGCGTCGGGTATGCATTCAGCGAAGACTGACCATGCGAGCCGAGATCGCTCGGCCTGATGCAGCGGCTGAACGTGCGGCTCGTGATCGCCCTGGCCAGCGTGGCGCTGATCGCGCTGCTCATTTCCGGCGCCACCCTGAACCAGATCCTGCCCGGCCTGTTCGTGAACCAGGCCGAGACCCGCGCCAAGATCGCAGCGGCAGCGACGGGCCTGCTCATGGAGGACACCGCCTCACGAGTCCCGCCGGATGTCCTCGGCACCCCGGAGCTCCGGAACACACAGTTCCTCCTCCCCGTGGCCCGGACGGCGGCCGACACGCTCGCGCAGGGCACTGTCTCGATCTTCAACGCCGATGGCTCGCTGGCGGCGAGAGCCTCGCCCGACGACGCCACCGACGCCGAGCTGCGCTCGCAGGGCCTTCGGCCAGATCCCGACGTTGCCGACCAGGGTGTCACGGAGACGTTGAGGGACCTTCTCGGCCTTCCTGGACCGATCAGGTTCACGATCGTCGTCTCCGAGCCGTACACCAGCCGGCTGGCGACGCTCGACAGCGTCCGCGGAACGCTGATCTTCGCGGGGGTCATCGCGCTGGTGGTATCAATGGTGCTCGGCGCCCTGATCGCCAGGCGCATGACGACTCCCCTCGCGCGCCTGCGGCGCGCCGCGAGCCGCCTGGCCCAGGGACAGCTCGACGAGCGGGCTCCGCGCTCCGACATCGTCGAGATCGACGATCTGGCACGCCAGTTCAACGTGATGGCCGATCGCCTCTCCGACTCGCTGCGGATGCTGGAGGCCGACCGGGATCGGCTCCGCGAGTTCGTTGCCGACGTGTCGCACGAGCTGCGCACGCCGATCGCCGCGCTGCGGGCCTTCACCGAGCTCCAGCGAGACGGAGGGGTCGACGAGGCGACCCGCCGCGAGTTCCTCGACCGATCGAGTGAGCAGATCAGCAGGCTGGACTGGATGAGCACGAACCTGCTTGACCTGTCGCGCATCGACGCGGGGATCTTCCCGCTCGACGTGCGACCGGGCGACCTGCGCGACCCCATCCGCTCCGTGGTCGAGGCGCACGCCGAGCTGGCAGAGCAGCGCGGCGTGTCGTTGTTGAGCGAGGTGCCGTCGGCTCCGGTGATGCTGCCGTTCGACCGTGAGCGCATCGTGCAGCTGCTGAGCAACCTTGTTGGCAACGGCCTCAAGTTCACCCCGCGAGGTGGACAGGTGCGCGTCATCCTCTCCGACCAGCCGGATGGCGCCGACCTGGAGGTCCGCGACTCCGGGCCGGGGATCCTGGCCGTGGAGCTGCCGCACGTCTTCGATCGGTTCTTCCGCGGCACGAACGTCGGCGATGCGCGAGCCTCCGGAAGCGGGCTGGGGCTGGCGATCGCGCGATCGATCGTCGAGATGCACGGCGGGCAGATCGAGGTGGCGAGCGCCATCGGCGAGGGATCGGCCTTTACGGTGCGGTTGCCGCGCGTGCCGCCGGTCCCGCAAGGTCAATGAAACTTCACCCCTCGCTGCGCACGCTCGCAATCCGGTCAGCGCAGGATCAGCGCTGACGCCCTCGATCTGACAGCAGTGAGCACGAAGCAGCGATGACCGAACACGACGAACCCGACGCCCAGCCCTCTGAACCCGAGGTCCTGCGCTACGGGCCTCCGCCGAGCCAGCCGACACGACCGACCTGGGACACCGCGGCGTGGTCGGGGGCTTCGGCGCAGCACAGCACTCCGCGGGAACGGCGCAGCCTTGGCGTCGTCCCGGTCATGGCCATCGCGCTCGTGACCGCGATCGTCTCCGGCTCCCTTTCGGCGGCCGCGGTGGCGAACCTGCTGCGGCCCGGCTCCACTGGCGTGACGAATGAGCCGACCGGCAGCTCGGTGAGCCAGGTCCACATCGACGAGTCGAGCGCCGTGATCACCGCGGTGGCGCGAGTCATGCCCGCCGTGGTCGTGATCGAGTCGCGGAGCAGCGGCGGAGTCCTTGGCGGGGCGAACGGGACCGGCTCCGGCTTCATCTTCGACTCCAACGGCTGGATCCTGACCAACAAGCACGTCGTCCAGGGCGCCGATGAGATCAGCGTGCAGCTGAACGACAGTCGCGTCTTCACCGGCCGGGTGTACGGCATCGATACCCTGACCGACTTGGCCATCGTCAAGATCGATGCGACCGGGCTCCCAGCCGCCACCCTCGGCTCGAGCGAAGAGCTCCAGCTGGGCCAGCTGGCAATCGCCATCGGCAATCCGCTCGGCAACTTCGAGAACACCGTCACCACCGGCGTGGTCTCCGGGCTGGGTCGCCAGATCCAGGCCGGTGACTCCAACGGCACCTCATCGGAGCAGCTCAACAACCTGATCCAGACCGATGCGGCCATCAACCCTGGCAACTCGGGCGGGCCGCTGATCAACAGTGCCGGCCAGGTGATCGGCATCAATACGGCGGTCAACCAGGACGCACAGGGGATCGGCTTTGCCATCCCGATCAGCGTGGCACGACCGATCGTAGACCTGGCGCTCGCCGGCAAGCCGATCGCGCGGCCGTGGATCGGCGTCTATTACAAGCCGGTGAACGCGCAGGTCGCCAAGGACCTGGGGCTGTCGGTCGACCACGGCGTGCTGATCGACAAGCCGGCCAGCGGGGCACCAGCGGTCTTTGCGGGAAGCCCGGCGGACAAGGCCGGCCTGGTCGAGGGTGACATCGTCGTGGCGGTCGACGCCGACGTGGTTGACGAGAACCACGACCTGTCGACCCGCATCCTGCCGCACGTTCCCGGCGACAGCGTCACGCTCAGCGTCGTCCGCAACGGGCGGACGATGGAGGTCAACGTAACGCTCGGGACGCTCCCGACGACCCCCTAACCGCCGCGTCTGCGGCGGATCCGCACCTCGACCGCGTCAAAGGCCCCGGGCAACGGGGCCTTTGGCTTGCGGACGCGAACCTCGACGTCGTCGACCGGATGGTCGGCGAGCACGGTGTCGGCGATCGCTGCCGCCAGCGCTTCGAGCAGGTGGAATGACCGCTCCTTGACCACCTCGCGCACCAGGTCAAAGAGGCTGGCGTAGTTGACGGTGTCGGCGAGGTCATCCGTCCGGGCCGGCTTGGAAAGGTCGAGGCGCACCAGCAGGTCGACCTCGATTGGCTGGGGCTCCGCCCGCTCCTCGGCTGTGACGCCGAAGCGGCCCATGAACTGCATGCCGCGGAGGGTGATCCGATCGCTCACGATTGCCACCTCACGATCCCGTCTGATACGCGCACCGTCTTCATGATCGCCGCCACGTCGTGGACACGCACGATGTCGGCCCCCGTTGCGATCGCCAGGGCCACGCTGGCAGCCGTCCCCTCCAGCCGCTGGTCCGGCGGCGCGCCACCGAGCAGCTCGCCGATGACCCGCTTGCGACTCGTGCCGACCAGCAGTGGCAGCCCGCCCAGCGCCTCCTTGAGCTCCGCCAGCCGATGGAGGATCTCGATCGAGTGGGCGGGTGTCTTGCCGAAGCCGATCCCCGGGTCGACGATCAGCCGCTCCCGCGGCACGCCTGCCGCCGCCGCATCCTCGATGCGGGCGCGAAGCCACGAGACCACTTCGACGAAGACGCCATCGGGATACTCCGCCAGCTCCCTGTTGTGCATGAGCACGAGGTGCGCCCCGGACTCGGCGGCCGCGGTCAGCGTCCCAGCGTCCCGCGTGCCGGCCCACACGTCATTGACCATGCTCGCGCCGGCCACCAGCGCCTCGCGAGCCACTGCGCCCTTGCTCGTGTCGATGCTTACGATGGCGCGGTCGCCGAACTCCGCGGACAGGGCGGCGACAACCGGGACGGACCGAGCGGCCTCTTCCTCCGCGGAGATGGATGGGTGCTCACCGTAGAACTGCGCGGGCCGGGAGGATTCGGCGCCGACATCGAGGAGCTGCGCCCCGTCAGCGACGAAGCCGCGCGCCTGATCGAGCGCCGCCGACACGATCTCCGCCTCGCTGCGGCCCGGCGTGGCGATGCCGTCGCCGCTGAACGAGTCGGCCGTGACGTTGATGATCCCCATCACGTGGGTCCGCTCGCCCCAGCGCAACTCCGTCATCGTTCCTCCTCCTCGCCGACCAGCATCCCACGTACGGCGCCGACGAGGTAGAGCGACCCGGCGACCACCAGGGGCTGCTCGGGAGAGCCGCGGAGGTTCGCTGCCAGGCGAAGAGCGGCGTCGGGGTTGGCCGCCGTCTGTCCGCCGGGCCCGAGCCGTCGCCAGCGCCCGAGGAGCTCGTCCGCGGGGATGGCACCACGGTCCTCGACGCGCGTGAAGACCGGCCGTGGATCGAGCGGTGCCAGTGCCCGCAGGACCGCCGCCACCCGCTTGCCGCGCATGGCGCCGAAGACCATCGGGAAGCGGCGCACATGCAGCTCCTCGAGACTGCGGGCCAGGGCGCGCGCCCCGGCCGGGTTGTGCGCACCGTCGAGGAGAACGGGGCCGAATGCGGTCTCCCTGAGGAGCTCGAGCCGCCCCGGCCAGCGGGCCGCGGCAAAGCCACGACGGATCGCGGTGTCGTCAACCGTGACCCCGACGCCGTCCCGCTTCGCATCCTCCACCAGGGCATCGAGCAGCCCTAGGGCGACGGCGGCGTTGGCGGCCTGGTGGCTCCCCAACAGCCCGATGCGCAGATCAGCCAGCGGGCCGCTGGGCCGCGTCGCGTCGACCACGATCCCGTTCCAGCCGGCCTCTCTGAGCGTTGCGTCATACGGCATTCCGCGCCCCGCTCGACGCAGGGAGGCGCCGACCTCATCGGAGCGCGCAAGGATCGGGCGAAGACCTCGTCCCTGCGCGCCGGTGACGACGAGGTTGCCCCGCTTGACGATGGCGGCCTTCTCGGTACCGATGGCAGCCAGGGTCGATCCCAGCAGTCGCTCGTGGTCGTGCTGGACGTTGGTGATCACGGCCACCCCGGCATCCAGGACATTGGTGGCGTCCAGCCGGCCGCCGAGGCCCACCTCCACCAGCGCGAGGTCGATCCCTGCACCTGCCAGCTCGCGGAAGGCGGCGGCGGTCAGCGCCTCGAACTCGGTTGGCGGTCCCAGCCGCACCGTGACTCGTTCGATGGCGGGCGTGACCGCGGCCAGGGCCGCAGCGAAACGATCCCGGCTGATCGGCCTTCCGTCGACGGCGATCCGCTCGCGATAGCTGACCAGGTGGGGCTTCGGCATGGTACCGATTTCCAGCCCCGCCTCCTGCAGCACGGATCGTGCCAGGGCCACGACGCTGCCCTTGCCGTTGGTACCGCCGACGAGCGCTCCGCGCAGGCGTCGCTCCGGGTGGCCGAGCTCTTCGAGGAGCGCGTCGATCCGCTCCAGGCCCAGGCTGATGCCGAAGCGGCCCCGGCTGCGCAGGGCGGCGACCGCCGCCTCGTAGTCCGCGCCGCCCGACGCGGTCAGGCTCCCTCGTCTTCGTAGAAGACGCAGTCGTGGTATTGGCCGGTCATGCACAGGTCGCTCACGTAGCTCGCGTCGAGGTGGACGCCGCCACGCAGCTCGCATCGATTCACCACCCCGTCCTGCTTCATCAGCATGCGCAGGACCCCGGGCGAATCGGTGCCAACGCGACCCTTCGAACCGTGCGTGAGGTAGAAGTGGGGGCACGAATGCCGGCGCGGCTTGCCATATCCGAGCGGCATTCCGCGTCGTCCGACATGCACGGTGAGCGGCTCGGCCGTCCCGGCGAAGCGCTTCTCGGCGATGGCGCAGCGACCCGGCTCACAGTCGATCTCGTTGTGGCAGCAGGCGCGGGCTGGACCCACGCCATCCACCGCCCAAAGCTCCCAGCACGGCCGCCGCAGGATGAAGGCGGGGCAGCGGTACCGGATGGTGAGGGTGCAGTTCTCGACCTCCCAGCACATCGTGCGGCGGTCGCCAGTGGGACGCTCCGGGGCGAACGGGTCCGCCACCTGGCGCCGGTCCACGGGCGTCCGGCGCTCGGTCTTGATGATCACCGGGCTGAGTCTAGCGACTGCAGGTGCGTTTCCGCGCACCCCGCCTAGGCGAGGAACTCGCGCAGCCGCTCCTCCATTGCCGCCTGTGGCATGTAGCCGACCAGGCGAGCGGCCTCGCGGCCGTCCCTAAAGACGATGAGGGTGGGGATGCTGAAGATGCTGTAGCGCATCGCCAGCTGCTGGTTCTCGTCGGTGTTCACCTTGGCGGTGGCGATCTTGTCGGCGTGCGCCTCGCCGACCGCCTCGACGACCGGCGAGAGGAGGCGGCAGGGGCCGCACCAGGGGGCCCAGAAGTCGACCAGGGTCGGCTTCTCCGCGTTCAGGACCTCCGCCTCGAAGGTCGCGTCGTCGACTGTGATCGGGGCTGTCATGTCCGTGTGTTGACCCTCCAGGTCAGGTGGTTGCGGCGCGGATGGTACACCGCCGCCTGTCGTAGGACCCGGGTCAGGGGGATGGGGGTGGCGTCGGCGGGGGTGGCACCGGAGTGGGACTGGGAGTGGGCTGGGGCGTCGGCGAGGGACTCGGTGATGGCGTCGGCCCCTGCGAGAGCACCAGGTCCACCTGGCTCCCCACGCCGACGGGCACGCCCGCGCTCGGGTTGGTGCTGATCACCTCGCCGGCCGGCCGGTCGGACGGGGCGCTGGTGACTTGTCCCGGCTCGAGCCCCTTGGATCGCAGGGTGTCGATGGCCTCCTGACGGGTCTGGCCGGTCACGTTCGGGACAGGGACCTGCTCCGTCCCCGAGCTGACGACGACCCGCACCGTGTCGCCACGCTCGACCGGCGTGCCGCTCGTCGGATCCGTGCGGATGACGTGATCGACTGAAACCGTGTCGCTCGGCTCGGGCGGCTGCTCGTCGAGGAGCAGGCCAAGTCGCTCGGCCTCAGCGCGGACGCCGGCGATCGGGTCGCCGACCCAGTTGGGCACGGTCAGCCCGGTCGGCGTCGGCGTCGGGGACGAGTTCGGGCCCAGCCCGCCCAGCAGCTGCGCGCCCAGAAAGCCCATCGTGCCGAGCAGGAGGACCGCCAGCAGCGCCAGCAGCCAGACCCACCACGGCTGTCCGTCGTCGCGCGGCTCGGGGTAGCGCTGGATCGGTCGGCCCGGCGGCGCGCCGCGCGAGCCGCCGACGCCGTTCAGTGGCATGCCGGAGATCGCGGCGCGGTCCGACGGCAGGGTGACCCGTGGCGGCACGTAGACGGTCGGCTCCCCGGCCGATGGCGTGGTGGGGATGGCGACGGCGGCAACCGCGTTGGCGGCATCCGGGTCCTGCTGCCAGACGCGGAGCGCCTCCGCGAAGGCGCCGGCGTCCGGGTACCGCTTGGCGGGATCGCGCTCGAGGGCGCGCATCACGATCGC
>JACDEL010000005.1 GCA_013816405.1 Chloroflexota bacterium | reverse complement strand
GCTCGGGGTACGTGCCGCGCGCCGCCGCGCGGTGGACCATGGCGCGCAGCACGCGTGGCGCGTCGTCGTCGGCCGCGCGCGATTCGTTGCCAACCAGCCAACGCAGGTACCAGCGCGGCACGAACAGCCCGGCCAGGACGCCGATGAGGCTCATCGCCGGCGACAGCAACAGACCGCTGAGCCCGAGCAGCAGCGGGGCGGCGATGCTGAGCAGCAGGAAGCTGCGCGGCGAAACCTCGAGGCGCGCCTGGGCCAACCCGTCGTGGGCCGCGGCGAGCCGGTGCCGATAGCAGGCGCGCAGCTGATCGCGAACCCCGAAGCTGGGCCGCTGCGCGTTGGGCAGCAGCGCCATGAGCAGGCAGAAGACCGCCACGCCGGTGGCGAAGGCGCCGATCAGCCTCAAGTCCATCGCTCGCCCTCCAGCTCCATGCGGGCGCGCAGGCGCTCGGGCGGGCGCCAATCCGGGTCGCGCAGCCAGCGCAGCTGGTCGGCCCCGTCGGGCACGGCGCGGAAGACGTCGGTGAGCCGGTAGCCGGCGGCGCTGAGGCCGTCGAGCGCGGCGAGCTGGTGCACGATGCGGCGGCCGTTGCGCAGTCGGCGCAGCACCACCACCAGGTCGAAGACGCGGGCGATGTAGGTGCGCAGATCCGCCGCGCTGAGGTCGCGCATCGACTGCCGCGCCAGCAGCTCGAGGCGGAACAGGGCGTCCTCGGCCGACGAGGCATGGATGGTGGTGGCCGACCCGTCGTGCCCGGTGTGCAGCGCCTGGAGGGTGTAGAAGGCCTCCTTGGGCAGGCGGATCTCGCCCACGATCAGCCGATCGGGTCGCATGCGCAGCGCGTTGGCGACGAGATCGCCGACATCGAGCAGGCGGGCGTCCGCCTCACCGTGCGCCAGGTCGGTCGGGTGCAGCGTCTCGAGGTTGAAGCGGTTGGCGTTCTCCAACGCCAGCTCGGCGGTGTCCTCCACCACGCCAACCCGCTCGTCGGGTGCGAAGGCGTCGGTCAGCGAGCGCAGCAGGGTCGTCTTGCCGGCGCCCGTCTCGCCCGCCACCAGGAGGTTGGCGCGGGCGCGGACCATGGCGATCAGGAAGTCGGCCAGCTCGGCGCTCATGCCGTCGGCCTCGACCCAACTGCGCCCATGGTGGCCGCCCGGCACGAGGTCGAGCCGCAGGCGATTGAACTTGCGGATCGACAGGTACGGGCCGCCCACCGGCGGGATCACGGCGTTGACCCGCGAGCCGTCCGGCATGCGCGCGTCGACCACCGGATGGGCGACCGACAGTTCCCTCCCGGCCAGCGCAGCGATGCGCTCCGCGAGGTCGATCAGCTCGCGTGTGCCGCTCAGCCGCACAGCGGTCTGCTCGAGGCGCCCGGAGCGCTCGACGAAGATGGCGTCCGGCGCGTTGACTAGGATGTCGGCCACCTCGGGGTCGTCGACCAGCGGCTGCAACGCACCGAGGCCGCAGATCTCGGCCTCGATCTCCGCCAACACTGCCGGGCTGGGAGCCAAGTCGAGTTCGGGGTCCGCGCAGATCTCGGCGAGCGTGTTGCGCAGGAGCGCATCGTGCTCGGGACTCCGCGCGAACGGGTTGAGCACCTCGGGGGACAGTCGCGCCACAAGCATGCGGCGTACCTTGCCGAGCGTGGCCTTGCTGAGGACAGCGCCGGCGGGCCTCATCGGTCGTGCCTGCCGGCACGGCTCAGCGCGCGCCGAAGCAAGCCGGCGAGGGAACCATTGGCCCGCGGCTGCGTCGCCAGCGAATCGAGCGGCCACACCGTGCGCGCGATCGGCAGCAGCGCATCTCTGAGTCGAGGATCGGCCCGCCAGGCGAGTTCATGGCGGTCTGCGGCCGCTACGAAGGCCGGACTTGGCGGAACAGCGCCGATGAGGGGCACGTCAGCCTCGCGCGCAAAGCGGCGCAGCTCAGTGTCGTCCTCGCATTGGTTGGCGACCAGCACCAGCTTCCTCCCCAAGCCGACCTCGCGAAGATGATTGGCGAGGCGCAGCACGTCGGGCAGCGACTCGAGCGTCGGGCGCACCACGCCCACGATCACGGCCGCCTCCTTGAGCAGGACCCGGTGGCCGTCCTCCAGCAGACCACCGAGGTCGACCACCACCAACTGGTAAGCAGCGCCGCGAGCCGCGTTGAGCAACGCTTCTGCCTCGGGCGCGCGGAACTCGTCCCCGACGTCCTCGGCGACCGGCCGCTCCCGTCCCATGAGCTGTGGATGGGGTGGCAGCGTGATCACGTCGACGCGGTGGCGGCTCTGCACCCGGGCGTCGAGCGCGGCCTGCGGATCCGCCCAGTCGCGGTAGGTCCACGCCTTCGACAGGCCATCGGGGTCAAGGCCCAGGCGCAGCCCAGCCGCTGCCGCGAGCCGCGCCGCGTCGATGAGCAGGACGCGGACGCCAAGCGTCTCGCCTTCGGGGGTGCGATAGCGGGCGTGCGCCGCGACGTACGACGCCGTCTCGACGGCCAGCGTTGTCTTGCCAACGCCACCGACGAAGGAGAGGAAGCACACCAGGCGCGGGCCGAGGAGCACGAAGGGGACCGAGGGAGGTCGCTGCTGCTGGTCCTCCCTCAGAGCCGCCGTGTCCGGATCAGGTCCGGACTGGTCCGGGCGGATCAGCCGCAGCCGGGCCGGCGCGCCGTCCATAGCCCCTCGCTCCTCGGCAGGTGAGGATGCGGTCGCCTGCCTAACGTCTGGCGGTTGGCCTGTTGTGGCTACCTCCGCGCTATCGTCCACATCGTGGCTTACTGGCGGCTTACTGGCTGCTTCTGCCGGTGAATTAGCGGTGACGGCAGTCACCACCATCGGCCGCCAGATCTTCGGTGAGCGCCAGTAGCGCAGCGCGCGTAGCAGCCAGCGGTAGGCGGGCTGGCCGCGGACGGGCAACACCGCGGCCAGGGCGACGGGGCCCGATATGAGCAGGATCAGCATGACCTTGAGGGGCGCCCACAGCGGCAGCAGGTTGAACGCGGCGCCGAAGAGCACCGCGCCGGTGACGATCCCCAGCTGCGGTGCGGTCAGCCCCAACGCGATGCGCTCCTCGAGCAGCGCGTTCTCGGGCACCTCGACCAGCCCGTCGCGGTTCACCGCTCGACCCTCAGCGGTCCGGGCGAGTTGAGGACCAGGTTGACCAGGATCGGCGGCAGGACCAGCATCAGCGCCGCGGCACCCACCGCCAGCCCGATCAGCGCGTTGGTGTCGCCCACGCTCAGCGGCACCCATGCGTCGTTGAGGTGCGGCGGCACCTGCAGGCTGAACAGGATGAACACGATCGCCCAGCCGAAGCGCACCGCCAGCACCGCGGACAGCAGCTTCAGCCACAGGTTGGCCAGGCGCTGGGTGGCCGGCAGGGCGTAGGCGGCCAGGCAGATCGGGCCGAGCAGCACCAGCAGGCGCTCCACCGCGCCGAGCACCGCGTTCATCATCTGCAGGAAGGTCATCAGCACCGCCGCCAGCAGGCCGGAGCTGAGCCAGGCGCCCGAGTTCCAGTTGGCCGGCCCCTCGCCGATGCGCGGGTCGAAGCCGCCGCGCTGCAGCACCAGGAACACGCCGCCGCCGGCCGGCCACTGCTCGGCGCCGCCGACCTGCGCGGGGGAGACCGAGACGCCGACCATGGCCAGGTCGGTGGCGATCACGAACTGGGCCAGCACGCTGACGCCGAAGATGCCGCAGATCGAGAGCACCGCCCCGACCACGAAACGCGGCGTGACCGAGCGCACCGCGTACGCCGATTCGCCGCTGGTGCGCGCCACCATGATCAGGTAGCCCAGGATCAGCCCGCCGAGCGTCAGCAGCGGGATGGTGATGACCAGCATCTTGCCGTACAGGTCGGTGGTGGCCTGATCGGTCAGCGGGTCGATCGGCGTCAGAAAGTTCCCCTTGAGGTTCTCGACCGCCGCGCGGTTGGCGTCGCTGACGCGCTGCGCGTACCAGATCGTCAGGTCGCGGATCGGATCGCCGATGAGCGGCAGCTCGCCGCGCGGCAAGCGGGCGGCCTCGGTCCCGATGAGCGCCGGAGTCGGCCGCTCCGGCGCGGTGGGCGTCCTGCCCACGACGGCGAGTCCGAGGCCGCCCAGCGCCAGCACCAGGAAGAGCAGCGCGACCCGCGAGAGGTGCGGATGAGCGTCACCCTCGTCCTTGGGCAGCGGGAGTGCGGCGCGGAGTCGGGCGGCGAAGGCCATGGCATCGACCGGCTCAGAACGGCTTGTCGATCAGGCCGTAGGCGACCGCGATGGCGGTCAGGGTCCCGACAATGACCGATGCGCCGATCATCCACAGCAGGCCACTGATGCCGTTGGCAATCCGGCGCTGCGCTCGATGCTCGGCGTCGGCGTTGGCGCCGGCCATCGTCTTCTCGATGCCGCCCCATACGATGACCGCGCCACACATGGCGATGCCCAGGCCGATGGCGATGGCCACCAGTGTCCCAATCATGCGCATCACCGGCGCCAGCGCCTCCTTCGCGCCGGGAGGTACGTCGGCGCCGAACGCAGGGCTCCCGAGGACCACCAGCCACAGCAGAGCGCCTGCGAGGCTGGCCAGAAGCCGGCGGTGCGCGGACAGCACGTGACGAGTCATGTGACGGATCCTCAGGCCCCCGTCGCTTCGGAGGCCGCCGCCGCCGGTCGCTCCCGGAAGTCACGTACCCAAGCGCTGATCTGGTCGGGTTCGGCCGTCTCCAGGTCAAGGCCAGCGGTCCGGAACCAGGTCGCTGCCAGCGTCAGGCTTCGCAGGCGGTCGTACTCGCGCGGTGAGACGAGCGTCACCGCCAGCTGTTTCTTGACGACGATGGTCATCAGCCGTCCCGATTCGATCTCGTCGAGTAAGCCGGCGAACCCACGTGGCACATCGCTGACCGCCATCGTCCGCAGCGCACCCAAAATGTCGCGGCTCTGGCGTGCCAGGCCGCGGAGGGCGGCGACACTCGCCCGTTCGTGTCCGCGAACGAGCGCCGCCAGCTCGGCCGTGCTGCGCGCCAGCTCGGGGTAGATCTCGAGGCCGTGGAGCGCCGAAAGGCTCTCCTCGATGCGGCGCCAGCGCTGCACCTCGTCAAAGCGCAGCATGACCGCTGACGGCTGGAGGTCGCGCAGGATCAGGATGGGCTGGCCATCGATCACGTGCGTCACAATCGACCGCCACTTCTCGCGGGCTTCTCGCATGCCGAGCGCTTGGATGTCCCGGCGCAGGGTCACAGTTCTTCCTCCGAATCCGGCTGCTGCTCCATGAGCTCGGACGGCACGGGAGCCAGTACGACCGAGTCACGCCCGTGCCAGGTGATGAGATGGGGGCGCTGCTGCGCTTGGCGCAACGAACGGGCGATGTGGCGCCGGAACGTTTCGATCGGCACCCGACGCAGATCCTCCTCAGGGCGGGCCTTGCGGAGCAGGGCGACCGGACGGCCATGCCGCATCACCACAAAGGCCTCGCCCGCCACGGCGCGCTCTGCCAGATCCAGGATGTCCCGTCGGAGTTCGCGGGTTGTGACGACCGGTTGCATGCCGCTACGCTACGACCGTGGCGGCTGGAGATCAAGACCTAATGTGTGAGGAAGTGTGTAAGGAATGCGCCAGTTTTGGGCGAATGCCTAGTGGAACAGCTCGCTGCAGTCGGGGGCGCATCTTCGGACTCATCGCCGTGAACGGCCGGGGGTGGAGCTTCTCAACGAGCGACATGCCTCAATCTTCGAGGGAGAAAGGAGAGGACCTCATTCAGACGACGCGAACCCGGACAGGCCGTCAGCTGATCGGCTGCGGGGTGAGATAGAGGCCCTGGTCGCGACGTTGGGGCGGACGGATACTAGGCTCGCGTCATGCGGGTGAGGCCTGAATGCCTCAGGAAGGTATAACGGACTACGTTGTCTCATCAACCCCCAACGCAGCAAGCAGCTTCCCATGGACCGCCCGAAGCGTCTTGTGACGAGTTGGGTCCGACAGCAGCCTCCCGACTGCGATGTCAAGAGCCCTGGCAGCCACCTCAGTCTTACTCAGGGTTGGGAGTCTTTTCGCAGCATGCCGCGCCTTTACCCATTTGGCACGCCCCCGTCGCGGGAGTTGGCCTGAGGGGATCTCATATGCAGGGTCGTGGCGCCCGGCGCTCTCCAGGTTCACAGCGGCGAGGTACACCTCTTCGTCGAGGAAGTCCTCAATAGCGAAGTTGCTCGTGCTAGACGCCCCGAGGAAGACGACCAACTTCGGGGGAATGCCCTCAGCGAGATAGGCAGCCCGCTTGTCCCGCCCACTCTGATCGCTGTCGACAAGATAGGCGACCCGAGCAGCCTCCAGACCCAACTCCTTCAGTTGGGCGAACGAAGCATTCGCTAGACCCGGAGCTACCTGAAAGGCGAGCCTCTCTAGACCTGTCGCCTCGCGAAGAAGGGTCGGCAGCAGCAACGTCTCCGACCCTCCTTCTCCGATTACCTCGAATCGTGTGGGTGTGAAGGCAAGTGCGCTCGCTCCCATCGCAATGACGAGCGGCGAGAAGCCGGGCCCAAGTGTCCAAAACGATGACCGAATCTCGCTTGTGTCCGTCTCTGGAATCCGACCCACGACCCTCACTCCGCGTCCCAAGTCCTGGGGAAGGCACCCCGCCGAATGCGTCGTATAGATCACCTGCCCTGCCGCGTCCTGCGACTCAAAAACGCGTACAAGGTCGGCCTGAGCTTCGTAGTGGAGGTGCGTCTCCGCCTCGTCGACAAGCAGCACTGGTCGGGGAGTTGATGGGTTTTGATGTGCAAATACCATCAGTGCAACGAAGGCGCGCATTCCGTCGCTGGATTCGGCTATTGACGCCCATTTCCCCGGCTTCCGGTCGGTGAGGATGTGGAGGCGACTCCCATCCCGCTCAAGCCGCAAGGAGAACTTGGCGCGCGTCCAGAATTGACCGAATACCGACGCGAGAGTCGCATTGGCCGGGTCTAGCAGATTCACGGTCTCGGCTGGGTCTGTGGTAGACAGAATTCCCTGCAGGGCACCAAGGTCCAGCCCGGCAACCGAGCAGAGGTTGACGAGTGCGTCTGGAGGCTCAGTTAGATCGAGAGTCGCGAAATCGTATTCAGGCTCGAGCATGCGGGCGCCGCTACCGAAATCCAGATAACTTGGGACGTGGTCTTGGAGAAGCTTGGTCGCGACACGACTGGGGTGCAGCTCGCGCTCAGTCAGTGACAACGCCGCAAGACTGTTCCTCAACTCTTCGCGCTTGGAGTTCCCTCCGCCGCCTGCCAGATGGTCCCGGACCTGATCGATTAGATCGAGCGTCGAAGTAGGTAGGCTCTCCGCCTTTGAATCGAGCGCCACGGCTAGTTCAGAAATCCGTGCTTCAGCCGGCGTTGAGGTCGAGACGCCTTCAGGCGTCTCAGGACGAGGCGCCGTTTCGATAGCCGCGAGACCTTTGGCCCAAAGGCTTTGCGAGGCCTTCCGTAAGCGGGGCACCGTCCGAAGACGAAGGGCCCGATCCCTGACTAACGGCGGCTCAGTTGTGTACTCGAGTGAACCCTCGTGCTTCTTCCGCTCGATGAGGAAGAGAGGCGGCTTGCTGATGCCGTGGTCCGCCAAAGCCTGTATTGCTTCCGCGTCCAGTCGGTATCGCGCCTCGATAACCACTGAGCCGGGCGCAGGCGGAGCGCTGCGAGTGAGATCGCGTTCGGAAATCGGATCATCGGTCTCCAGGGCCCGAAGAGCACTGAGGAGGCTGCTTTTGCCTGCCTGGTTCGGCCCGACGATTGCGACGACAGGCGCATCGAGCGAGACGCGTGCATCGAGGAACCTGCGGTAACCCGTGAGACGCAACGAAACCAGTCGCACGAGTTGGCTCCCTCCGTCTTCCCCCAATCACTCCGCGGACCGGCCATCCCAACCCTTGTGCCGCGAGCGTACCACTGCCTCCATCCGCCGCAGCAGCCTTGTCGGAAGGCCGCTAGGCGGTGCTAGGCTCGCCGCATGCGGGCGAAGATGGAGTGGGTCAGACCTGACTTGAATCCCGCCGTCCTCTGTACAATTACGAGTGTTCGACAACCTCGGTGTCAGCGCCTCGAAGGTGCACCACTACATCTTGTGGCCTTGTGCTCGGACGATCGCTGCGCTTCTAGGTGGGCAGATGTAATACGGAGGGGACCCTTTGGCCGCCCTGCACGAACCAGGGCGCCGCCCGAGCTAGGGTGATTAGACAGCGGCCCTACTGCAAACTGCTGGCGAGGAAACCGTCGTGGCTCGCACCAGCGGCTGGTATGCCTGGGCGCGCGACATCCTGCCGCTCTATGCCAAGGACGCAAACGTCGATCTGGGAGGCATCCCGCTCGAAGAGCGGGTGCTGATGGTCGCGGTTCTCGACGTCATCGGATCGAGCCCGGCGAACTAGCGAGATTAGCCCCCGCGGCCGCTGGTAACGGCTCGGGGGAGTGGCACAGGAAGGAGTTAGCTTCCCATGCAAACCCAGCCTACAACGACCCCCATCACCGTCAGCAAGTCCGGCGTCTGCGTAGTGGACGGCTACGGGATTCGAGTGCATCTCGAACGCGGGCGCTTGGTTGTCTGCGACGGCGTCGGCCCGCTCCGTTGAGAGAGTCGATTCAGTCGTGCTACGAACGGCATCCGCCGACTCGTTCTGCTCGGGCACACCGGCTTCGTGACGCTCGACGCAATGCGTTGGCTGGCAGACGTCGGGGTCCCCTTTATCCACCTTGATCCCGATGGGCGGATCCTGGCCACCTCAGGAAACTTCGGTCTGAACGACCCGCGCCTGCGACGAGCCCAGAGTCTGGCCTGGGGCACAGGGCATGGGCTTTCGATCGCTCGCGATCTGTTGACCCGCAAGCTCTCTGGCCAGGCGCGCGTGGCGACCGACCTGTCTAATTGTGCGGATGTCGTCGAAACCATCGAGCGGCTGCTGCCGGAGCTCGAGGTAAGCCAACTCGCCTGAAGACTGATGATCGTTGAGGCGGCAGCCGCCAACGGCTACTGGAGCGCGTGGGCCTCGGTCCCGATGCCATGGACCCGGGCCGATGCCTCGAATGCGCCCGAGCACTGGCGGACGGTCGGTCGCCGCCGATCGCCGCTGACGGGCAACGCGCGGCTCGCCGCGACCCCCGCACACGCGCTGCTCAACTATCTGTATGCAATTCTCGAGGCCGAGGCTCGCTTGGCGTGCCTTGCCGCCGGGTTGGACCCGGGTCTCGGCGTGCTGCACGCCGACCAGAAGTCACGCGATTCGTTGACGCTCAACGTGATGGAGGCGATACGCCCCGACGTTGACGCCTACATTCTCGAGCTCCTGCGCAGGTCGGTCTTCCGCGCAGATGACTTCTACGAGACTCGCCAGGGCGTATGTCGCGTCCTGCCTCCGCTGACTCACCGTCTGGCAGAAACGGCACCGCATTGGGCGCGCCTCTTGGCACCTATCGTTGAACGCGTCGCTCAGGCTTTCGCCGACGGCCCGGGTTCCCGGGTCGGTCAGCTGCCGACCATGCTCACCCAGGCGAACCGCTCGGCCGGGCGGGACCCATTCCGAACGCGACCAAACGTGCAGTGGGGCGCCGGGACCCGAGCGTGGCACAACCGATCTGTCGGAATTGCGGCGTCGGGGTTACTGCGGGCCGTTCATGGTGCGATCGCTGCCGGACTGAAGTCAGACTCAAGGCAAGTTTCGCTGGCCTAGCTGCAGCTCGCGCGATTCGTGCCGACCTGCGGGCGATCGGCGGCGATCCCGCGGCGAGCCGCGAAGCTAGAGCGAAGCAGCGAATCGTGCAGCGACGACGACGTGTTGAGGCGCTGGCTTGGGATGGATCCCATAGGCAGCCGTCAGATCCCGACAGCTTTCGGCATGAAATCCTGCCGCTGATCCAAGGGGTGCCGGTGCGCAAGTTGGCGGCGGTGACCGGGCTGTCGGTCGGCTACTGCGCGCTCGTCAGGCGAGGGCTGCGGACCCCGCATCCGCGCTGGTGGGAGTCGCTTCGTAGCATGGCGGTCTCGAAGTGACTCGCGGGGAGTGTGAATCAACCGGGGGTATAGGGAGAGGGGGTCGACTGACTGCTCGGCCTGGTCGGCCGGCGCTCTCCAAGTTCCACGTCTCCGCGTAAAGAGCGGGCCGAGGCGCTCGGCCCGCTCGCGGGCGGTTAGGGGGTCGGCTGGACCTCGACTAGACCAGCATCAGTCATGATCCAAACGTGGTCGTTGACGAGCAGCTGTGAGGGAGTGCCGCCGAGATTCGCTAACCGACCCACCTCCGTGAGATGTCCATGGGACAACTCGTAAAGCTCGCCCAAGCCTGTGGCCACCCACACCGCGGTTGATGTCGCGCTGATCGCCTGTAATGCATCGAACGATCGCGACGTTGCGACCAGTGCCTGGCTCACCGGAGAGATCTCCGAGACGAGTCCGATCGCGGGCGATCCTGCGAGATACAAATCTGAACCGTCAGTCGCCAAAGCGGAGACGTTCCCCCCAACCGAGATTGGCGTCGGAATCTGGGCTCGTGCCACGTCGATTCCCCAAAGGTGCGTCGTGTCAGAGCCCGACCATGTTGCGGCCCACAGTATCTGGTTCGCCACCACGAGCCTCGTCGCGCCAGGTTCCGGGAGGGTGTATGACCGAGACAGAATTCCGTCATCAAGGCGTCGGATGGTGCTGTGGTCACTCCCGTCGGCACTAACGACCCATACGGCCCCGTCGAGCGGGGCAAGGTCCTCGGGTACAGGAACCTCATAGTGGCGAACGACCGCGTTGCGTTGCGCATCGATGACCTCGACGAGGTTCTGTTTGGCTGTGGCCTGCGAACCGTCACCGATTGTATCGGCGACCCAGACCTCATTCCCGACGACGGTTAGTCCCGCAGGAGCCCAACCGACTGGGATCTCAGCGATTTGGCGACCGGACTGAGCATCGATGCGCAGTACCCGACCACTTGGCAAGCCGCTCACGGCCACCCAGATGCTGCCATCGCCTTCCGCAAGACTCAGAGCTCCGAGGAGATTCACGGTCACGGGGATGGTGCGGACGATGCGGCCTGCCGGCGGTAAGGTTGGCGCGAGAGAGGGGGACGCAACACTATCCGTGAAGGTGGACGTGGCTGTTGGGTATGGTGCGGCGGCGCAAGAGGCTGCGAAGATAACGAGCAGGACAGCCAACCAGCCTGCCAGCGGGCGGTGAATCAGGGACGGGAGGTGAGCCATCGACGACTCCCGGGCGGGGGCGGACCCAGGTGCTCGAACGTTCGGACTTATTGAAATACGCCAGTGCTCGCGTCGAAAGTGAAGCTGGTTCCATCCGCCGCGAGCAGTGTAAGAACCTCACCGTTAGCAGCCACGACGTGTACGGGCCCTGCACGCCGGGGGGTCAGAATCTCTTGACCCACGACGTCGGAAAATTCCGGCGCTGGGCCGCTCCGAACCCACACGACGAGACCCTGGGTTGGATCATCGGCGACCCCCCCCAGCGTACACGCCTATTGCGTGCGATTCCCCTTGCTCCTGCCAGAGGTTGATCCAGACCGCGTTCTTTCCCCAGGTGGTGCCGCACTTGACTCAATGATTACGCCCGCGCCGGGGTTGACCGTCTGCACGCCGGGGAATTGGGGCGTCGGAGCCTGAGGACCAAGCGGAATCACTTGAGGGGAGTCGCTCGTTGGCTTGGGGGCCGGATTGGCGAGGCCTTTCGCTTGGTCAGCGGCAGCCTGATCGAGAGCGGCTTGTTTGGCAGGAGGCAACCCATCACGCGGACCAGCGCCTACGGCCACCGCGACCGACACGACAGCCACGACGCCCGCAGCCACCAGAGCCACCCGCCCACGCGCACCGAACCTCCAGCGGTGTCGAGACATCGACGTCCTCATCTCAGTACCCGTACCGAATGTCCGACGCCCAATTAAGCGATTGGGCGCTACGACCGTCACTGTTCAAGGCGGTTGTAGAGCTGCGTCCAGCCGGCGGAGGCCGTGCTGTTTATCCCGCTGCATGGCGGTCTCTGAGTGCACGCTGCTGATTCGGTCAAGCTGACGGATATGTCCATGTTCGTCGCGCCTGGGACGTAGAGGTAGGCGTAGAGCACGATCATCTTCCATTGTGACGCATTCGCAACCGCTCGTCGCATGAATTTCGGGGAACGGCACGGCTAGCTGTGCACCCCAAGAGAGGTAGTAGAACCGAGATTGCGTCCAGCTCAGACTGCAGAGCACGGAATTGCCCCATCTGGGGAACGAGTCTCCTTCGGAGGCTAGCAACCTTCGCCTGCCTGCTGCATATTTGGTTCGGCGATCGATCCAGTCGCGATGCGCATCCTCGACCAATAGACCGGCTCCGTTATACGCAGCTGGTCGTTCTCGTTGAAGAAGAAGAGCATGGCCGTTCGGTAAGGATCGCCTAGACCGTCTGTGCCGCATACCTCCAGGATCCGGCCGCCGACGCTCCACGCGTCCCCGTGTTGCTCGGGATGAAGCACCGAGCTACCAAGGATCGTTGGCGCGTCGGTCGGCACCGCGTCTCGGTTCTCTTCCAGAATTCGCTGGCAATTGCCCCCTCCGAGCTCGCATAACCCGTCTAAGTCACCGCCCTGAACAAGGTCCACTGCTTGGGTGAGCAGCCCGCTTACCTCAACACCGGTCGGAATGCGCGTTCCCGGCGCAGGGTGAGATGTGAGAAGCGAGCAAGAGGTAACAAGCACCCCTCCGAGGGCTCCGAGCAATAGCACTGGCCCGCGAGACATCAGATGTGCGCAGTTCCGAAGCTGTATCCGATGGAGTAGCTCGGAATGCCTCCCTGTGGAACCTTCACCACCACCGTGAGCGCGTTCTCTCGCATTCCCGTCGGCGCGAAGAACCCCTTTGTCCACGTGTCGTTCATGTGCCCGGCATCGGCATACTTATACGGGCTCCACTTTTCACAGAACGTATGGCCGAAGCCCAAGCCGAATCCGAGTGCTGAGACACTGAGAGAGTCTTGCTGACACCCGGTGTCGTGAACAGATTTGAGGCTCCAGTCCACCCAGTACTGAGTTGCGCCGCCCGACCTGAGGCTCCGCACATACGACTGGGTTAGGTAGTAGCCCAGGTTGTTGTAGGCGTAGGCGCTTGAATAGAGGTGCAGGTCCCAATAGTCGTAGCCCCCGTCCACATCATTGAACAGCTTGTAGAACGACGTGCAGGTGTCCATCCACCCCGCCGATGTGTTCAGCCGACTGAAGCAACTCCCGCTCCAGAAGCCCCACGTCGGTACAGCGGCGGTAGTAGCTTCGGTATTGGTCATGCTCGAGTTCAACGACCCGCTGCCAGAGCCATCCGGCGCTGCCAATGCTGCCCCGGATGTGATGACACTGCCATCTGCTCTCAGCTCGACGCCTCCTGCAAGGCCTGTGGCGTTTCGCGGGGCGACGAGCATACCGTCAGCGCCTAAGTCCAGAACGATGACGTCGGATGCGGACGTTGGAATTCCTGCGTTCGTCCAACGCATCGCTGCATCGGATGCGATCTTCTCACCCGCTGCGGTGGCTGTAATGTCCGTTGGCCCCGTTGGCCGAGCTCCCTGAACAGGAGAACCAGTCAGAAAGGCCATCCCTATGGCCAAGCCGATCGACAAACCTCTCTTCATGGGACTCATGGCCATCAACCGCGCGCCTGTCCGCCCCGGACCATGCCGTAGGCATCGTTTAGGATGTTGGAGCCCGACCAGGCGCCGAACATCGTGAGCGCGAGACCAGCCGCGTTATCGAGATCCGCTCCGAAGAGCTGACCGAAGGCCCAGCCGCCGGCGATCCCGCCCACGATGCCGATGACCTTCATGATCCACGGGTCGCCGTCGGGCGGGGGTGGTGGTGGCCACGGCCAGTGCCTCGGAAACGGCGTGCCGCACCAGCCGACGATCGCCCAACCGATGAGTGCCGCTGTCGTCATGCGAGGTCCCTCCCTTTCGGTCTCGGTCCGCCAGCGGTGGGCCTCAGACCCCAAGGGATAAATAATAGTCGCCAGCGCAAGTGGCCCCTGTCGGTGCGAGAATGCGATTCTCACGGACTCCTTGGGCGGCTCACAACCTTCTTGACATCAGCTACGAAGATTGATGATACTTGACCTTCTTCGCCAACCAGGGCACTGGAGCGAGCGGGATGGTTCTAAGGGTTGCGCACCGCTCGCCGCGATCGTGCCGCTGGCCACGGCTCAGGAGGAGCTGCCGAACTGATCAATGGGTTTTGCGCTGTAGATGAGGGCAGGAAGATGGCACCAGAAGATCCAAAGCAAGAGGCGGAGACGCGCCGACGTGGGTCGAACCCCTGGGAGGTTGGTGGCGACCTCCGAGATTGCCTCCGGCATTGCGTCGAGACCTCATTCAACGACGGAGAGGTATTCGGCTGTGCTGTCGAATGCTTCGTGATCGACCACAACTTGCCGGCCGACCTCTACCGGGCGGAGTCTTTCCGCTGACGAGCGCCCATCCGGGCGGTTGATTCGGGTGAGAGAATGCGCCGAGCCCGGCGCCAATCAGTCGCGTCTAGCGGGGAGGAACCCGAGGGATGGAACGGCATCTCCGGCAAGCCGTCGTTATCGTCCACGGCATGGGCGAGCAGCGCCCGCTGGAGACCCTCAACGAATTCATCGGTGCCGCTCTCGGGGCCGACCGAGGCGGCAAGCGCCTCTTCTATTCGCGACCAGACCAGGTTGTGGATTCGTATGAGTCGCGTCGGTACCTCGCCCCTGCTGCTCACAACGATGCGGGCGAGATTCGGGCACAGACTGAGTTTTTTGAATACCACTGGGCCCACCTCATGCAGGACAACCGGCTAGACGACCTCTGGCCCGCCTTCCGCCGGATGCTGCTTGCGCCCCCGTGGTACGTACCCGCAGGCCTCCGTGTCCTGTGGGCTATCTTCTGGGCGCTGTTGATCGCGAGCGTCCTTCTGTTCCTGTCGCTTCGACCGGACCTTGCCTTGGATTTGGGCCAGATCACCCTGGTGGACATCCTCAAAGCGGTGGTCGGAGGTGGACTGAGCGCGATTCTGCTCACGTACGTCCTGACGCGCTGGCTGCCGTCGTGGCTGACCTCGAGCTTCGTCGACGTGATCCGTTACCTTGACACGTCCCCGCGCTCATATGAGGTGCGGCGCGACATTCGGGCCGGAATCATCGACCTCTTGCAGGGACTACATGCCGACGGGCGCTACCAGCGGATTGTCATCATCGCCCACAGTCTTGGCTCGTACATCGCATACGACGCGATTAGCTACCTCTGGGGCCAGATGGACAAACAGCATGCCGGTCCTGTCCGACCGGACGTCGACAAGCCGGAGCAGGGCGACCAGCCCAGCGGCCTTGCGGACCTTGAGGCGGCGGCATCGGCTTTGACGCGTGGATCGGATGTGACCGCCTACCAGGACACCCAACGGAGGCTATGGCTGGGAATGCGCGCACAAGGCAATCCGTGGCTGATCACCGACTTCCTCAGCTTCGGTAGCCCGATGTACATGGCAGATCGGATCTATACCCGGAATCGGAAGAAGTTCGACAACCGAGTGTTGCTGCGGGAGCTACCCACCTGCCCACCGCAGCACGAGTTGTCGGAGAAAAACAACGTGAACGGACAGAAGCTCTGGTTCTCGTGGAACAACCGTGGTCGTCGCGTGCTGTACCACGCTGCACCGTTCGCGGTGGTGCGCTGGACGAACATGTGGTTCCCCGCCCACTTCGGCTTCTTCGGCGACTGGTTCGGTGGACCGCTCGGCCCATTGTTCGGCAACGGAATCCTGGATCGGCCGTTGCTGGCCAACGGCTGGAAGGCCCGGATCCCGGCCTACGCACACGCCCTTTACTACCATTTCCAGGGCGACGAGCAGCGGGACTCGGTGACCATCAGGCTCAGGGAGGCCATGGGACTGGCCGCCTCCGCCTGGCTCAAGCCGACGCTCGCTGCTCCACTGCCAGATCCGCGCAGTGCCCTACGCCCCGAGGTGACTTGATGCAGGAACGGCTGCGCTACTTCCCAATGACGATCATCGCGCGCGATCCGCTGGTGACTAACCAGGCGTCGACGAATGGCGATCAGCCCATCCTGCGGGCGGTCATCCAGGTACCGGCCAGCCGCCTTGAGCCTGGTCCACGTGGCCCGCGCTTCCACGTCGTTGGCTTCGACGCGAGCCGTCGCACGCTTGATCGCCCGGCCAGGCTGGCGCCGATGCGCGGCGACTCGGCCGGCTGGGACTATCGGGACCGATTCGCGAAGGCCGACGACAGGACGCTCCTTCGCGATCCAGCCTTTCATGCCCAGAACGTGTACGCGATCGCGGCGAGGACACTCGGATTCTTTGAGACGGCCCTGGGCCGCCCAGTGCCGTGGGCGTTCGGAAGCTCGCAGCTATACCTGGTCCCGAGGGCCTTTGCCGAGGCCAATGCGTACTACTCGGACGATGATCGCGCCCTGCTATTCGGGTATTTCAACAGCCAGGCATCCGGTCGCATCATGACCTGCCTGGCTCACGACATCGTCGCCCACGAGACGACGCACGCCATCCTCGACGGCCTGAGGCGCCGATTCGACACGCCTGGCCTCCCTGACCAGGCCGGGTTCCACGAGGGATTCGCGGACCTCGTTGCGCTGCTCTCCATCCTGTCGGCGCGGGAATCGATCCAGGCCGTGCTCGGCGATCCCGGTCAGGCTCGGGTGCGCGCCGACCGGCTGACGTTCGACGGACTTCGCTCGTCGGTCCTGTTCACCATCGGCAGGCAGTTCGGCAATGCGCTGCACCTCAATCGCGGCGACGGCCTGCGGCGCTCGATCGATCAGGAGCCCACGACCGCCTGGAAGGACCTGCGCAATCCTGAATGGGCGGAGCCCCACCGCCGCGGGGAGATCCTTGTCGCGGCGGTCATCCGGACGTATCTCCACATGTGGACCAATCGCCTTATTCCGATTGTCGGCGCCGGCACGATCGATCGCGGGCGAGCGTCAGAAGAGGGCGCCACGGCCGCGAAACATCTGCTGAACATGGTGATCCGGGCGATCGACTACTGCCCGCCCGTGGAATTCGAGCTTGCCGATTTTCTGACGGCGATCGTGGCCTCCGAGCACGAGGTGAACCCCGACGACGAGTACGGCTACGTGGAGGCGCTGAAAGAGGGTTTCAGGTCATTCGGGATCGAGGTTCAGGGTGCCCCCGACTGGGTCGCACCGCCCACCGGGTGGCCTACCTACCGAGACTTCAGCTACGCCTCACTTCGGTCCGATCCGGATGAGACCTTCCGGTTCATTTGGGACCATGCGCGATTTCTGGGGATCGACCCGGCCTACTACCTGCACGTCGAGAACGTTCGGCCTGCGGTGCGGACCGGCCCGCGAGGGTTCGTCGTCTCGGAGACCGTCGTGGATTACGTCCAAGAGCTGATCCTCAGTCGGGCTGATCTCGACAAGCTTGCTCAGCCAACCAAGCCCGGAGATCCGCCGTTCACCCTCCCATCGACCGAAATCATCCCCGACAAGACGAAGCTCAAGCTGTGGGGCGGCGGGACGATCATCTTCGATGAGTTCGGCGCAGTGAAATACCAGCGGTTCAAGCGGCTGGATGACTGGTCGCGGCAGCAGCGACGGCTCCAGTACCTCGTCGACCGAGGGCTGTGGGATACGAAGGGGCGGCTTGGCTTTTCGCTCGGCGTGCCGCTCGGCCAACGCTTTGCTGAATTCCACCACCAGTCACCCAACCTTGCGGAGGAGTGGTAGCGATGGCCAGCGCCAAACCGATTGGACTCCGCATACGCATGTACCAGGTGGGATTCGGGGACTGCTTCCTTCTCAGCTTCGAGTATGGGCAGGCCCTTGACGACGGCCGTAAGGAGCGCCACGTCCTGATTGATTTCGGGAGCACCAGCATGGGCGGCAGGCTCTCGTCCCTCAACCAGATCGCAAAACTCATTCGCGACCATGCGCAGGGCAAGATCGACGTCATCGTTGTGACCCATCGCCACCGCGACCATCTCTCAGCATTTGGCGACAAGCAGATCGCCAAGCTGCTGGTCGACCCGGGATACCCAAAGCTCGTCATCCGATCGTGGACCGAGGATCCTGACCTCGATCGAGGCGCGCGCGGTCCCGCGGCAGCAGGAACAGGCATTGCGCCATCGGCCACCAGGGGAAACGCTCGGGATACGGAGGTTGCCATCGGACCCAAGTCCCGAAGGTTCATGAGGACACTCGGATCGGCTGAGACCTTCACCACAGGGCTTTTCGAAAAGATCAGGAAGTCGCCACCCAATTCACTCGCAGCCGAGGCCTCGGGCCTCGCCGAGGACCAACTCAAGAACGAGGACGCCGTCAACCAGCTCAAGGCCTGGGGCGACGCGGGCAAGCCCGCCTATTTGCATTACGGGATGCGGTCGGGGATCGAATCCGTCGTCCCGGGCATCCGCACTCGAGTTCTTGGGCCGCCGACCGTGGACCAACACGAAGCGGTCAAGAGCCAGCGAGAAAGCGATCCGGACGAGTTCTGGATGATCTACAACCAACTGCTGGGCAACCTTACCCGCACGGATCTCATCGGGCCTGCGCATGGCAAACGGGGTTTGCCCGCGTCCACCGAGTCGGCGGCGCATGCAGGTGCACACGATGATGTCTCCGGGGTGGCGCCGGATCCGGCGGAAACCGATGCCCCTGATTCAGCCGGAGCCTTCGGTCCAGTTGGGCCTGTGCGCTGGCTGACAGACCGCATGGGCCGGCAGCAGCTCAACTCGCTCTATCGAATCGTTCGGATCCTGGATGGGGTGCTCAACAACACGAGCGTCATCCTCCTCTTCGACGTGGATGCGAGTGGCAAGAGGATCCGGCTGCTGTTCGGCGGCGATGCCCAGATCGAGAACTGGGAATACGCCCTCAAGCGAACGCGAAACCGAGCGCTGCTACGTGAGGTGGACGTGTACAAGGTCGGCCACCACGGAAGTCGCAACGCCACCCCACGCACGTTGTTTAATCTCTGGAAGCCGCGGTCGAAGTCGGACCCGAGGTGGGCTCTCCTCTCGACGAAGCCTGGTGTTCACGGCAAGTCGCCGGCAACGGCTGTGCCGAGGGAGACCCTGGTTGCCGCCCTCGACACGAGCATGACACTGCGCTCAACGAACCTACTCGCAGATCGCGTGCCGTATGTCGAGCTGCACGCCGACCTGCGCGCCGGAAAGGCATTTCAAGAGGTCAGTGTCCCGCCCATACCGACGAGGGCTCGAAAGCGATCTTCAGAACCGTAATGCGGCCTCGCGTGCGCTTGAGCAGCATGGGTGAGCGGCCGGCCGATCAATTGGATAGGGCTTCCTGGAGAAGGGGGACTGACGGTAGTTGCTGAGGGCGCACGATCCGGCTTGGCTCTATCCGCAACAACGTCGGCCGAGGACACACCTGACCGTCGAGGTCAGAATCCGCGGTCGATGCGTTTGGGATCAATGGCGGGTCAAGGTCGGGAACCGGGTAGAGTGGGCCGCATAAGGTCCAAGGTTCGAGCATCCAACCGCAGGTTCGGCAACAGCGGCTTCCACCCCACTTCCTACTTGAAGCCCGCCGCCTCCAACGCTCGCTCGCATGACCCCGTGTAACACCTTCGTGTATGACGGGTCGGTCGCGTAGCCGGCGCGTGCGACCCTAGCAGCAAAATCGTACGGATCCAAGCAGCCGCGCTTCGGTGAGGGCCGGACCGCGCGCCGCTGCTAGTTGGTTGCCGTGTTCAGGGGCTGTGCAGTCGGCCTATGGCCAACTGCCCTTGTCGCTGTTCGCCAGGACGCTGGCCGTCGTGGCGAGCGCCGTGAGGACCGCAATGGACAACGCGAAGATGAGGGGACGGACCTTCCGGACCCAGGTAGCCAAGGGCGTGCTCCTTCCCGGCGCGCCTCATGGCCCGGCCCTCGATCGGGGAGTCGATCTGGCGACCACCCTCAAGAAGCGTGGAGGACGGATAGGTGGCTGTCAAGTATTAATATCATCCACAAGAAAGACTTGGACGGACGAATAGGCGTGGTGCGGTATAGTCGGTCGCATGGAACCAACAGCAACCCGTCGCAAGCCGCGGGTCTTGAACGTTGTCGACAACCGCCCCTTGGCGAAGGCCATCGGGGAGAACGTGAGGCGGCTGCGAACGGCGGCCAAGCTCACTCAGCGGGAGTTGGCGCAACCGCGCTACACCCCGGCATACGTCAGCGCGCTGGAAAACGCACTGACCAAGCCGTCCATGGCCGCGCTGCACTACTTCGGGGAGCGCCTCGGTGTTCCGATCGGGGCGTTTCTCCCCGCCGAGCCCGGCAGAGCGGATCGGCTGGGGGCAGACTTGCGCCTGGCCTCAGGCGATTACGCCGGAGCGCTTGGTGAATATCAAAGCCTGCTCGATTCGGCGGTACCTGACCGAGCTCGGGCCGAGATTCTGCGTGGGATAGCCGAGAGCCTCTGTCGGCTACGGCGGGGCGCCGAGGCGGTGGCCCCTGCGGCAGAGTCGGCTGCACGATTCGAGCGGCTGCAACGAGCCGCGGACGCCGCGTACGCCGGGTACTGGCTGGCCTACGCCCACTATCTGGCCGACAACTCAGGCGAAGCGCGAACCATCCTGAAGACGCTGCTCGAGCGCGTCCGTGAGGGCATGGAGGTCTTGCCCGACTTCCGCTTCCGCCTGCTCGTCGCCTTGGCCAATGTCGAGAATTGGGAAGGAGAGCCCCAGCGCGCCCTGGCCTATCTCGAAGAGGCGCGTGGCCGTGTCTCCGACTTGGACGACGGGCGGCGAGCTACCCTGTTGATGAATCTATCGCGAAGCTATGGGGACGTAGGTGACGACGAGGCCTCACTACAGGCTGGGAGCCAGGCGCTCGTGCTATTCCAGGTCCTTCACGCGAGGCAGGAGATCGCGTCAATGGAGAACACCCTCTCCCTCGCGATGCTTCACTTAGGTCACCTGGAACGAGCACATGCATTCGCCGCCCAAGCCCGCGAGCATGCCGATGTCATGCCCGAAGCGACGTTTCTGCCGCACGTACTCGACACTGAGGCCCAGATCGCACTCGCCGAAGGGAACCACGAAGCAGCTCTTCAGAAGTTGGCTGAGGCAGCCGCCGATGCCGACGGCGGGCGAAACCCGGAGGCATCGGCGGCCATTCACTACACTCGGGCGCGGGTGCTTGCGGCCGAGGGACGTCCAGACCACGCCCTAGATGAGTTTCGCCTTGCCGCTCAGGGGTACCGCGATCTCAGGTTTGCAGGGCGCCTGCGGCCATTGCTCTCAGAATGGGCCGAGCTGCTCGACAGGCTCGGGAAGCCTGCCGAGGCGGTTGTGCTGTATCGGGAGGCAATGGCGCTTAAGTCTCGCGGATAGCCTGGTTAGGTTGTCATCTCGCCGCTGGCTGTGTGGGTCGCGCATGAATCCGTGGGACCACCACGTCTCCAACAAGCCGGGGATGACCGGAGCGGGCGCCGTCGGCATCGAGGTGACGTAGAGGCCTAACCCGGCTTCGGTTCGCACTTGGAAGCCAAGTGGCCAAGCCAAAGTGGTGCGGGGCGAACTGCGAGATGAGCTCTCGACGACGACGCTGCGCCGGCGTGACGACGAAAGCTCCGCCGGCCGTGGTACTGATCGTGATAGGGAAGGGGTACGGATAGGCAATGACGGCACTAACCAACTGACCGTCAGTCTATGGCTTGCATTGCGATGGATGGACCGAAGGACGGCGTAGCCGGTCGAGGCGGCGTGGCTTACTGGGTGCGCGCGAATGCAGAGGGGGGCTTTCGGCACTTTTGAGGTGAAGGCGACCCTCGTGCTCAGCGTGTGCTCTCAATGCGCCGAATCGCCGGCTGCGCCCGAGCCGGATCGATCTGATTGTCTGTGGCGCCGCAGCACGGGCGGCACGCACCTGCTCGAGGTTCCTCATTCGGCGAGCCTCGAAATCGGGCAGGAAAATCATGATCGGCCAGGAGCGATACCGCTATCAGCGTGCTACGCGAATGCGCAGTCGCCCGTCCCCCCGGGCACGCTCCTTTAACCAGCGGGTGGGCACCAGCCGCCAGGTCACCCGCCCCACCTCCCGATCGCCTTCGAATTGGCTGATGTGCACGGTGAATGCGTGCTTTCGGAACTCTGGTGGGATGCGGACCCACGACAGTCTTCGGTCCGCGCGTATGTGTAGCGACCGGATATTCCGGCGTCGCGACTCCAAATAGGCCGCCTCAAAGCTAGGGGCATTCGGGCAGAAAGAGCAGGTTGTTGGGCTGATCCCCGTCGGCTGTGGTCTTGAGGTACTTGCGCCCGAGCCGGCTGGCGACAATCACCGCAACACGGTCGCCCTTTGGCCGATCTACAGAGAAGGCCCACTTGTCACTTTCGATGCCGGCAATCGCATCTGCCTCCGTGAGCCTCCAGGCGGCTCCGTTCGGGTTGGTCCCGCCGATGTGGCTAATCCGCTCATGCGGATCCGTGCGGTCGGTCTTGTTGATACACCGCACCTCAATCGAATCCGCCACACTTACTCTCCTTTGTTGCAAGGCACCCCCGGGCTCTGCGCCCGAGAGTCCCGTCGAACTGGCCGCAGGGTCTGCACTCTTCCTGGTTGGGCAGCGAGTGAGGAGCCTCGCAAATCGAGTGTCGCGCTGGCCCCGCAGAGTATTGATAATACTCGATGGCTGGGGTATCGTGGCCTCACTGATCCCTCCGCGATACAGGGCGCACGATGACCTGCCGCAAGAGCTGGGCGCGGTTGACGACGGCGGAGAAGAAGAACTTCATCGCCGCGTTGTTGAAGCTCAAGAACGACGCAGCATGGCCGAGTGTCCTCTTCCCCGGCGATTCCAACATGCATCGCTACGACGACTACGTCGCACTCCATCTCCGGGCGATGAGTGTCATGCCCTCGTGGGCCCACATGGCTCCTGCCTTCTTCTCATGGCATCGGGACCTGATGCGTCATTTCGAGGCGAATCTTCAGACGATCGACTCGACCGTCTCGATCCCCTACTGGGACTGGAACCTCTACCGGGGCACCGGAGCGCCGATCTTCGATGCGGACCCTTTGTCAGGCCTCGGCACGAACGGCCGCGCCAGCGACGGGCGGGTTATGGACGGGGCCTTTGCCTTCGATGCCGGCAATTGGACGATCAGGATCAAGGACTCGCCCGGTAATCCATCGTTCCTGGGCCGTCGGTTCGGCGAGCGGGCCGACGCTCAGAACTTGAACAGCATCCCTGGCGACCAGGTCACCGCTCTTGCTCAGACGGCGTATGACGCGGCCCCGTGGGACGACATGGCATCGGGCGGTGGCGGCGACAGCCTTCGCATCCAGGTCGAGTACCAGCTTCACAACCTGGTCCACAGGTGGCTCGCTCGAACGATGTATCTTGCCAGTTCACCGAACGATCCCGTGTTCTGGCTCCATCACTGCAACATCGATCGTCTGTGGGCCGTGTGGCAGCGCCAGCATCCGACGGCTGACGCGTACCTACCGCCATCCGGCGCCCCATTGGGACACAACGCCGGCGACAACCTGATCTTCAACGACGCGATGTTCCCCACCGCGCCGTGGGCTGGAGCTCGTACCTCGGCATCGCTCATCAATCATCACGCGATCACACCGGGTGGCTACTGGTATGACGACGATCCGCCCGAGGTCATCTCCAAGACCAGCAGCGTTGCCTTCACGGATATCCAGGAGGGGATCGGCGGAACGCCGGTCACGACCTATCGGGCCGTGGTCCTGAAGGTCGTCCCCGGACCGTGCAACGCAATCACGCTGGAAATCATCGCCGGGCCATCGGCCGGTCTGGGGACCCCACTCGGCACGTCTGTCGTCATTCCCACCAGTGATGACCCGACTCCTACCAAGGGCCGGATCTGGATTTCCTACTCGACGGCCGCAGGGACGATCAGCGTTGGCAGCCTGACCGTCCGAGCCACGTCGCACAATTCGGCCGGAGAGACGGTCTGGACCGAGACCTGGGGTGTGAACCTATCGGCCAACAGCGTGCCTCGCCAGCCGTCCGCGGTCGCTCTGGTTCTCGACCGGTCCGGGAGTATGTCCGACGACTCCGGCGACGGCCAGGCCAAGGTGGACAAGCTCCGTGAGGCCGTTGGAGTGTTCCTGGAGGTCATGCAGGAAGGTGACGGGATCGGGATCGTACGGTTCGATCATGAGGTGAACCGGTTGCTCGACGTGACCGACGTCGGGCCGCTTCCGCCGGTCGCCGGCACGGGAAGAGACCGGGTCGCCGATATCCTCGCCACCTCCGATCCGGCCAAGACACTCGATCCTCGGGGCGCGACATCGATCGGGGGCGGTGTCGCCGAGGGTCGGGACACGCTCGACGCTACGCCGGCCGGCACGTACGGAGCGCTGGGGATGCTCGTGCTGACCGACGGCAACGAGAACACGCCGCCGTCGATTGCGACCGTCGACTCCGCCGGTTCGATTGGCGCAGACACGTTCGCGATCGGATTTGGAACGGCCGGCAACGTCAGCGAGGATGCGCTCGACAGCCTGACGCACCAGAACGGCGGGTCCCTTCTGGTCACCGGAGCAATCGGGCAGAGCGAGCGTTTCTTGCTGTCCAAGTACTTCTTGCAGATCCAGGCAGGCTTCACCAATGCCCAGATCGTCGTCGACCCGGTCGGGCAGCTTGTCTTCGGGGCCGAGCACCGGATCCCCTTCTGGCTGACCGAAGCCGACGCCGGCGTCGATGTGCTGCTCCTCTCGCCGGCGCCGGAGTACATCGAGTTCTCGCTCGAAACTCCGGCCGGCGTCATCGTCGACCCGTCGACAGGCACAATCGAGCCCGCAGTCAGGTTCGTGGAGCGCCCGCACATCTCGTTCTACAGGTTGTCCCTCCCCGCGCTCGGGGGATCGCCAGAGGGGAGCCATGCGGGCGAATGGCATGTCGTGCTGCGCCTCAACGAGCGGGCCAAGGATGCTGATCGAGCGCTTGTCGCTGAACTCGGAAGCCAGGCCCTGCCCTACAGCCTCGAGATCCACGCCAATTCGAACCTGCACTTCCTCGCCGAGGCGATCCAGAAGACTCACCAGCCCGGCTCGGATGTCTGGCTCAGCGCCACGCTGTCCGAGTACGACACGCCGGTGGAGGGCCGCGCAACGGTCTGGTCGGAGGTGGAGTGGCCGAACGGAACAGAAACGACCGTGAAGTTCATGGAGGTCGAGGGTGGGCGCTTCAGTGCGGACTTCACGGCCACCGCAGTTGGCGTGTATCGGATCGTCGTTTACGCGCGCGGCACCACACTCTTCGGACGTCCTTTCAGCCGTGAGAGGTCGCTCAGCGCATCCGTTTTCCGAGAACAGGGTAAGGTCGATGAGCAGGACGCCATGAGGATCGGGCGGATGAAAGAGAGTCAGGATCCAATGTCGGCCCCGGCCGACCGAGAGAGCCGCCGGGGAGCCGCAGCCCGAAGGATCCGGAAGGCCGTCCGCGAACCACGTGAACCTGGTCGGGACGTCGAATCAAAGCCTGGATTCGCGGAACTAGACGTCCCGCGCCCCCGACCAATCACGGTTCGCCACCGGATGGCGATGCCCCTCTTCCCAACACTCGAAGAGATGGACGCCCGACGCGGAAAGCACTCGATGCCCGCGGAGACCGACGAGACGAAGCACCCGCCCGACGAGTCGTCATGACCTCACCTCGCGCGGGTGCCATTCTCGCCTGAAGAGCCCTCCCGCTCAGACCCCAAGAGCCCTCGGTGCAACGGCGAACGTCCTCCGGTCTGAACCAGTGGGGTCCTGACTGCGGATCAGATCGTTCCCTCCCCGGCGCGTGTCGGTCCCTAACCACGGGGATCCAGACTCCGCTTTAAATCGTTGAACCGGGCCGGCTCAATTAGTCCGTCGCGCTGGAGCCGGCCGACAACGATCCCGGGAGCGACTCCTTGGCTTGCCGCGAGGTCTCGAATCGTCTGCCTGTCGATTGAGTGGTTGCGCAGCCAAACCTTGAGTTCAGCCTCGGGCAGAAGAATCTCTCGGGCATAGTCGTCGGCAGCCTTCTCTGCTGGATCGGCGAGCTTTCCAACAGGTAGCTCCTCGGCGACCTCCTGGCGACGAATGCCTTCCAACAGGTGCCCGATTTCGTGAAGCAGGCTGAACCACAACTGATCGTCGGTCTTGTGCCTGAGGGTGAGGATGATCCATGGGTTGCCTCTGACCCACCGAACGGCGCCACTTGCTGGCGCGTCGGTTACCCCCTCAATCAGCAGAAGTCCCGCGCCCGCTGACTTCAGAACTTCCTTGGCCTCATCGACGGCGGACCCGAGTACGAGCGCTCGCGACAGGGACCGGAGCGCCGGAGCGATGGCCCGCAGGCGATTCCGGTCGAATGCGGGAATCGGCTGGCTCTCAGCTTCTCTTTCGGCGGTACGCAGCCAGAGTGCAACCGCAAATCGAGACACCCTGGTTCGGCGGCTCATGCGATAGCTGGCTGCGATCTGACCCCAGTGTTGAGCCCATCCCGAGGGATTGCTCACACCGAAGAAGCTGAGGAGTTCAGCCGCCTGTTGGGGAGTAGATGAGTCACGTCGAACGATGCCACGCGAGAGGAGCTCCCGCATCGGGAACCTCTTGAGCCAGGTGACATGCTCCTCGAGCTCGACCGCTTCGCGTTCTCTTGCTTGAGCTTCACGGTAGCGCGCCTCGAGCCCAAGCCACATTGCGGCCGTGATCCCCAGTGTGCGCTCGAGTTGGATGGCGGTTTCGGGGGTGATGGCAGCCTTACCCGTAGCGATCTCGCTAATGGTCTTCAGCGGGCGAGCCATGCGTCGACCGAGTTCGGCCTGAGACATGCCGCGCTCCTCTAGCGCTTCCACGAGGACCTCGCCCGGAGCGACGAGCCACTCTGGGGTCCATCTCAGCGTCTCAGTCATGGTAGTCAATGACCTCGATTACTCGGATTGCGGTCACACGTGACTCATCGACGCGGCCGTCTTGATGCTCGGGCAGCGGGTCATGGTTCGGTTCGATGATGAGGCGCGTGGCCCCGCGGAGGTCGAGGGCATACTGGCCGGCGCGGTTGGCGGCTAGCGGATGGAGACGACCAGGTGTGCCTCGGACATCAGCCAACGTCGGAGCGGCGTACAAGACGGTCAGGCGCCGCTTGAGTACCGCCCATTGATTGGCACCAAACCGCCGCGCTCCTGATCGGTCGGTAGTGCAGTCCTTAGCAAGCTTGCGGTCTCCCCATGAAACGTCAATGTGTCCGACCTCTTGACATGATAACCCGTGGGGTTATCATATACTCCTCATGCCTCCTATGTCAAGGCAGCTAGGGATGCTGCGGCGGTTCGCTGAAGTCACGACCGCTCTGAACGCGTACGTTCCGATCCTGCTGGTGAAGCGAGGCGAGAGGATCGCCCTGCAGCAAACGGCGACAGCAACCGCGCAAGCGATAACGCCATGGCTCAGGATCGTGCCCCCGGAACTGCGGGGTGACGAAGGAGGGGTTGCGCCAGCTGCTGAGCTGGCAAGGTTGGCAGCCGCGACCGGCGACCGAGCCCTCTACTTGGATGCCGTGGGTACACCGCGGCGGCGCAGGCGCATCGCGCCATTGGGTGGCGAATACATGCAAGACGTCTATGAGGCTGCTGTGGCCTCCAACCTCGCATTTCTGCCCGTCTATCCGTTCGGCAGACCGGACTTGGCCGACATAGTTCGAAGGTTTGCCTCCGACGATCTCGGAGCTGCGCTTCTGGTTCGTGCGGATGCCGCGCTGGCTTACGGCTCGCGTCAGCTGGCCGACGATCTACGGGTTGAAGTCGCCACGCTGGGTGTGGATCCCGAGCGACTGGACCTAATGCTCGACCTGGGCTATATACCCCCCGGCATGGATGAACCTTCCTCAGTAGTGAGGCTTGCCCTTCAGGCGGTGTCGGCAGCGCGTTGGAGGACTGTAATCCTCGCGGGAACGTCTGTGCCTGACTCGCTTGCGGAGGAGATTGCCGACGACTCGCTCAACGCTATCGCGAGGCGCGAAGTTGCACTTTTTGACAAGGTCCAAGCGCATCTCGCTGTGCGCCTGCGCTTCGCCGATTACGCCGCGCAGCATCCGGTCCCCCCGCCCCCGGGTGCCGTCCCCAAAATGCGCCCGAGCATTCGGTACACGGCTGGCGAATTCATGTATGTCTCCCGTGGCCGGCCGATGGACGAGCTCGACCATGATGAGGTGCCTGTCCACTACCGGGCCCTTGCGGAACGTCTTCGGATGCACCCGCCGTTCGTCGGTTCGGCGTGCTGCTGGGGCGACCGGTTCATTGAGGAACTCGCCGACGGAGCCAGGCTCAGCCGCAGTCAGTACTGGATGCGAGCAGTTGCTACCTGCCATCACCTCGCTGTTGTGGCGGAAGAGCGGTCCACCGGAGCGGCTAGGGCTCGCGTTGCACCCTTGCGCCGCGCGAGGGCGGCTCGCGTTCCCGCCACTCGGCCTGGCTCCTGAGGTTCTCCAACTCGGCCGGACCCGTGACTCCGACGCCGAGATCCTTCTCAACTGACCGCAGCGCCGCTGACTGTGAGTCAGCCGGCCCCACCTGCAAGACTTCAGCGGTCTTGAAAACCGATTGCTGAGGCGCTCCGGGCGCGCCAGCGACCTCGTCCGAATACCGCAGGTGGCACCGATGTGTGCAATAAGCACCACGATAAGCACCACAGCCGTCGGCATAGCGATGGCAACTCCTGCGCGAAGCGGTGTCGGCGCGATGCGGTGTCGGCGCGATGCGGTGATCTTGCACCAGCGGCTCTAGTGCTCGCCAGCTAGGCGTCGCTCGACCAGCCAAGCGAGCAGATCCAGGGCAAAGAGGACCTTGGTCGAGTTCTCCCCGGTGCCGTAGCCGGTCGAGCGCCCGTGCATGATGAGATGGCGGTTGAGCTGCCGGGTGCCGGTCGCGACGGCGCTGAAGTCCTGCTTTGACCAGAGCATGGTGACGACATCCGCCGCGGCTGGGCCCACAACCGTGTCCGAGGCGGCGACGTCGGGCATGAGGGGTCTCGGACTGGTCAGGATGGAACCTGGGTCGTACACGTCAATGACAATGCCCTCGATTACCGCCAGCAGCAGCGGGATGCTCACGCGGAACCGCTCGTCGCTGTGGTCACGGAGCCCATCTCGGAGGAAGCGCCCCCGCCGGCGGAAGGGCTCGAGGTCGGTCCAGTCGTTGAGCATCCGCCGCATCTGCCGCGAGCGCCCGAGCTCGACCATCGCCCGCCGGACCTTCACCTTTTTCCCAGCCAGGGCAAGTCGCCCGATCTCGCTGAAGGTCTGGCTATCTCCGCTGGGTGGATACCACCAGCCCATCTCGAAGAGCGCTTCATCCGCCTTCCGCTCGAACTCGTCGTGCCGCTCCAGGAGGGCGAGGAGACCGCTAGTGGCCGCCATGGCGGTGGGCTGAAGCGCCGCGGCAAGGGAAGCCGCCGCCTCGCGTCCGATGCCGCTGACGTACTGCGACAGGGACTCGGATATGGCACGCCCGAGGTTCGGCACTTCGATGTGGGGCAGTCGGGCGACGCTGAGGGCAGCGAGACTGCTAC
Organism: Chloroflexota bacterium; assembly: GCA_013816405.1. Lineage (GTDB taxonomy): Bacteria > Chloroflexota > Limnocylindria > QHBO01 > QHBO01 > CF-167. Next base: position 38,646 of record JACDEL010000005.1, on the reverse strand, counting down.
TCGCTGCGGTCGCTGCCATGGCGCCGGCAACTGACTCTCGCGCGAGATCCTGGAACTCGAACAGCTCGGTTCGCCATCCGCCAACCAAGGAGTCGAGGTTGACACCACCTCGCAGGAAGGCTTCCGACGCGAGCACCTGATCGGCAAGGCGCGAAGCCGAGAGCAGACTGTCTAGGTCCGCCTGGTGACGCTGAACCGAGCGTGCGAGTTGAGCAAGTTCGTCGCCCGGCAGCTTGCGGTCGGCCATGCCAGCAGCCTACGCCGGCCGGCGGCCGGCTGCCGTCAGCAACGCGTCAACCAGAGGTGACCGGGCGTAGGTCGAAGGTGCGGACTCCCATCTGGCCGAAGCGGTCTCGCTCGCTCATCATCTGACGGTAGTTGACCCTCGTCAGCTGGAGTGTCGTGGTCTGGTTCGGATGCTTCTTGCCGAGTGCCGCGCCAATTGGCTCTAGGCGATCGGTCGGGAAGACAATTACCGATACGGGCAGGAGGCCCTCGAAGAACACGATGGCGTAGTCGTCCATGTCGGCGGTGACCTGCACGTGATGCTAGTTCACCCACACTTCGTCGCTCGCGTTGGCCAGGTACTTCACCTGCACTCGCCGGCCGGCGGCCATGACATCCCAGCCACGTTGAACCCGGTTGGTGGCTAGCTCGCCGTCGAGAAGGGCCGCGACGATCCGCTCACTGAACTCCGCTAGGGGATCCCGGTTGGAACCCTTGATCCCCAATGCCTCAAGCAGCTCGGCTCGCCCGGCTGAGTAGCGGGCAAAGGCCTCGCGCAACTCCTCCCAGCGCGGCCGCTCAGGCACCATCGGCATCGGATCGGCGCTGGCGCGTCGCCTTCAGCGCGTCGGTGATAGTCGGTGACGTTAGCAAGAGGTCGATATCGATCCACGTGCGCATCGCCCGCATGATCGAGGGGCCGTTTCGGACCTCGGTCGGAGGGCGGATCGGCGGACCGAGAGTGAGCAGGTAATGAGGATCGCCTTCGGCGGGCGGCACTCCAGGAAAGGGCTCACCGATGTCGGTAACGATGTCGTAGCCATCGACGTGATGGATCGACTGCAAGCGACCGTCGTAGCGAAAGGCCATGTAGTTCGGCGGGATCTTGGGCCAGCCACCGCGCCCAACCGGGAAGAAATACCGCCGTTGGTCTTCGACGACTGAAACCAGGCTCATCGGCCAGCCCTCGATTGAGCCTCTGGATAGCGACACGACGTAGGCCTGATTGCTGTCAATGTCCCGCATGTCAGCCACGCTAGCGAAGTAGGTCGTCAGCTCTCGCAGAAGCCGCCGCTCGGCATGCGGACCTGATCGGGCGCGCCCCTTTGCGAGCGCCACGAGTCGATCCCAGCCAAGAGTGACACGAGGATAGGGGAGTTCCCAGTCCCCGAGGCGAGAGGCCACGAACGCCTCCACGCCCCACTGGGTAAGGACGATTAGGAGTCGATCCGCAGCCTCCGACTGATCGAGTCGCTTGGCATACAGGCGAAGCTGCGCGTCGCTCGGTAGGCTCCAACCACGCTTCGCCTCAAAGATCAGATGGAGCTGGCTTGGCACCGAGACCTCGACATCGGTGAAGCCGCCCAACTCATCGTGCCGCTGCAGGTTGATGACCGCATCGTCCGTCGAAAGCTCACCGCCGGTGACTGACCGCACGACATCCCGCAGGAACCCATTGCTCTGCGCCATGCCCCAAGCCAGGGCGAACGTCATGTCGTTCTCGTTTCGGCCGAGCAGATCGAACACGGTGGGAACCGGGCGGCCGTGGAGAAGGAGCTCAGCCATCTGACGGCCCCAACTCGCGGACCGCGTAACTCGCCTCTTCACGCCGCACGAAGAAGACGGTCAGGCCGAGCCGCCGGCGCGCGAGATCGGGGAAGCGCTCAACTAGCCCGAGGTTGCGACGGTTCTCCGGCAGCGCGATGGCGTAATGAGCGCGGTCATCAGACATACGCTGGAGTAGTTCGCCGAGAGCGTTGAGAAAGTAGTTGCCTCCCATTTGATCCGTCGGCGCCTCACCTTTGGCCTCGATGGCCCATCGCTCGTCACCGCGTCGAGCTTCGATGTCGATACCCCGCACGCGGCCCCAGGCGACCGCTACTGTGAAGCCCTGCGCCTCGAAGCGATCACGGATGGCCGTCTTGACCTCATCCTCCGCTAACGCGTCGCTCGCGAGGGGCGACCGCCTCGGCGCTAGCGGAGCCACGACGGGCAACGGTGCCGCCGATGATCCGGAGAGACGGTTGACGATCTTGCCGCTGGGGCCGATGGCGCGCGACAGGACCCCCCGCTTCTCGAGGGCCCGCCCCGTCTGGTTGATCTGCTGGCGTACGACGCCCAGCTGGGTCGCTAGTTGATCGTCATCGAGCGTCGCGGTCTTGAGCGCCTCGACAATCCGCTGGGCGAGCGTCATGCCATCACCCTAACCGACCTCAACCGCGCTTATCGCTGCTGCGGTCGCGCCTACCCGTACCCCTGCCCTGGCCGATGCTGGCCACCCTCAACCCCCAAACGTGGGCAGCTCGACGGTTTGCTTGGTGGGCGGATGCGTGGATGACCATGCCGACCTCGGCCACGATTGCTTCCGGTCCGTGGAAGTGCAGGCTATGCCTACGCGCTCATTTCGAGCGCCATCGCCAGCTAGCTGTTCTTCCCACTCAGGTTGTTGACGGAAGCCCGACTCATCGGCGGCTGACCGTTGAGTGACCAATGCGGTCGGGACCGATTGTAGAAGTCGACGAAGGCCGGCAGGCTGGCGACCCGTGCCGCGGTGTCATGGAAGGGCCGGGCATAGGCCCACTCGCTCAGCAGGGTGCGGATGAAGCGCTCGGCTTTGCCATTGGTCTGCGGGCGGTAGGGGCGCGTCTTGCGCAGGCCGATGCCCAGCCGCTCGGCGGCCGCCGCGAACAGCCCGGAGCGGTAGCAGCCACCGTTGTCGGACAGCACGCGCTGGATGGTGATGCCCTGGCCAGCGTAGAAGGTCACCGCGCGCTCCAGGAAGGCGGCGGTGGTGACTGGCGCCTCGTCGGCCAGCTCCTCGACATAGGCGATGCGCGAATGGTCGTCGATCGCCACGTGGACCCGGTTCCAACCGATGCCTCGCCTTCGTCCGGCACTGTAGCCGGCTGTCCGCTGCGGCTTGGGCAGGCCGCCACCGGGGCGGATGCGGCCCAGCGCCTTGGTATCGAGGTGCAGCAGCTCGCCGGGCGCGGCACGCTCGTAGCGGACGATAGGGGGCCGTGGCTCGAGGCGGTCGAGACGGCCCAGCCCGTGGCGGCGCAGGAGGGCATACACCGTCGAGCGGCTCAGGCCGGTCTGCCACGCCAGGCGGTGCGGCCCGACCCGCAGCTCACGTCGCATCCGGCATAGCCGTTCAGTCAGCTCAGGCGGATGGGCGCGCGCCTGGCGCCGCACCACGCTGCGGCGGTCGACGAGGCCGTCGCGGCCCTCGCGCCGGTAGCGGTTCCACCACTTGGAGCCACTCTGGCGGCTGATGCCGGCGGCACGCGCCGCTCGGCTCACCGACCAGCCGTCGGCGATGCGGCTGACCAGGATCTGCCTGCCCCGCGGCGTGAGGCAGGCGTTAGCATGTGGCACGAGGGCCCCTCCTTCAGCTCTGGTTTCGACGCCAACAGCCGAAGGATACGGGCCCTCAACCCGTCAACAACCTGATTGGGAACTAGAGCTAGCCTTGGGCGGCTTACGCTCCAGCAAACTGACCGACGCTCCGATGCGGAGCTTCTTGGCTTCGCGGTAAAGCGCCCAGGCCAAGAGCCACGGCTCGCCGTCGGCAGACTCGGCGAGAGCGGCCAGGGAGCGCTCGAGGCGTGCTCGGTCGCGCTTGGCGAGTGCGGTCAGGATGCGCTGACGCGTAGTGACGTTGTGGCGCGCCTTTGCCCCGACGTAGTTGCCCGACTTGGGGAACGCTTCGATTGGCCGCCAGTCACGCTCGAGGAACCGGAGGTTCACGCGCGTCAGCGCCAGGCCGGACCACCACTCGGCTTCAAGCTGGACGAGGGGATCGAGCGTTTCGAGGTTGGTCGCGAGCCGCTGCCGAATTGCACCGCGAGCTCTGGTCCGCGGTCGGCCAGCAGCGCCGCACCGAGGCCGGTGTCGTCGACCGGCGAAGCCATCCAGCCCGGGCGGCCCGCCCCCAGCGCGACCCAGATCTCGGCGACTCGCTCAGCCCATCGGGCGACCTCCGCCTTGTCGCGCTCGGCGACGACATCGAGAAGAGCGCCCTCGGCGCCAGTCAGCTCCTTGAGCAGGCCACGTTCGGTCGCGGGTATCTGCCAATAGAAGTCGCCGGTCGGGTCATTGGTGATGGGCAACAGACCTCCCTTTGCCGCCATGGTCACCCAGGGCCGACTGCATTCTCCATGGGACTTTCCGACCAACTGCGACAGTAGACGTGTAGTAGCGCGATAGATACTGCGATGTGGCGCTTCAATCGGAGGGTTGGCTTGACGTTGTTTGGCGTCGGGAGCTAGCTCGAACAAGCGCCCCCCGCGGAGAGGAAGGGATGAACCAGCAGATCGATCAGCCAGTCGACGAGGCTGTCCGACGCGCAGGTGAGGCAGAAGCCACGTTCACAGGCGTTCTTCGTGCCTTCGGCGCGCAGCTCCGAGCGATTGGGCGCGAAGGCAAGCCGAACGACTGGGCTGCTCTGGTCGACGCGGATGGGCTGCTGTGCCAGCTGGAAATTGCCACGCCAGAGGACGCTGCGCAGTTCGGAAGCAACCTCGTTCCGCCTGGATCGAGCACGGACGGGACGCCACAGGTTGGCGCCTTCGCCGAGGCGTTCCGCCTTTATGCCGAACGACGTGCCGATCGGACTACTCGGGTCGACGCCCAAGCGCGCTACCGCGATTTCCTGTGGCTGCGCTTCCGCGACGGGGCGCAGGGTTCGCGCGCGATCGAGCCCTACATCGCCGCCGCGCATGCCGCGAACCTCGATGAGCCTGAGGAGTACGTCGCGGCCGTTGACATGATGCTGCGCGCGGTATGGCTTGCCACCAACCTCCGGCAACAGATGGAACCCACCCGGGCGGCCGTGGAAAGCATGGTCCGCGAGTTTGCGAAGCGCGATGGCACGCTGGGTGTGCTGAGTCTCACTGAGGCCGCAACCCGTGTGTTGTCGCTTGAACCGGATGCCTGCCGGCAGCTACGCGAGGACCTGGCGGCCTCGGTCGATGCCTCGCCCGAGCTGTTGGGTAAGCAGCAGCTGCTGCAGGCATGCGTCAAGCTCGCCCGCACCCTCAGCGACACCGACAGCGCCAACGGCCACCTCAGAGCCGAGGGCGCACTGTGCGAAGCCGAAGCAGACAACCATACTGGTCTAGTGCGCCAGCACTGGCTGCGCGAGGCGATCAGCCGGTACGGAGAAGCAGGTGATGCCGACTCACTCCAGCGGCTGCGCAAGGCCTACGAGGAGGCAGGCGCGCAGATCAGGGAAGAGGAGCTTTTCACCGCTACGGGTACGACAGTTATCTCGCTCGATGACGTTCGACGCGACGCCGATGCCAAGGCCCTCGGGGGAGAGACCAGCGTTCTCGCCTTCCTGCAACTTCCGTTCGAACTCGGCCTGTGGCTGTCGTGGGGCCTCGTCCGCGAAGGCCGCGACCTTGAGGATGCGCGGACATTCACGTCGCTGTTCTCGCACACGCAGCTGGAAGCGGATGGTCGGGTACAACCGGAGCCGGACCGAGTTCGCTACCCCGAGGACTTCGCCCGCGCCCGCGAGATCCGCTGGGCCAGCAAACGGGCGATCATGACCGCGGGCATCTCTGAGTTGCTGCTCGACGAGTTCCGCAAGCGTGGCTCCTGGACGGCGCCGAACCTCACGACAGTGCTGGCCAACATCGATGAGTCGCTAGCCGATGCGGCGGCCCCCGGGCTGGTTCGCTACGAGGCCGGCGACGTCTGGGCAGCGCTTCACATCCTCGCTCCGCAGGTCGAACGCGCCCTACGCGTGCTGGCGAGCGAGGTCGGAGCCCGGACTCAGAGTTATACGCCGCACGAGGGCACGCGCTGGGTGAGCATGAATGCTTTGCTCGAGGCGCCAGAAGTCCGAGGCGCGCTCGGCGAGGATCTGGCTCTAAACATCGAGGCCGTGTTCATCGAGCCCTATGGCCAGAACATCCGGAACAACGTCGCGCATGGCGCATTTGCTTATCCGGGCAACGTCCATAACGCGGCGACACTGTGTGTCTTGACCCTCCTGACTCTCGGCTACGCCGTCATCCAGCAGCGTGCAGAGAAGGCAAAGGCTGAGCAGGAAGCTGCCGCCAGCAGCGGGCCAGGAGATGGCAATGACGAGCCGCCAGCCGAAGCCTCGGAGTCGTGATCTCCCGAGCGCGTGGCCGCTGGCGCACGAGGACTCCGGGCCGGTACCCTCACGTTCTTGACAGCGGGGGCCCGCCGCCGATCGTTGCTGGTCCCATCAATCCGAGTGGAGTCAGCCGGTGGCCCTGAAGAAGTCCGAGCTCTACGCGTCGCTGTGGAAGTCCTGCGACGAGCTGCGTGGCGGCATGGACGCATCGCAGTACAAGGACTACGTCCTCGTGCTGCTGTTCGTGAAGTACGTGTCGGACAAGGCGGCAAGCCAGTCGAACTATCTGCTGGACGTTCCGGCCGGCGCCAGCTTCAGCGACATGGTGGCATTGCGCGGCGACAAGGACATCGGCGAGAAGATCAACAAGATCATCCACCGCCTCGCGGAAGCCAACGACCTCACGGGCGTGATCAATGTCGCCGACTTCAACGACCCTGAGAAGCTCGGCCGCGGCAAGGAGATGGTCGATCGACTGTCCAACCTGATCGGCATCTTCAACACCCCCGCCCTTGACTTCCGCAGCAACCGAGCCGAAGGCGACGATCTGCTGGGCGACGCCTATGAGTACCTGATGCGGCACTTCGCCACCGAGTCAGGAAAGAGCAAGGGCCAGTTCTATACGCCGGCCGAGGTGTCGCGCATCCTTGCCAAGGTCGTCGGCATGGGCACAGCCCGCTCGGCTGGTCAGACGGTCTATGACCCGACGTGCGGATCTGGGTCGCTTCTACTGAAGGCGCATGACGAGGCGCTCTCCGCCACCGGTTTCGATATGGCCATCTACGGTCAGGAGATGGACGTAGCGACGGCAGCATTGGCGCGGATGAACATGATCCTGCACGACGCACCAACGGCGGAGATCACGCCCGGCGGCTACAGCACGCTGGCCAATCCGCAGTTCCGCAACCGCGATGGCAGCCTCAAGACCTTCGACTTCGTTGTCGCCAATCCGCCGTTCTCCAACAAGGCCTGGCGCAACGGGTTCGACCCGGCGAATGACGAGTTCGGCCGCTTCTCTGCGCCCTACGTGCTGCCGCCGGCAAAGAATGGCGACTATGCCTTTCTTCTGCACATCATCGCGAGCCTGAAGAGCACCGGAAAGGGCACAGTCATCCTGCCGCACGGCGTCCTTTTCCGAGGCAACGCCGAGGCGGTTATCCGGCGGGAGCTCGTCCGGCGTGGCTTCATCAAGGGGATCATTGGCCTGCCCGCCAATCTCTTCTACGGCACCGGGATCCCCGCTTGCATCCTGGTTCTGGACAAAGAAGGAGCGGCAACGAGACGCGGCATCTTCATGATCGACGCCTCGAGAGGCTTTCGGAAGGACGGCAACAAGAACCGCCTGCGCGACCAGGACATTCATCGCATCGTCGATGTCTTTATGCGCCAACTGAACACGGCTGGATACTCGAGATACGTCCCCTTCGATGAGATCCAGAGCAACGGCTACAACCTGAACCTCCCTCGCTACATCGAAGGCGGTGCCCCTGAAGACGTGCAGGACATTCAGGCGCATCTTCGGGGTGGCATCCCTAACCAGGACATCGACGCGTTGGGGCCGTACTGGGACGCCCTCCCTAGCCTCCGCAACCAATTGTTCCAATCGGTGGGTCAGGGCGAGTACAGCGAACTCTGTGTGCCCGCGTCGGATACGGCGTCGTTCGTATCTGGCCACGACGACCTCGCGGCGTTCGACGCCGCGGCGGGCCAGCGGTTCGCGGTTTGGCAAGCTGCGAGGCGATCTACCCTGACCACGTTCGGGCCTGGAGATCGACCTGGCGCCCTGCTCGAAGACCTCAGCGAGAGCCTGCTAAGCGCGTTCACCGACGCACCGCTGTTGGATGCATACGAGATCTATCAGCGGTTCATGGACTACTGGTCGAGCACGATGCAGGACGACGCATATCTGATCTCGCAAATTGGATGGATCGAGGCGGCTAGACCACGGACAGCCACCAACGGAGGGGCAGCCGACTTCGTGATTGGCCGACAGAAGTACAGATCAGATGTCTTGCCTTCTGGCCATCTCGTTTCTCGCTTCCTCGCGCCCGAGCGCGCGGAGCTCGACGAGGTCACAGCTGAACTGCTCGGGGTCGAGGCCGAGCTCGACGAGTTGGTGGAGGAGAACTCTGTCGAAGGTGGGCTTCTCGAAGCCGCCATGGACGCGAAGGGCAAGCTCTCAAAACGACTGGTGGCCAACCAGGTCCGTGAAGTTGCCGCAACAGTGGGCACCGACGAGTACGACCCCGACGAACACAGGGTGGTGCAGGCAGTCGACGCGCTCTTGGGCAAGCAGGCAGACCTAAAGGTCAGCCTCGCAGCCAAGCAGAAGGCGCTCAACGATGCAATTGCGGCGCGCTACGAGCGACTCGACCTGGATGCCGTGCAGGACGTTGTCATCACAGAGAAGTGGATGGCTCAACTTCGCGCTGAAGTTATCGGGGCGGTTGCCGACGTTTCGGATCTACTCGCTAAACGGGTCGGCAACTTGGCGACCCGCTACGCGACGCCTTTGTCTGAACTGAACGAGAGGTCGAGCAAAGCGGAGGAGCGCGTCCAGGCTCACCTTGCGGCAATGGGCTTTGAGCGGTGGGATAGCTCGACATGAACGGACTCACTGGATCGAGCGTGCCGGACGGTTGGAGGCTGCGGAGCATTGCGGAGCTCACGACCATGATCATGGACTATCGCGGGCGCACGCCGAAGAAGCTCGGGATGGAGTGGGGTGGAGGCGGGATCCCGGCCCTGTCGGCCCGGAACGTGAAGCGTGGGCTTGTCGACCTTGGCGAAGGCACCAACTACGGGTCGGATGCGCTCTACCGGCGTTGGATGACGCGTGGAGATATCCGAGCCGGAGACATCGTCATGACTACGGAGGCTCCGCTTGGCAACGTTGCCCTCATCTCGGACGACCGGCGGTACATTCTGAGTCAGCGTACGGTGATGCTCCGAGTTGACGCGTCGGCGGCGGTGCCGGAGTACATCTACTTTGCGCTCCAAGGCGAACGCTTCCAACGCCTCCTTGCCGAGAACGCAAGCGGTTCGACGGCGACCGGCATCCAGCGCCGAAGACTGGAGCAACTCCGGGTGCTCGTACCGGACCACACAGCGGACCAGCGCCGCATCGCCTACGCGCTGTCCGATGCTCAGGGCTGGATAGGCGCGCTTGGAGACATCATCAGGAAGAAGGTCGCTCTCCGGGAAGCGACCGCCCAGCAGCTCCTGACCGGCAGGCGTCGCTTGCCTGGGTATGCCGAACCGTGGGAGTCGCTCCCAATTCAGCAATTGGCGGACGTCGATCCAGAAAACCTTGGGTCTGGAACGCCGCCCGACTTCAACTTTCGCTACATCTCTCTCGAGGACGTTGATCGGGGGCGCCTCGTAGGGCACTCAAAACAGGCGTTCACCTCAGCTCCATCGCGTGCCCGCCGCCGCGTGAGACCGAATGACGTCCTCGTGGGCACGGTTCGACCAAACTTGAAATCCCACTTGCTCTTCACCGAGGACGGAGGCGGCCCGTGGATCTGCTCGACCGGGTTTGCTGTTATCCGGGGCCGACCCGGCGGTGCTGACCCCCGCTTCATCTTCTATCAAATGATGGGCGACGACATCGCCCGCCAGATCGACGCGCTATTAAGCGGGTCGAATTACCCGGCCATCAACAGTGGCGACGTCCGTCGCTTGCTCGTGGCGGTCCCGCCATTGGATGAACAGCGAGCCATCGCGGGCGTATTGGCGGAAATGGATGCCGACGTCTTTGCACTCCGGCAGCGTGCAGGGAAGGCGCTGCTGATCCGAAAGGGTATGGCGGACCAGCTCCTCTCCGGAAAGACACGCTTGGCAGCGGACGACCGCTCCACCGGACGCGACGGGGTGCTCGTGTGAGCATCGTCGGGCAGATCGAGCGTCGCACCCAGAACCGGGTAGTGAGGTTGCTGGCCGAGCTGCTTGGCTACGACTATCTCGGAGATTGGGCCGAGCGGGAGAACAACAGCAACATTGAGGAGGGCCTTCTCGTTCCATACCTCCGGGACCAGGGCTACGAGGAAGAGCTCATCACCCGAGCGCTCTACCAGCTTCGCAGGGCGGCCGACAACGCCACGCGCAGCCTGTATGACCGCAATCGCGACGTGTACTCGCTGCTTCGCTATGGCGTTCACGTGAAGCCCGATGTCGGCGAGCTGACTCAAACCGTTCACCTCATCGACTGGGAGCATCCGGAGCGCAACCAATTAGCCGTGGCAGAGGAGGTCACTGTCGGCGCCGCCGATGCGCGCGCGCACGGCAAGCGCCCTGATGTCGTGCTCTACATCAACGGTATCGCCGTGGCGGTCCTGGAGCTCAAGCGGTCTGTCGTCTCGGTCTCCGAAGGGATCCGTCAGAACCTCGACAACCAGAAGCGCGACTTCATCCAGCCCTTCTTTTCGACCGTGCAGCTCGTCATTGCCGGCAACGACACCGAGGGCCTGCGTTACGGCGTGATCCAGACCCCAGAGAAGTACTACCTGAGCTGGAAGGAGCCCAGCTCAGTCGAGGGTCCGCTGGACCGCGCGCTTCTGCAGCTGTGCGAGAAGGGCCGGCTGTTGGAGATGATCCACGACTTCATCGTCTTCGACGCCGGCACCAAGAAGATCGCACGCCACAACCAGTACTTCGGCGTCCGGGCCGCTCAGCAGTTCGTCCAGCGCCGCGAGGGCGGGATCATTTGGCACACCCAAGGTTCAGGCAAGAGCCTGATCATGGTGTGGCTGGCGAAGTGGATCCGCGCGAACGTCCGTGACGGTCGAGTGCTGATCGTCACCGATCGGACCGAACTCGATCAGCAGGTCGAAGATGTTTTCTTCGGCGTCGAGGAAGAGATCCACCGCACCTCAAGCGGCTCCGACTTGGTGAAGGTCCTCAATGAGGACCAGAGATGGCTGATCTGCACCTTGATCCAGAAGTTTCACGGCCGCGAGGGCGACGCTACCGAGGCCGAGGTCGCCGACTTCATCGCTGACTTGAAGCGCGCGCTTCCCGCGGATTTCGAGCCCAAGGGCGAACTTGTCGTGTTCGTCGACGAATGCCATCGGTCGCAGTCCAACGTTCTCCATGAGGCGATGAACGAGCTGTTGCCGGGCGCCACCTTTATCGGCTTTACCGGCACTCCGCTGCTCAAGGCGGACAAGAAGCGCAGTGTCGAGGTATTCGGCCCGATCATCCATCCGTACAAGTACGACGAAGCCGTCGCGGACGGGGTCGTGCTCGACCTCCGGTACGAGGCGCGCAACATCGAGCAGCGGCTGGCATCACCGGAGCGGGTCGACCAGTGGTTCGAGGCGAAGACGCGCGGCCTGACCGATCTCGCGAAGGCCCAACTGAAACGCCGCTGGGGCACGATGCAGGAGGTCCTGTCTAGCCACTCCCGGCTGGCGCAGATCTCGAGCGACATTCTGATGGACATGGAGGTGCGTGATCGCCTGAGCAGCGGGCGCGGCAATGCGCTTCTCGTCGCTGGCAGCATCTATCAGGCCTGCAAGTTCTACGAGTTGTTCGAGAAAACCGGGCTCCACGGCAAGTGCGCCATCGTCACTTCGTACGAGCCGAACGTCGCCCAGATCAAGGGTGAGGAGAGTGGGGAGGGTGAAACCGAGCGGCTCGAGCAGTACCAGATTTACCGACGCATGCTCGCGGACTGGTTCGATGAGGATGCCGACATGGCGGTGAACCGGGTGGAGGAGTTCGAAAGGCAGGTCAAGGAGAAATTCCTCCACGAGCCCGGTCAGATGAAGCTGCTGATCGTGGTGGACATGTTGCTCACCGGCTTTGACGCGCCGCCAGCAACCTACCTGTACATCGACAAGCAGATGCGTGACCACGGCCTGTTCCAGGCGGTCTGCCGCGTGAACCGCCTCGACACCGACGACAAGGAATACGGCTACATCGTCGACTACAAGGACTTGTTCCGCAGCCTCGAGGGTGCGGTGAAGGACTACACCGGTGCAGCCTTTGATGCCTTCGACCGCGAGGACGTCATCGGCCTGCTCGAGGATCGGCTGACCAAGGCCCATGAGCGACTCGACGAGAAGCTGGAGGCGGTCCGAGCGCTGTGCGAGCCGGTCGCACTACCCCGCGAGTCCGCCGACTACATGCGCTACTTCTGCGCAGCCGAAGCTGGCAACGCAGAGCAGCTCAAAGACAACGAGCCGAAGCGGCTATCGCTATACAAGCTCGTCTCCTCCCTCATCCGGGCCTACGCCGACATCGCGAGTGAACTGGAAGCTGCTGGCTACACCACCGAGGAGGCCGCCAAGATCAAGGCCGATGTCGACCACTTCGAGAAGGTCCGCGGCGAGGTAAAGCTGGCCAGCGGCGACTACATCGACATGAAGATGTACGAGCCCGCCATGCGCCACCTGATCGATACATACATCCAGGCTGATCCGAGTCAGCAGGTCAGCGCCTTTGACGACCTATCCCTCATGCAGCTCATCGCCGAGCGAGGACCAGCATTCGTCGAAGAACTCCCGGGCGGCATTCGAGCCGATCGAGAAGCGGTGGCCGAGACCATCGAGAACAACGTCCGACGTCTGATCATCGACGAGTCCCCGATCAATCCGAAGTACTACGAGCGGATGTCCGAGCTCCTCGATGCCCTGATCGAACAGCGCCGCCGCGAGGCGATCGAGTACGAGCAGTACCTCGAGCAGATCGTCAAGCTCGTCCAGGAGGCGCAAGCGGGACCGAGTACGGCGGCGTACCCAGATGCGATCGACACCCCGGCGCAGCAGGCGTTGTACGACAACCTTGGCGGCGATGCCGAACTTGCGGTTGCCGTCGACGCGGCGGTCCAGCGCAGCCGTCAGGATGGCTGGCGCGCCAACCTCATGAAGACACGCCGCGTCCGCATCGCTATCGCTGAGGCCTTGCTCGCCGCCCCAGCGGCGGTCGGGGCCGATGAGGCGACGTCCGAGTCCGAAGGCGAACGTCTCGACCGCATGCTCACACTTGTTACTACCCAGCATGAGTACTGAGTCGGCACTCGAGACTGTTCGCGGTTTGCCGGTTCACGTCGTCCGGAAGCCCATCAAGAACCTGCACGTCGGCGTCTACCCACCGGACGGCCGCGTGCGGGTGGCTGCGCCCGAGGGGTTGTCAGCTGACGCGGTCCGCGTAGCCGTGGTGCGAAAGCTTGGATGGATCCGTCGCCAGCAGGCCCGCTTCCGCGAACAAGCCCGCGAGTCACGCCGTGACTTCGTGAGCGGCGAAACGCACTACTACTTGGGTCGCCGCTACCTTCTTCGTGTGGTTGAGGCGCCCGCCCGTCCGAGGGTCCGCATTGCGGGCCGCTACCTTGAATTGACGTGTCGGTCGGGAGCCACGCGCGAGAAGCGCGCCGAGATCCTGGAGGGTTGGTATCGAGAGCAGCTCAAGCAGTTCATTCCGGCTCTGGTTGCCGCGTGGCAACCGAAGCTCGGGGTCGAGGTGGCTGATTGGCGAGTGCGGCGAATGAAGACCAAGTGGGCGTCGTGCAATCCGGCGACCCGGCGACTGTGGTTCAACAGCGAGCTGGCAAAAAAGCCCAAGTCAGCTGCCGAGTACCTGGTCGTCCACGAGTTGCTGCACCTGCTCCATCGGCGTCATGACGCGCCATTCATGGCATTGCTCGACGAGCACCTGCCGAAGTGGAGGAGTATCCGCATCCAACTCGGTCAGCTTCCGTTGACCCGCGACTGGTGGCCCGAGGATTAACCGCCCGCTATCGGCAGTTGCGACGGCAGCAACCCTCGGACATATCCGAACCCGTAAGCGCTCCGTAAGCGGTGCGACCTACGCTGATGAGCGTGAACTTCCGCATCGGTGCGTCGCAGCTCGACTTCTACGTCGACGTGCGCCTGCGCAACTTCGACGGCCGTTGGTTGGCGGTGGCCGAAATTAGCGGTGCGCCGGAGATGGGTCTTGGCCGTAGCGCTCGTGAAGCTCTGGCAGCGTGCCTTAGCCCGCTGGGATCTGATGCTGTCGCCGCCCTAATGGCGGACGCTCAACTCGTAGGCGTCGGCCTCCAGGCGGGGGAGAACAGCTGACGCAGCGCAGCCCTTGACCCGGAGGCGCATGAACGCGCTAGCCTCTTCCCATGGAGGACATCTCCGCGGATACGTCACCGCGACCCGAGCCGGTCAGCATTGGCGACGACGGTGAGGCGCTGTTCGTCTATGGACTCCTTCGGCTCCACCGCAGTGGTGCGTCCGCGGCCCTTGATGAGGCGGGGGTCCAGCGGATCAGCGGCGCGGTAGCCCGGGCTACCGCTCCGCCATCCGGCGTGCTTAAGTTCGACGAAGACGGGGATCGCGACATACCTGGCGAGTTGGTGCTGTTGCCGGGCCCCCATGCCGCCAACTTGCTGGCGAGGCTCGACGACTACGAGGCACCCGATTACGAGCGAGTCGTGATCGGTGTCCAGGTCTCAGGAAGCCGCCGCCCCGCGTGGGTGTACCAACTCCGAAGCTCATCGGCGACAAGGGACCCCGAGGAGATGCTGAACGCCGCGTGTCGCAAGGTCGAGATCGCGCATTACCACTTCGACCAGCTCCGGCGCTGGATGGCAGCTACTCCGCCTGAAGCGTTGCGCGAGGTTCCCATCCCGATCCAAGCCCACTTCGAAGGCATTTTGGCCGCCGGGTATTCCGCGCTGGATGAGGTGGCTGGGTTCCACGGCAAACGCGACGCGAAGCGGTTGTTCGAAATGGACCCAGCAGACGAACCATTCCCAGCGGCACTTCGTGCCTGGTACGACCAACCCCTAATCCGCCATGCCGGCAAGTTGCGCAATGCCGCTACCCATCGTTTCTACGGGAAGCTTCCTGCCGGCGGGGAGGCCGTAGAAGGGCTGCGGATCCCGGACCTTGGTTTCGGCGGGCAGGTTCCTTCTGAACTGATGATCTACGCCGCGGCACTTCTGGAGCAGTGGGACTCCTTGGCGGCAGTCGTCGGCTGTCCGGTTTATCGAGGGGCCGGATGGCCAACGCCCGCGTATGCTGCTGACTCATGAGGTTGCCATTTCTGCGTTTCGGACGCGGGTCTGACCCAATTGCAAGAGCTGAGATGGATGCGATCGCCGAACGCCTCGATCGCCTGATCGCAATTGGCGAACGGACTAACCAGCTCTTGGAGCGGCTGCAGTCGTCCGCCGCCACGCAGCCCAGGGCCGGCGAGCGCGACCCGGCAGAGTCCGCTCGTGTGCCAGACTCGCCCACCGAGGTAGCGACTCAGCGCCCAACCCCGAGGCGGACTCAGCCAGCCGGCCGCCGACAGCGAGGGAAGACAGGATTGGACCGGCCGAGGGGGAGCGCGTCAGAGGCACCCCGGCGCCTACATGATGCAATCATCCGGGTGCTGCTGGACGCGGACGAACCGCTGACGGCCAACGACATTGCCGGCCGCATCCGCGAACGCAACCTATTCGAGCCACCGAGGAGCGGCCACGAATTACGCGGCGGCCAAGTGAGCGCCCGCGTCGGAAACGCCACGTATCGAGGTCGCTTCCTTCGTCGCGAGGGGCGAATTTGGCTGAAGGACCCCGATGACGAGCGGCGCCGCGCTGGGTCTTGACAACATTGGCCTCTTGCCCATGACCACGGCTCCCGAAGTGGGCGAGGCCCACCCGGCTCGCGTGTGAGCGCTTCCGCTCGAAGCGGTGGCTAGGATCGTCTTCATGACCGGGCGGACCCCACCACGACGAACCGACGACGAGAGCCTTGAACTCGCCTTGCGTCTCGCCGACTCGATCGCCGCATCGGGCGTGCTCGGGATCAAAAGCACGGTCGCGATCCACGGAGGCGGTGGGCCGATCGGCGTTCGTATCACCGAGCCTCCACGCGCACAGGTTCGCGACGCTCTGGTCGACTTACGCAAGTTCGACTCTCGGGGCGAAGACGTTTACATCCCTAGCCTGCACGCGCTCCTGCTGAAGCGAGCCCGCAAGCCTGGCTGGGATGCAGGCTTCCGTGAGGCACGGAAGGCGTATGCCGCTGCCCAGGAGCCTCGCGACATCAAGGTCGTCGACCCCGACGAGCCGGTGCTTCCCGATGGCGGCGAAAATTGGATCAAGCCTCCCGAAGCGTGGCGGCTCTGGGTCTACGTCGAACACCTGCACAACGATTACGACCGAGAACTGCGATACAAGCGCTTCGACCCGTTGACCCGCGGGGTGATTCAGGCGATGGCGCGTGACTACAACGCCGTCCTGGTGGAGCAGGTCGCCTATATCGGGAAGCTGATCCGGCACGGCCTCGCATGAGTGGATTGGTCTGACTGTCCCTGGCAATCTGGCCCCAGGCGCGCAGCTCAGGTGCAGTTCTCACCAGGACGCCCCTGGTGCCCGACGCTCAGAAGACCTGCGCCAACACCTTTCGAGCCGCAGCGTGGAAGTCTTCTAGGGTCGTCGACATTTCGTCCTCTGGGCAACCGAGCGTTCGCAGCAGCTCAGTCGCCGGTGACTGCCTGCCGGGTTCAGTGAGCAGGTTGACGGTCGCGTCGTCAAGGTACCGGCCGTGTCGGCGCAACCTACCGAGGTAGACCCACGCGTCGGCGCGTGGCGGCCCGTCGAGCCAGTAGCGCGCTAAGGCAGACAGCGTCTCGAACCGGTCGAACTGTCGCTCGAAGTCAGCGTCGTCGGGCACCAAGTCGGCAAACCAAGGGCGCGCCACCGAGTGCACATGGTCGCTGAATGGCCAGATGCGGCTCGTCGCTCCGGGCAACTGAACCGCGCCACGGTCACCCAGGAGGTAAGGACTCACCACCTCGATCAGCGGTCGCCAAGGTCGGTTGTCCGACGGTATCGGCGTGCTGAGCAATGTCGCGACGCGTTCGTATCGACCGGCCGCAACGGCACCAATCCCGAAGGCGTACGCGGCCAGGCTAGCCGGGTAGGCGGCGAGTTCGCTCACCATCCCATGGGTACGGGTTGAGGCGTGCTCGGAGAGGAGTGTCGGCCAGAGGCGCTCCCAGGCACTCGCAGTCATAGGGGGGCTCCAGTACCCGACGGCGGCGCTCAGTCGGGCAAGCTGCTCAGTCGCCGCTTGGAGCGCCGCGGCCTGTACGTGGAGATCTTCGACGGTGTCAGGCGGCTCCGCGGTCGCAGACTGGATGCCCGCCAAGACGCTCGCCACCTCGCGGAGGGCAACCGCGGCGATGCGGGAACCCTCGGCCGGGCCGGCCGCGACCTCGATCGCCTTGGCAACGGTCAAAAGGCTAGCTGGCGTGTCGCTCATGCTACGGGCGAAGGTGGCACGATGACCGGGTGACGCTGCGCGTGATGATTAGCTCGGTTCGGCAAGGACTGGATGATGCTCGTGATGCGGCCGCGCCCCTGATCGCCGCACTCGGTCATGAGCCGGTCCGCTTTGAGGATGAGCCCGCCCAATCTGTGCCCTCACGAGCGGTGTGCGTGGACCTGGTACGCAGCTCCGACATCTACCTGCTACTCCTCGGCGAGCACTATGGCGAGCCTTTGCCGGACACCGGTCTTGCTCCGACCGCCGAGGAATGGCAGGTAGCCCGGACTCTCGGCAAGCCGATCGTCGTCTTCCGTCGACGCGGCGGTACTCCGGAGCCGCGTCAGCAAGACTTCATCGCCGAAGTCGAGGCGTATGCGTATGGCGTCTTCCGAGACTCTTTCGACTCTGTGCCGGAGCTGCTTGGGAAGTTGAAGCCGGCACTGGAGGCTGCCCGGTCGTTACTGCAGCCGTTGATCCCCCAGGCCCTAGCAGACCCGGTCATCGTTCCTTGGCGCGAGGCGGGAAGCTCGTTTCTCAGTACGACCGGCGTCGTTCTCGACACGCACGTGGTTCCGATCGGCCCGACGTCCCGGCTGCGAGCCATCGACCTAGAACCGCTGGCGGGCCGGCTTGCGCGTAGTGCTCGAGAGCACGGGTTGATCAGCGAGTCCGAGCCGCTCGAACGGAGCATCGACGAGGGGGCGGTCGCCGTCGCGCTCGGCCGACAAGCTGCTCACGACGAGCGTGGCCTGCGCGTCACTGTCGACCGTACGGTCACCGTCTGGCGGCAGCTCCCCAGCGAACACGGCGCTACTGACTACGACGAAGGCGTCTTCCGCTCGATGATCGCCGATGACCTCCGCCTCGTTGCCAGCTTGGATCTCATCGCGAGCGATACAGTCGCAGTCGGGATCGCGTTGAGCAGGATCGAGTCGCTGGCGGAGCGCACTAGCCCGACCTCGTGGACATACCCATTCATGGGCCGAGCCTCGGGACCGCTGCACTTGGAGCCCGACTCCGCAATTGCAACCTCATCCCTCGCTCGAGCGGCAGCTGGAATTGCCGAAGAGATCGTCGCGCGGCTGCGGCTACGCCTGCGCACGCCTAGCAAAACTGGGTGATCGCGGGCACGAGCCCATCCGTTGGGGACCATTGGGTCATGCCAGAGGAGCGCTGCCAGCCGTAGCGTGATGCTCTGATGATCCGAATGCTGCCGCGACGTAACGTGCCGCCGTTGCCTGACTCCGCCGGCGCCTACTTCGTTTCGGACCGGGTGCAGTCATCGGCGTACGCGATGATGGGCCTTGAGGCGCCTGGCCTGTTTGACGGCCCGAATGAAGCGCTCGACATCCGCGCGATGATGCCACCGCCCCGCCAGCTGGCAATTGGGATGCGGGTCGAAGACGAGTCCCAGCGGCGCAACGTCTATTCGGGTCGGTGGGGGATCGTGCCGAGCTGGGAGCGCGAGGGGCTCAGCTTCCATCCAAGTCCGGAGCGGGTGATGGTTCGACCTGGAGAGTCGATCTGGCAAGTCACAGCACTTGAGGGGACGCGCTGGGCGATCCGCGGCGGCAAGCCGGCATGGCCCGTATGCGATGCCTACACGGTGGTGGCCAAGCTGCCCCGCTGGCGAATGTGGGGTCCGCATGGCCAAGCAGTCGAAGCCGTCCTCGATCAGGCTGCCACGCTCGACGCCGCACGTGTCCGTGCTCTGCCACCGAACCTCGAGCGACGGCCGGGGCCGCCGGTTGATGGAGACCTGCGATCCAGAGCCATGCTTGCCATGAGTGCCGTCGCCGCGGCGGTGACGAGCCGCGGTGAAGCCATCAATCCAGAGTCCGGCGGGACCGTCGAGGCGTTGTGTTATCCATCTTTCATCCTCGATGACCCGCACTGGCGGACCGCCCTTCGGTTCGCTACCCAAGCGATCGAAGCAGTCGCGATCCCTGAGGCGTTCGACGAACCCGAATGCGCGGCGCGGATCGCCCCGTGGCGAGCTTTGGTGGCCGACTCAGCTACGGGGAAATAGAGCCAGGCGGCGTGTCCCTCGTGACTTCGCTTAGCTCTGATCGAGGACGTGCGACGGCCATCTCGCCGATGAACGCCACTTCGACAATGGTTATGCGCGGGCCACTTCAGCGATTTCGGAGGCGATCTGCTCGATGCTGTACTCGGCGGTGCTGCGTGCCAGCTTGCCCGCCAAGGTGGGGCTGTAGCCCATTACGTCTGCCTGACCGACGTTGTGCCAGACCGGCAGGATCATCTGCGCGCCGCCGGCGACCTCCTTGGTGACGAGCCCGTCCAGTTCGTACTGCTTCCAGCCCTTGCCGAAGAACGCCGGCGACAGGACGACTACCCCGAAGCGGGAGCGGACGAGTCCCTCATCGATCTTGCGGCGTAGGTTGGCCCCGATGCTCAGTTCGAATTCGTCATACCAGACCGCCAAATTCTCATCGCGCAACGCGTGGGCTAGAGGCCGCACCACCTCGTCCTTGTCGTCGTGGGCGTGACAGATGAAGACGTCGTAGGGCTTGCTGTCAGGCGCCGCCTCTTCGGCCACCTCGACGTACTCATCGGCCGCCTGGCGGATCGGACCCAGCGCTGAGCCGGCGTAGGAGGGCCGGGCGGGTGGCAGCGGTCCAGGCAGGACGCGTACCGCAGCGTCCGTCCTCCCGCGGAGCCCGTCCATGGTCACCAGCACGTACCAATGGCCAGACCGTGGGATCGCCATACGGTGTGGGGAGCGCTTGACTAAGCCGCCGGTGTAACTCGTTCGGCGGCCGGCTTCGAAGTTGCGCTTGTTGGTTGAGTCGACCAGCAGGACGTTGGCGGCGCTGCCGCGCAGCGTGACCTCGATGATCTCCCCGCGCTTGCGCTGCCCCAAATCGAATGCGCGACCGGCCGGTGGCATGGGCGACTCCCTCTCGGCCCGAGTGTACGAGGTCGCCCTATCGCTCGGTCGGGGAGGAGCTAGGCAGTGCACCGAGGTCATGCCGTCGCCTTGACAGGCGATCAGTCCCGCCCATACCTCCCGTGCCGCGCCCCTGCCGCGGCAGATCACTCATGCGAGTGGTTTTAGGACAAGGGGGGTTGCCCCTAGCAACTTCGCGTGGCGAGAGCCGCCGCCGCGGCAGGTAGGGCGCCGACGGGACACTCGAGAAAAGCAGATCTTCGTTCGAGACGGGCTTCCGAACGACGCGACCATCTGACTTCGACTCAGGTCGCTTCCAACAGTCGAGTCCATGGCGGAACACCTGGTTGCCGGCGTCGGGTGAACCGCCTGACGTCCTAACTCACAGTCAGGTCGCGCTCGGGCCCGCGGGGACCCACCTATTCAGGCGCCGTCCGGCCCTCGTCTGGCTCAATGGCCTCCGATCCAATGACGCTCATTTCGAATGTCTCTCCAGTCTTACGCTCAAAGACCACGAGATTGGCGCCTTCAGCTCGGGCGGATGGAACGAGCATGGCGTCGTAACCGGCCCATTCGGCGGTACCGCCGATGAGTTGGCATGCGCCATGGTCCGGAGATTCCAGCTCGGTCTCTGACACTCCGAGAGCTCGCAGGGTCCGGCGGTCGCGAAGATCGAGCACGTTCTTCAGGCCATCGATCCTCAGCGCGTGAATCTGCCGATCCTTCTTGATCGCCTGAGGCTGCTGTCCGGCGAGATAGCGGCCCTCAGCGAGAGCAGTCTTCCGGTCCGTAGCCAAATAGATCGCAGGAACGCCGCGCGGGTTCCACCTAGCGCCCCGCACGTTGGGGGTTGTCGGGGATTGGCGGACGAAGGTGTGTTTCCATACCGTGTCCGGGACGGAGGTAGTCGGTAGCTTCCAAAGGGCCTCCGCGATTATGGGATCGGGTCGGAACTCCATCGCGCACTACGCTAGACGACCGCTCCGGATCCAAGCTGATCGATGAGCGTCAGTACATCCTCCATCTGGCCTTGCTTGATCCGGTCAAATGGTCGATCACCTTGGAGGAGCGGATGACGAGCGAATAGCCAGAGCCGCGCCTCGTCCGGCTCGTAGAAGTCGGCAAGTTGGCGAACCAGCCAATCGAGGTCGAGCAAGAGCCGCAGACGATCTTGCTCCGGCATTCTGCCGCGACGCCACCTCGAGACTGCCGCAGGGCTGGCTCCCAGCAGATCGGCTACCTCACGTGCGTTGATCCCACCTTTCCCCTGGATTGAATCAAGTCGTGCAGCAAGTGCAGTAGGCATCCGTCCTCCACCATTAGGCGCTGAGCTCATAGTGATCGGGGCTGGCGCATGGGCACGCGGCGTCCAACGCGCTGCCCAGTCGCCGCCTGCGGCGCTGGCCAGGCACCCCGTTCGTCAAGAAGTGCCGTGAGGGTTCCGTGCCAGGAATCGAGCCGGTGTCGAGCCTTCTCTATTAGTGGATGCGCTGGACCTAGGCGGATCGCGACATCTGTCCTTCTCCGGAGCACCGAGTCGAGGTACTCACGTGCCCGTCGGTGTGGCGGCGTCGCGGCGACGTCCCGCACCTCTCGGATGCGCTGCACCACCCCATGCCGTCGAGGATTGCGAACCATATCGTCTGGCCCGCCGCGGCAGCATCCGGGGTCAGGGCATCCAAGGGCCGGCCTGATACGTCGCCTCGACAGCAACTCTCTAGCTTCAGCTCTCGTAGCGAACTGGCCGATTGCCTCGAGGTAGACCAGTGGCGGGTGCGAATACGGTTCTCCACGCCCACCCGGACGAGTCAACCGAGCTGCATCGAATCGCTCGCCCAGGGTCACCCCACATTCGATTCCGCTAACTGCATTGATAGCGAGAAGCGCCACGCCTACCGTCCCAGTCCGTTCCGCGACAAGCGGTAGATTCAGTGGGTGCAGGTGGTGAGCGATTAGCGCATACCGGCGCAGGGCGACTGGGCCAGATGAGTTAGTCCCAAAGGGATGAAGGCGCAGCCATATTGCGTCCAGATCCAAACCCTTGAGGGCGTCTACAAGGACTTCTCGCGCGTGCGAATCCCGGAGTGCGGCGGCCGGCATGGCCAGCGGGTAATAGAGCCGGGCGTCAGCCAGACCACGCAAGTCGAGCTGTTGTCGCAGGCGCTTCGCGAGGGAGATGTCAACCGCCAGATACGAATCCTCTGGGCCCCGAAGGTAGTGCGTCGGAACGAGGACGGCCGTGAAGCCGTGGTCCTTGATGTAGGTGGCGATGCTTCCGACCAGAACGTCGCCCACATCGCCTCGGAGTTGAGGCTCGCCAGCGGCCCCCGCGAAAGACCATGGAATGTCGTTCACCCCGCTCAGGTGGACTTCGGCCGGCGCCCACAACTCTTGGGAGTTCGTATCCAAGACGGCGTCCACGCCGGCATCTACCGCGGCCTGCCAAAGATCCTCGTGACGCATTCCGAGGCGCGCTTCGAACACGAGGCCCGTGGGGGCTCGTCCCTCCACTAGCAGCTGTTGAAGAACGACGTGGTCATTCCTGCCTGGCCGAAAATACAGCCCTAGCTCGGGCTGCACTGGCGGCAGGAGTTGCAGTTGTGGACTCACGTGCGTGCCCTTGATGCTTGCATATGCGATAACGTTAGCATGTCCATAAGCGTTGCACAAGCATTCCGTGCAGCGCGCCCGCGACCTTGGCTCCCAACCCGCGGTTGCCAGCCGCTGGAGGTCGTCCGCGCTCAACGAGGGATTAGAGATATTGCACCTGAGTCTGATCGGCCGCTAGGCTCCCCTTCGAGCGCAACCCCGGTCCGAGGCAGCAATGGCAGCTATCCGCCACATCAAGATCGAGAACTTCCGCGGGTTCGCGGTGTTTGAGACGCCGCTAAGGGCTCATGCGGCGCTCGTCGGTGAGCCCGGCGCCGGTAGGTCGGACCTCATCGAGGCCTTGATCCGCACGCTAGACCCAGATTCGCTCCGTGGTCGGCCGGGGAACGAACTCGACCTCCACGGATTCGACCCCAGTCTGCCGGCTGTAGTAGAAGTGACCGTCGGCGATCTGGCGGATGAGGTGCGGAGCGCGCTCTTCAACCACCTGGAGTTTTGGGACCGCCGCGACGAGCGCCTTGTTACTGCCCTGCCGGCCGGAACCGCACCTGATGCGGACAGACACGAGTCGATCGTGCGCTTTGGATACCGATTGGCCATCGAGGATGGCCAACCAAGCGAGAAGGTGTACTACCCGAAATTCGCTGATCCGGCTCGCTCCAGTTTCCCTCGCGCGAGTGCGAGCGAGCGATCTCTGATCTCCTTCTTTTGGCAACGAGGGCTCAGCACGCGACCGCTGGACCTTGCCGGACGCGGAGAACTGAGACGCCTCATCGACGTCCAGACCGGCGAGCCTTTCGGAGAAGCGGTCGACCGCTTCATGACCGCTGTAGAGGCTGCTGCGGCTGACTTTTCCTCCCAGGCGCGCGTTGCGGGAGCGCTTCAGGCGATTCTCGAGCCGCTGCGAGCTGTGCGGCGCTTCGACGACGCCACAGACGCGATGGAACTGGTTCGCTTTCTCCCTGACGGCGGCGCTCCATCCGGGCTTTTGCGCTCCCTCGCGGCGGCCATTACGTTGCTTGACTCCCCTGAGCACTTGCCCGCTGCGCGGCAGGGGGCCACATTGCTGGCCGCCCTCCGCACAGCGACGCTCCTTGCGGTGGCAGCCGCTGGGGGCGGTGCAATCGTCGCAATAGACGACTTCGGCGGGGAGTTCGATCCGTTCTTGGCAAGGCACCTCTGTGGGGAGCTACGCCGGACCGCTGGCCAGTTAGTCGTGGCAACGCATGCGCCTGGCGTTGCCTCTGCCTTCGCCACCGAAGAGATCGTCCGACTCTACCGAGAGGGTGGTGTTCGTCGCGCGGCCCGCGGCCGGCGTCCCGCAAGCCGCAGAGAGCGCATCTCCGCCAGGTACCTGACGTCGACCCTCGTCGAGGCATACAACTCAAGCGCCGTCGTCATCGTTGAGGGGCACCACGATCGAATGGCTTACTCCGCACTCGCAGAGCGCGCGGTTGCGCTGGGCCGCATCAGATCGTTCGATGCGGCTGGGATCACATTCGTCGAGGCCCAGGGCGACGGAGAGGCCGTCAAAGTGGCGCGCGCCGGGAGGGAGCTGGGGATCTTCACGGTCATCCTGCTCGATAACGACACCGGAGCGCCGGCCGCGACGGACGCGGTTGTTCAGGACTGCCTTGCAGGGGCTGACGTGGTCGTCCGCCTCCCCTCGCGCATGGCACTAGAGGATGCCCTGCTCGATGGCGTCGCGGACACTGAACTGATCCGAGTCTTCAGTGAGCTACAGCTCGCCTTCGGCGATCTCGCCCTCCCAACCAACTGGGACGCGCTGCCGAGCACTGGGCTGAGGCGCGCACTTGCAAGGACCCTTCATGACCGACCTGGCTCGCTGCATCCCAGTTTCATTTGGGAGCTTGGCGACGCGCATCTGCCAACGAAGGCGGTCAGTGCGCTGGGCCGCGTACGGGAAATCGTCGTGGCTCGCTCGGCGGGCCTTGTCGAACTATGAGCACGGTAACGCCTGGCGATCTGACTCCGTCGCAGCGCCCTGCATACGAAGCAGATGAGCCGCGCGTTCTGATATTGGGAGGACCTGGAACGGGCAAGACTGCTTTGGCATTGCTCATGGCGCGCCGGATCCTCGAAGGTCAAGCGCCGGCGCCGCCCAAGCGAGTCCTCTTCCTAACGTTTTCGCGTTCCGCGACGACCGAGCTAGCGAAAAGAGCACCGGACGCACTCGCCGGCGAACTCGGAACGCGGATAGAGATTTCCACGTTCCACGCTTTCGCGATGACTTTGCTTAACGGCTTTCGGCGGTTCGCCGGTGGTTCGCTGGAACCGCTGGCAATCCTGACTCGAGAAGAAGAGAAGCTCGGCTTGGCTGCTCCTGGAGCGCTGACCTTCGATGCCATCGTGCCTGCAGCGCTGGAGCTCCTGCGCAATGCACCCTGGCTGGCCAATAGCTATCGAGAGCGATACGCGGCAGTGATCTGCGACGAGTTTCAGGACACCACGGCACCAGCCGCCGCGCTGCTGGAGGAGCTGGCCGGGGAGACTCAGCTGATCTGCCTGGCCGATGCCGACCAGGTGATCTTCGATTGGACGGATCCAACCATCGCACGGCGCATCGCCGACTACCGAGCGTCTGGTGCGACGGTGTACGACCTGGGCTACGACTCTCGCCGGGACCCGTCGAACGTAATTCCCCGCGCTGCAGCTGCGATCCGCGAGCGCGACTACGGCAGCGACGCCATAGCGGACGCGTGCCGCAACGACCGACTTCGCATCGTTCAGTACAGTGCCTCCGAAGACGGGTTCGACGCCCTTGTCGACCTCATTCGCGAAGCGCAACGCGGAGGCGCATCACAGCTGGGAGTTTTCCTCGCAACCAACAGGAGCGTAAACGACTTCGCCGAACGTCTTCGCGCGGAGGAGATGGAGCACGAGATCATCGGCCTGTCCGGAGCAGCAGGTGAGGCGCAGCTCGCAATTGCAGCGTGTGCACGATTCGTGGTTGGCGACGGGGACTGGGACGAGTTCTTGATTGCCCTGGGAGTCTTTGTCACCTCGTGCTACCGAGGAACTCCCCCCGAGCTGGCCTTCGGTCTCGTGCGGGACAGAGAGCTCCTTGAGCCGGGGTTGATCACACTTCTCGAGGCCGAACGAGATGCGTTCCGCGCGCTCGCCGGCGAACCGTTGGAAGCGTTCCTTGGTCGGGCTGAATCGTTTTGGCGGAGGCTGTTCCGGGGCCGCCCTCGTCAGCTGTGGGAGCTTGGAACTCGGGATTTCAGAGGCCAGACGCTTGGCCTGCGCGGGCGCCCTGTAGACCGCAGCATCGCCGCCGCGGTGACGCGACTTGCGCAGGCACGGCGCAGCGTGGCATGGGTCGACGAGATCACATGGCCGAAAGCGCCCATTTCATTGATGAACGTCTACCAAGTGAAGGGTCGGGAGATGGACGAAGTGCTGCTGGTCCATCTTTCCGATGATTCGGATCAGTGGGATCCTGACGGCATGAGACGACTTAGGCGGGTTCATTACGTTTCGATGAGCCGGGCGCGGCAGCGGGTGACGCTCGTCCTACCTCCACATCCCAAGCCGTTCTTTGCTCCTTACGCTGGCCTGTGCATGGTTGCTTAGGCGCGTTGAGGCTAGGAAAGCAGCCACTAGGCGGGCTGCCGGTATGCTGGACTGCGCCCGCGCTCCGGACCGACGCATGACACCATCGGTCATCGGTTCATGAGCGTCGCGGCAACCCTCGACGCCCAGTGACAGTTGATTCGCGGGGCCTACTCCTAGCACCGCCACCGCTGGAGTCAGTCGCCTCGGCCGATGGGCCCCAGTGCCAGGTGTCCTCGAAGGCCAGCAGCTGGGCATCGGTCGCGTTGCCCGACTCGTCGCGGAAGATGACGTTGTAGTCGCGATTCGAGTTGAAGGGCGGGTCGAGGTAGACCAGGTCGACGCTGGCATCGGGCAGGTAGCGACGCAGGATGTCGAGGTTGTCGCACTAATAGAGGACGTTGGTGGCGAAGTCAGTCATCGGTCCCCCGCAAGGTGTGGCTCAGGTGGGCGCCTGATCCTCGGGAGAGGGTAGCAGCGCGGGCAAGCGGTAAGTGGGTGGTAACGAGGTTGTCGCTAGGGTCGGTCCGTGCCTACCGTGCTGCGCGCCGGTCCCTATCGGTTCTTCTTCTGGAGCCAGTCAGCTTGGCGAAAAGCGCCGGATACAATGGGGTGGAGGTTGCCCGCATCGGCCGTCTCGTGGTGGCCCACCAACGGGAGCTCAAGGACTTCTTCGGCCCCTCTTCGGTCCGTGCGACAAAGGTCCAGGTTGGGCGGACGCACCTGTCGGTGTCGCTGAACGATGGCCGAAGCGTGCGCGTCCCCATCGCGTGGTTCCGATGCTTGGCCTCTGATCGCCCGAGCAACGACAGCAGTGGCGGCTGATCGGACGCGGGGTTGGGATCCGCTGGGAGGAGCTGGACGAAGACCTGTCGGTTGAGGGTCTGCTTCGCACCTAGAATGGCCAGCCAGTGATTTTCTAGGCGGCTGCCTGTCGCGGTGGCGGCCGAAAGATTGCCGCACCTGCCAGCACGACCACAAGCGGAACAAGCAAGAGTCGTTTGGCGAACGCCTCGAACCCGGGATGATCAGGACCGACGAATTCGAGTGCGATCAGCAGGATGGTCGAGGCTGAGACCAGCAGTGCGAAGCCCAGAGCGGCGAGGACTCGGCCGTCGCGGCCTGGACGTTCCTCGTTCAGCGCGCGCGCGTCGAAGACAAACTGGGCGAGGATCGGGAACCCCAGGCCGACCCAGAACAGGACAACCCCGAAGATGCCCGCGGCACTGCCACCGTAGGCCACGAGGGTCGACAGGACGAGAACGACCAACAGCTCCGGCGGTCGCACATGCTTCTGCCATCCCGCCCACCAGGCGATGCTCAACCCCAGGACCACGGCCGTCAGCACCAAGTCGAGCGTGATCGGGTGGACTTGGCCGAGGATCGCCTCGGTGCCGTCGCCGATCATGGGGCCTTCGAAGAGCGTCGTGATGCCGAAGCCCTCCCTGATGAGCCACGTCGTGGAGGGCACGATCGTCCACGCCGCAAATGCGAGCAGGAAGATGGTGCCGCCCCTCCATCCGCGCCGCGCTAGCGACAGCAGGCCGGCTGCCGCCGCGAAGTAGGCGGCGATTGCCGGGGCAGCGGCGAGAAGCACGTCCTGGCTTCGGTCGAGTAAGAGCACGAAGTCGTCCAGCTTTGGTTGGGGATCGCGGGGAATCAGTGTCAGCCTTGTCCCAAAGTCGGAGATGAACCCGTCGATCGCCAGCCCGAGCTGCGGGAGGATGAACGCACCGACAAGCGGAACGGCAACCAACAGGAGGGCCGGAAGCACCCCCTGGCGGTCCGGGCGCGTCCGGCTGCGGAGGAGCCAGAACCCAATGACGCCTCCGAAGGCGATTGCCTGCACGAGGCTCAGCCAGGACTCGTCCCCGAAGACAATGCCTCCGGCAGTCCGAGCCGGGATGAGCGGTCCTGGGAGCCACCCGAGCGAAGTCAGCACGAGCCAGGCGGCCTTGATCCCGAGCAGCACCGGCAGGAGGAGCCACAGGCTCGCCGTGATCTGACCCGATTGGGCCGCCCCCTTCCCCAGACCGCGGCCGTATTCCACCGTCGCCCACAGTCCCAGGACGATGAACATTGCGTCCGTGGCCGCGAGACGAGTCATCACCGGGGTCAGCTCATACGTTTCGAAGAAGGCGGGGGTGTAGCCAGTGGGCAGGTCGAACATCCCGGCCGTCACGACCATGGCCAGGCCGACCAATGGAGGTATTCCCGCCAGGACCGGAAGGATCCACCTCGCTCGCGGAATCCCGAAGATGAGGGCGGCAAACAGCGCGAAGCCGCTGGCCAGACCCAGCAACATGATCGGAATGGCCCAGGGAGGGCCGATGCCAAGCGCATCGGCGGGTATCGTCGCCAGCGCAGCCAGTCCCATGCCAGTGACGACCAGGCGCCAGCGACGGAAAACTCCCACGCTGACGGCATAGCCAAGTGCCGCGAGCCCGGCTGCGAAGCCAATCATCACGATGGCAAAGACCAGACGGTTGATTGTCGGATTGTCAGAGCGCTGGACCACGAGGCCTCCGCCCGGCAGGCGGAGATTCAGCGGGGTCGCCACCAACAGGACGGCCATCACGACCGCAAGTGCGAGCGCCACCCGCGCAAGCCAACGCGCACCGACCGGCAGATCGGCGAGCTGAATGCGGTTCGAGAGGATCATCGCAACCGTGCCGCGCCACAGGCTCGGAGGGGTCTGCGACTGGTTGGTCATGGGTGCCCCGCTGGGCTGCGGGTATCGGTATCCGTCAGAGTAGCAGCCGAAGGTGGGGAATCGCGGCTGGAGCATGGGATTTCGTATCTCATCCCCGTCATCATCGGGTCATCACGTTTGGAGTAGGTGGCATGGGCACCACGGAGGTTACCGGCGCGATTGCGGTCATCGTGTCGGTCGTGTACCTGGGGTTTCAGATCCGCGACAACACGAAAGTGCTGCGCAGCCAGGCGCACTACAACGCCTTGTCGCTCGCGCAGCGGCCGATGGAGATGATGATCGAGAACGAGAGCCTGGCCAGGGTCGTAAACACGGGGTACGCGACGCCCGACGCGCTATCCCGGGACGACTGGGCACGCTTCGGCAACTACGCGTTCATCGGCTTCAACGGGTGGGAGTACATGTACTACCAGCATCGCGATCGGGCGATTCCGCCAGAGCTGTGGGTGGGCGCCGACAGCTACTTCAGGGATCCGGTACTGGCCCCAGCGGGCGTCGTAGTCCATGACGTCAAGTCCCGAGGTGTCGAGTTGGGCCTGCGTGTCGTCGGACCGCTCGAGTCTGATGTCTACTCGGAGCTAGTCCTCTTGCGGTCTGAACGAGACGAAATTGTTTGGGCGTCCATCCTTCGCAAGGCCGATATAGAACTTGTTGTACTTCAGTTCGAGTCCTGGATCGAGTTCATTTAGAGGCGCCGCCGCCGCCCGATCAGCGGCCGGTCCCGGACTGGGCGGAGGTCCACCGCGAGCTGCGCCGGCCCGGGGTCATCCCGCGGCCGTCGGGGCTCGGAACTCCTTACGCAATCGCTCGTACTGCTGCCGGACCCAGTAGGCATCGGTCGGGTCGATGCGTGCGACGCGCTCGTCGACCGCACCGGAGGGCGCGCCCATCGCTCCAAAGACTCCGTGAATGGCCGCGAGCATGTCTGGGATCGAGGCCGGCTCCCCCATCACGAGCCCGAGGTCGTCGGGGTCGACGACCTCGTCGGCTCGGCGACCTTGGAACTCAACGCCGCCTCGGAATGGTCGCGTTCCTGCCTGTCCCTCCTCGATGATGTCGAAGTAGACCTTGAACCCGACGATCGTCCGGACCAGTTCCATCTCGTCGCGGATTAGGGACCCGAGCTTCCAGAGGTCGTATAGGTCGCGCGCAAAGATCAGGCGGCGGAAGCGCGCGAGCTTCTCCGCGAGGTTCTCGGGGAGGGCCATCAGCGGGACGAGTGGTGGGTCGAAGCCGAGGAAGTCGCGGACGACCCCAGGGATGGCAGCACGGCTCGTCGGGATCTCCGGTGGCAGCAGCGTCGCTCGCAGGGAGAAGTCGAGTTTCGACTCGACCGAGGTCGCGAGATCGTTCGTCGCGATCCAGCGCGCCTTCAGAGCGCCCCAATCGATCGCTCCGTGCGGTACCGAAAACGAGACGCCCTCGATCTCGAAGCCCTCGTCGAGCGAGAGCAGCACATGCTCCGCGTACTCCGCTCGGGCAATCGCGAAGTCGAGGTCGGTCGAGAAGCGGCCGCGCAGGGCAAGCCGGAACTTCCGGAGCGCCGTTCCCCCCTTGAAGACCACGTCCTCCGGACCATTCGCGAAGAGCCCCTCGCGGACCATCCACAGGAGGAGGTGCTCCTGTGCGAGCTCGAGAAACGCCTGGTCGAAAGCCCTCCCGCCGTAGTACCGCGAGATCTGGTTGACGCCGCCGAGCGTGATCATCGGCGCGAGGCGACCCCGACGTTGTCGAGGACATTGAACTCGGCGTCGCGCGGGGTATCGGACCCGGTCCGCGTTGAGGGCGAGAGTGGAACGGCGACCGGCGACCGCCCGAGACCGCGGATCTCACCCGCCAGGTCGGGCCGGCCGAACACCTTGGCGAAGTAGCCGGCTCGAGCGGTGGTCCGGTCGGAGGCGAGCGCCGACAACATCTCCAGGAGCGGGCCATGGTCGGCCCGCTGTACGGCTTCGCCCAGCCAATGCGCCGCCGACCGAAGGTCGCCGATGCGATCCGGCCAGAGCGCGGCCTCCACGACGAGTCGTTCCACCGTCGACACCGGGACCTCGCGGATCGGCTCAGCGCCGAAGAGGCGCGTCGGTGCGACGCGGTGGACCTTATACTCGCGTGTGAAGGCCGCCGAGAGCGGCTGCGCCGCGGCGACGAGAAGCTGATAGCGCCGCGGCGCGCGGTCCGCGAGGCCGCGGAGGAACGCCGCCGCCGACAGCCCGATCTGAGCCCGAAGGTTGGGCCGCTGAGCGATTGCGGCGCGAAGACCCGCGAGCGGGTCGTTGCGGGAGAATGGCCCGCCGCTGGCGGGGAGGAACTCGTAGCGGCCCCGGGTCGGAAGCGCTACCAGCCACCGCTGTGCGACGAGCCGGCCGATGATGCGCCGCGTCGCAGACGAAGCCGGATCGGTCCCCAGATACCTGGCAACGTCCTCGATGGAGACGGTCTGTGCTTGACGCAGCTCGAGCTCGGCCACGACGTCCGCCAGCCGTGGGGAGAGCGTCCGCTTCATAGGTTCTGAGTCCATCGTTACAACTCCTGTAACGATCCTATCAGGAAGTTTGGCCGCCCTGCAAGAGGTTTCCGATCGGAAGCCGACGCCCCTACGGCTACTGCGCGCTCCGCGGACTCGGATGCCGCCACCTCGGTGTCCTCCCCTCACCCAACCGCCTAGCGCGCCGACTCCTCGACGACGAACGCGACCCGTCAACCATCCGCTCGATGCCGCTGGCTCGGTCAGCCACCGCCCTGGCGGAACGAGCAGCTCAAGGAGCGCCGAGCGTTCCGAGGAAGGTCGCGAACTCCCAGAGCGCGGGATGCTCGGGGTCGATCTCCAAGAGGAGGTTCGAGAGGACGTCGGCCGCGCCGCCGTAGGCGATGAGCTCGGCGGGTGGCGTCACGGCGAACGCGTAGCGGATCCGGTAGTCGATCGCCATGCCGCTCGTCGTGGGCGGGCGGCCGTCAAGTTAGAGCCCCTGCGTGCGCTCAACGAGCGCACGCCTGGGGAGGCCGATTCGAGCCTTCGCAGACCTGAGGGGGCTCGCACTGAAAGTCGACGGCGAGCCAGCGATCGTCGGGCCGTACACACCGATGGACACTGCAGTTGTACCCACGATTCGGACACTGGGTTACCGGCGGCTTGGCTCCTTTCCGCCGATTGTTCACGCCAAGCTGGCACTCCTCGGTCATCTCTGGTGGCACGACGAGGGCCCGCTGGGCCACGTCGAGGATGTCATCGGATTCACGCCTTGCCGGCTCTGGATATCGTCAGCGAACTTCACTCGCTCGTCGCGCCGTAACTTGGAGTTCGGCTACTGGACTGAGGACCGCGCCCTCGTCCAAGGCGCTGAGCGATTTCTGGTCAGGCTCATGCGGTCTTCGGAAGCGCTCGATCCCGAAGCCGACGCCTTCGACCCGGACCTCGCCCCCGTTGATTTTGACGACGTGGCTATGGCCGAAGCCTGGGCAGAGCTGCGCTGGGACGAGGACGAGCGCGGCGAGTGCGTCGGCCTGCGCGTCGAGGACGTCGTGCACTCGAGGCAACGTCGCCCGGGTGCGGCGACATGCGCACGCCAGTCGGCTCCAATCAATGAGCGGCCCCCTCGCGAACGGACCGCGATGCCGCCGTCGATCACTGGAATTAGGTGCGCAAGAGCAATCAGGTTGAGCGCAGCACGTGGCCAGGGTCTATCGACGCACGAGAAGATGACGTCGCAGTCCAGGGCGGCGCGGAATCCGACTTCGACCACGAGGTGGCGCTGGTGCTGGGCAAAGGCCGCCGCCCGCGCGCCTGACCCTTCGACCGCCAGACCAGCCGCGCCCTGGACCGATACCTCCGCGTCCGCAAACTGCACTTCGACGCCGACAGCCTCTGGCTCTGGCTCGGCAAGAAAGGCCGCCTGACCGATACCGGCCTGGCCCAGGTCCTCCGCCGCCGCGGCGCGCTGGCAGGCATGCCCAAGCTGCACCCGCACCTGTTCCGCCATACCTTCGCCCACCAATGGCTCTCTGACGGCGGCACCGAGGGCGATCTCATGCGCCTGGCCGCCTGGAAGAGTCGCGACATGCTCTCCCGCTACGGCGCCTCGGCGGCCGATGAGCGCGCGCAGGAGGCGTATCGGCGGCTGCGGTCGTGACCGCACAGAACTGGCGTGGCTCATATAGACGGAGTCGGACCTCTGCATCGGCGTTGCGGCCGCCAAGCCGCATTTGCTCTATGTAGATCTCGGCTCCCCTGACCGCGAGGCGAGGATCCGACGGCGTGACGTTGCCGCCAGCGGTGCAGGCTCGCACGGCTCACGCCGAGCGCCACGGCAGCGGCGATGCCCTGCTCGCGTGCCACCCGCACGCAGCGCGCTCTAAGGCGCACCACGCTCAGATCGCGACGCGCTGCGACGCTGGCGGTCGCCCACCGCGGGTCGCGAGAAACAGGAAATCCGGTCCCTCCTGGTACGTGTGTCGCTGCAGTCGACGGTGTCTGTCGGCGCGATGATGCCGTTGAGTTGGTCCATGACCGGACGCTAACCACCTCATCGGTCCTGATGCGTCCATGTCTCACTAACCTCAGGAACAACACCTAGGTCTTGGACCCGGGCCGCGGCCCGTTGACAGCGGCGGGCATCGGGCGCCTGGAGCGTATGGGTTACTCGTCCAGAGGCCAACGAGTCGGTAGGTCGCTCACGGCGCCGCCTCCGTCCTGCTCGGTCCCGACTGCTAGAGTGAGGATGGTGCGTTCATCGCAAGGATCCGTGTAGGCTCCATGGAACCCGCGTCACGTAACGAGCGTCGATGGGCGCAATCTGATAAAGACCGCGTGCGCCATTAGGCTCGCTTGCGTCCCTTTCCTGACCGCGGCGTCCTAGGTGATCCCCACATGACCGATACCGACGCGACAATGAGTCTCATCGAGCACCTTGAGGAGTTGCGCCGTCGTCTGATCGTCATCGTGGTCGCGGTTTTGGCGTCTGCGGTCGTAGGGTTCGTTGTGTCACGCGATGTGGTCAATCTCCTAAAGGTCCAGCTGCCTCAAGAGTATCGGCACCTCTCGTTTCTGGGCCCAGCCGACGCGCTGGCGGCGCAGCTGAAAATAGCGGGCTTCCTCGGCATCGCGATTGCCATGCCAATCATCCTGTTTCAGCTGTGGCGTTTTCTCAGTCCAGGACTTACGCGTGGGGAGCGCCGCTTCGTTTGGCCAGTAATCCTGGCCGCGATCTTTCTATTCGTGACCGGGGTCGTCATCGGCTACGCCGTGATTCCTTACACTATGGCCTTCCTTTTACATTTTTCAGAGGGGATAGCGGACCCGAACCTTACGATCGACCGGTACGTTGGTTTCGTCACGACGATGATGCTCGCATTCGGGCTCGTACTTGAGTTTCCGATCGTGCTCATCGGACTCGCCCGCGTAGGGATCCTTAGCCACCGCCGTCTGTCGGCCGCGAGGCGCTGGGCGGTGCTCGCGATCGTCCTCGCTGCAATTGTGCTCACGCCGGGGGGCGATCCCATCTCTCCGCTGATGCTGTCTGGCGTGATGTTTCTCTTATTCGAGGGGTCGCTGCTGATCATCCGCCTCATGCGACGGTAGGAGTCGGCGGTACCTAAGTCGCCAATGACGAGAGAACTACTCATTGACCGCAGCTTGGCGTCGGCGCAGAATCAATGAGGCCGGTCAGGCCGCGAGTAGGGAGGATCAACGATGACGCGGAAGCTTGCAGCTGGTGTCGTTGCGCTTTGCATGGCAACCACCCTTGTCGTCGTTACAGCGCATCCGGTCGTGGCGACTTGCAGTCAGGCTTATCTGTATGTTTACGAAGACGTCAATCAAAGTGGCGATTGGAAGCAGTTTTGCTATCCGACTGGCTCGACGTACCTAGCCAACGTCCCGCACACTCAGGCTGGCCTTTGTAACAGCGGCTTTATCAGATTCGGCGATCACTGGGATGACTGCATCAGTAGCGCGACCTACAACGAAGGCTCTATCAACACGTCCGTTTGTCTATGGCTCGATCAGAACTATGGGGGAAGCGGCGTCAAGTTTACGGTTGATGCCTCTGCCAGCTGGGGCTTTGGCATATATGCTGACGCTTTCAGTTCAATTGAGTGGGGTTACTCCTGCGAGACGTAGTCAAGGGGCCTGCTCGGCGTCATGAGTTTCCCGCCCACGGATTTTGGACCGCCCGAGGGGCCGCGTGCGTGGAGCCCGGTGGCCCAAGCCTCGCTCGCGACCTAGCGAGCAGGAACGTCCGAGCGCGCCCGAAAAAGCCGGTCGCGCTTAGTGCCGTCAAGGCTCCATGCGTTTGAATTGGCTCGTGCGCAGCGTTGTAGCTCTCACTTTCCTATCAGGGTGTGTGGCGAGCTCTGATGCATCACACGCGGACTGCGAATATCGTTATACCCGTTCAGAGGGAGCGCATCTCCTAAGCCGCGACGATAGGCAATATCAAATTCTGGTTCCTGAAAAACGGGAGATCTGGATCCGGGCTGATGGGTCTGGTCGGACGGTTGCTTCTCGTGACCGACCGATGTTCTTCGGGCAGCGAGATCGCGCCGAATGGGGCGACGGCCAAGTCTATGACCCGACGACTGACCAGTTGATGGGTCCGGGTAGCCTCACCTATGTAGACGTGGACGGCTTACCCAGTAGCCTACAAAGCCTCCGAGAACGCATCTTCGCCACGATAAGCGCAACTGAATCTGCCGTTGCGCCCGGGCAGGTCTTCTACGCAGTTCGCGGTTACCTGCGAGAGACAGTGCCGAGATCAGAGAAAGCTCGCAATTTCATGGCCCTGCTCGCTGCGACTAAGGGTATCTCCGTTCGCAACCAAGCCTCTGACCCGCTCGGTCGGGTGGGCACTGCGTTCGAGATTGTCACAGGCGATGCGCGTGTGCGTGAGCGTATCATCCTCGATCCCACCACCGGTGAGCTCATGTTCGAGGATCGAACGCTTCTGTCGCCCATCCCATCCATCGATCACGACCCTCCTGTTGTAATCGGGTACACGACCTACATTACCTGGGGCCATGTCAGCGGCGTGGACGCGACGGTCGACGAATCAGCTGCAGGGATCCGCTGCGCGTGAAGTAATGGCACCCCGTCTCGCACTGGGGCACCGTCTGTACGGGACCGAGCTCATCCGGCGCCAAGGACCGCAGCGCACGATCGACCAGCCTGGAGCCCGCCACCCCGGCCTCGGTGAACCAGCGGTGTCTGCACTCTGCCCGTGGCCGAGGTCGGTGGCGGGGCGGGTCTACTACGAACCGTCGGACCAAGGCCCTGGAGATCCAGATCGGCCAGCGCCGGGTACTCCATCTCGATGAGGTTGAGCACGTCCATGCCTTGTCCGCACGGGGGCTGCCACGGGGCGGCCGCGAGCAGGAGCGCGTCGCACTCCTCGACGGAGTGAGCGTCGGCTTCGGCAAGTGCCCTCGCCAGGAGGCGTCCCGGACCGATGCTGTGCCGGTCGCTCTGATGAACGGCGAACAGCTCGTGAATCTTCTTCTCGAGCATCAGATCGGCGTCGAGCTAGCAAGCCACGACCTCGTGCAACTCCCTGAGGCGGGTGACGTAGAGACGGCCTGATCCGCGGGTGACAGCGGCGCCGCGCGTGCTAGCCTACCATTTCGTACGCGGCCGAAAAGTACGACGCACTTGAGTGCGCACTAAACGGGAGCCTCCCGCAAACCGTCACGATGACGTTCGCGGAGCTCGACGAGCTTGTGGGCGGCCTGCCGCCATCGGCCTTGGCTCATCGCACTTGGTGGGGAATACGACCAATCAGCACCGCACGCAGGACAGGTTGTGGATGAGCCGGTTATCAGGTAGAGCGGCGAGCTTGGCGTGGCCGTCATCTTCGCCGCAGCGGGTGGAGATGGCAGAGGCCAACGCCCAATGTACGGGGCGCCGTGTTTCGGAGCGTCCTGGACGGCGTTGAGCAGCTGACTGCTCTTCTCTCATGCGGGCCGGCTATCCATCGGTCGTCGCGGCCGTTGCTGAGCCCTGCTCGGGATTAATCTCTCGGTGGACACGAACTACGATTCCGGGAGGACGATGAATTACCGCCTAGTGGCGAACGGCAAGCTGTACGGCGACAGTAACGTTCCATCGTTGGCCAGCCGTGTACGGACGAGTCGTTGAGTCGTCGGTTCCTTTACATTGCGGGGCCGGGGGCGATCATCGCCCTCGGCCTTCTGCTTATCTTTACCTTCCTCGGCCCTACGAGACATGAGGACGGATCCGGTCCGCTCAGGTCGGTGGGCGAGCCGACGCGCGACTCGATACGAGCAGACCCGGCGTCCGGCGCAGAAGCCTGGACTTTCGGCGTTCCGCTGTGCGTTACCGGTAGCAGCCTAGCGATCCTCAAAATGCTGCGTCCGGCGAGGACCGTCGGCACGGGCTTCAAGTTCGTCGGATCGGGTGTTCGCCAATTCGTCGCGACGAGGGAGGACATACCGATCCTGAGTGCAGACGGATGGCCGCCCGCACCCGAAATTGATCCTGATCCGATGAGCAACGTCTCCGGCTTTGAAGTCACCCAGCCTTGCAACTACACCGTGACGGGCAGATACGCCGAACTGCTTATCGGCCTAGCTCAGGAGGGGATAACCGGCGGTGGGTGGGAAGGAATCGAGATTTCCTACAGCGTCAATGGGCGGAGTTTCGTTCTCGTACTTCACCATGACATCGCGATCTGCGGCACTGCAGTAAGTTGCTCACCTCCCGGGAGCTCGTTGCCAGCCACCAGTACCAAATAGGCGGAATGGCCCAAGGCATCCAGTCAGCCGTCGATGAAACCTACGCATGTACGCCGGAGGCGGCAGGCGACCCAAATCCCAAGGCGATCCAGCCTAGGCGAGTTCGCCCTTGTGGGTATTCTCGACCCTCGACCTCTTTTGCGGAACCTCGATTTCGGGATCATCGGCTTCGGGATCATCGGCATCTTCGTCGTCAGCTGGACGGCCTCGACCCTGATCTACCGCTGGAAGCGGTACGACTCGCTGCCGATCCAGACCGCCCGCAGGCTCGACGCCCTAGGTGTAGTTCCCAAACACGTTGTTGACAGATGAGAGCCTCCGTGCACGGTGAGGGATGTCTAGATCCCGCATCGGCAGGAGGCTCTCGTGGCTCATCCTAACGCGCGTCTCTCGGTCTTCGGCCGCCAGTTGCTGGTGAGCCGGGTGGTGGTCCAGCGCTGGCCGGCGGCGGAGGTGGCGAAGCAGCTGGGGGTTAGCCGGGCCACCGTCTACAAGTGGCTGC
>JACDEL010000040.1 GCA_013816405.1 Chloroflexota bacterium | reverse complement strand
TAGCAGGGCAAGGCTGGCGCCGAGCTGAGCGATCGCCAGCAGGTGCAGCGTAGCCTGGCCGACGGCTTCGACCCCGTAGCGTCCCCGGAGCTCCGCCGCGCGAAGAGCGGGTACGACGGCCACCGCCACCACCAGGAGGACGGCAGGAGGCCAGGACGCGGCGGGGAATGTGGCCGCGATGCCGGCGGCGGCCGCGAAGACGATGCCGACCAGCATCAGGTCGATGCTGAGCCGCGGCGATCTTCCGTCAGGCAGCCGCACCTCCGACCACAGCACTCCGAACAGGAGCAGCGCAGCCACGGGCGCGCCAACCAGGTGGGCGGTCGGGCTGAGCATCCGCCCCAGCAGGGTGAGGGCCACCGCCGCTATCGGGAACGTGGCATATCTGGCGAAGCCGAATCGCGAACGGACCGGACCGATCAGCCACACGGCACCCATCCCGCCGACTGCCAGCTGGCCGGCGATCGCCACCGCAAGCCAGAAGGGGGGCGCGAACCAGCCGTAGACGACCAGGCCAGCCAGCACCAGGGCCAGCACGATCGCCTCGGGCCGTTCGATCCGCCGGCCGACGATCCAGAGCCCCTCCCGTCGCGCGTCGGTGGCGGTCATCCGACGAGCTCCAGCAGCTGATCGGCGCTGCGGGTACCGATCACCTGGCCGGGTGCCAGCCACGCGCGACGCGCGACCGAGACGGCGTAGCGGAGCTGGTCGAGCTCCTCGGTGCGATGCGCATCGCTGGCCAGGGTCAGCCGGACCCCTGCCTTCCCGGCCGCGCGGGCCAGCGCATCGTCCAGGTCGAGCCGGGGGCTGCCGTTCAGCTCCAGCGCCGTGCCCGTGCGAGCTGCAGCCTCGAACACGCGCGGCCAATCGAGGGCGATCGGGTCGCGGCGGTTCACGATCCGCCCGGTGGGGTGGGCGATGACGTCCACGTTGGGGTTGTCGATCGCCGCCAGCGTACGCCGCGTCAGCTGCTCGGTCGACTGCCCACGGGCGGTATGCACGCTCGCGACGACGACGTCGAATGCGGCCAGCAGGTCATCGGGGTAGTCGAGGGTGGCGTCGGCACGGATCTCCATCTCGGTGCCGTGCAGGATACGGAAGGGCGCAAGCTCGGCATTCAGCCGACCGATCTCCTCCCGCTGCTCAGCCACCCGCTCAGACGACAGGCCACGGGTGATGCCGAGCGACGGTGAGTGGTCGGTCAGCACGATCCAGGCCCTGCCAAGGTCGCGTGCGGCGCGAGCCATCACCTCGATCGAATCCACGCCATCGGTCCAGTCGGAGTGCACGTGGGTGTCGCCGCGCAGGTCCGCGAGGCTGACGAGGGTCGGCAGACTGCCGGCCAGTGCGGCCTGGATCTCGCCGCTGTCCTCGCGCATCTCGGGCGCGATCCATGGCAGGCCTAGCCGCTCGTAGACCTCCTCCTCGGTGGCGACCGGCTCCAGCTCACCGCTCTCCACGACCTTGAATCCCTTCTCGGAAAGGGAGAGTCCGCGGTCGAGCGCCATGCCGCGCAGGGCGACGTTGTGCTCCTTGCTGCCGGTGAAGTGGACGAGGTGGCTGCCCCACGCAGCCGGCGGGCAGACCATCAGGTCAACCTGTGGCCCCTCGGCCAGCACGATGCTCGACTTGTCGGTGCCGGCGCTGAGCACGTGCTCCACAGTCGTCAGGCCGTCGAGCGCTCGGATCAGCCGTGCGGGATCGTCGGTCGCGGCGAGCAGGTCGAGATCCCCGATCGTCGCCTTCCGGCGCCGGAGCGATCCCGCCGGCTCAATGGCCCGCACGCCGCGGACTTCACGCAGCTGGCCGACCAGGCCGGTCATCAGCGCATCCGCGTCGTGCAGGAGCAGACGCGTGCCGCGCGATGTGAGCCGCGCCATGCCGGCAAGGATGTTCTCCTCGGTCCGCGCCGAGAGCCCTTTCAGGCTGCGGAGCGTCCCACCTTCCGCGGCGGCCCGCAGCGCCTCCACGGAG
Source organism: Chloroflexota bacterium (assembly GCA_013816405.1). Taxonomy (GTDB): domain Bacteria; phylum Chloroflexota; class Limnocylindria; order QHBO01; family QHBO01; genus CF-167. The sequence goes on along the minus strand of JACDEL010000040.1, from coordinate 25,066 downwards.
TCGATCCCCAGCTCGTCGTGAAGCTGCTTCACCGTGCGCGGCCCGACGCCGGGGATCTTCAGGATCTCCAGCAGGCCGCTGGGGACCTGGGCACGCATGCGGTCGTGGTACGCCAGCTGTCCGGTGCTCGCCAGCTCCGCGAGCTTCGTGGTCAGCGCGGGGCCGGCGCCCGGGATCTTGGGGGGCTCATCGGACTGGAAGAGGTGGGCGACGTCATCGGGCCAGCGCTCGACCGCGTCGGCGACGCGTCGATAGGCGACCGCCTTGTAGACCAGCTCGCCGGAGATCTCGAGCATGTCCGCGATCTCGTTGAAGACGCGCGCCATGTCGGCGTTGCTGATGAGCGTCGAATCGGTGCGTGAGATCGCGCGGGGACGCGGCATCGGGCCATTCTAGGGGGCATGAAAAAGCGGCCCAGTCCCGGGCGAGGGGCTGGGCCGCGTGGTTAGGGGCGGGTTAGCGCTTGGTGATGCGCAGGACGCGCAGCAACGAGGCGCCGAAGCCTCGACCGTCGCGCTCGCGGATCGGCTCCGTCGAGTGGGTGCGGCGGCGTGCCTCGTAGAGCATCTCGTTCTGCCGCAGATTTGCGAGCAGGCCGAGATAAGTTGCTCCTCGGCTCATGGGAAACCTCCTGGTGTATGGGAATCGCGAGCAGTGCTCGAGACTGACTTAGTAGGCGTGGTGCGAGGGCGGGTCACTGGCGATGGTGCGGCTATCGGCCCCCCAAAGGACGGCGGCAAGGTCAAATACGACCAGAACCGCGACGACGATCATGAAACCAACCATCTCTTGCGCCTCCCCTCGTGGGATCTGTAACTGATTGATGCCATATGAAAGGTTACACTGAGACTGTACGTCGATCTAAGTAACTTGTCAAGCGCTGTATAATGGTTACATGGTACTGGACACTACGACCCTTCCGGAGCCCGACCAGGCCGAGGAGCTCTTCGTTTCCTTCGGGAATACGCTGGAATATGAGCGAGGCGAGCAGGTCGATGCCGTCCCCGACATCGCCTCGCTGCTCGCCTGGCTGCGCGAGCGACGCCTGATCAGCGGCCGCGGCATGGCGGTTGAGGCCGCTCACCTTCGACGCGACCCGGATGAGACGGCGCGTCGGATCGAACGCTTTCATCACCTGCGCAAACTGCTCCACGATATCGCCGCCGAGGTGACGGAGGCAGGGCACCCCACGACCGAACAGCTGCGCGACCTCAACCACATCCTGCGCCACGGCCTCCATTACCACCAGATCGAGCGAGATCCAGACGGGACTCGCTACACCTTCGCCCAGGTCGGCGACCGGCTGGACCAGGCACGGGCCACCATCGCCACCTCGCTTGCCCAATTCCTCGCCGATGACGCCCCTTCGCGGCTGCGCATCTGCGCCAATGCGGGCTGCCGGTACCTGTTCGTCGATCGCTCCCCAACCGGGAGGCGACGGTGGTGTGACATGCGCACCTGCGGCAACCAGGCCAAGGTCGCTCGGCATCGGGCTCGCGCGCGGGACCACCTGAATGAGACGCCGGCCAGCGCTTCCTAACGGGTTCCGCGAGCACCGAGCGCGGTCTAGAATCAGGCGGACTCGACCCGCGGCTTCGGCCGGCGGTCGAGCCGTGGAGAACGCACCGAGGCGTAGCACGATCCCAGGTGGATGCCGGTTCCGATAGCCGAATCTGCGCGCGCCCGCGGCCCGGGGCGAGGTTGACCGCCTAGCGGCGACCCCGACCACCCGCGCGCGTCACGTCACATCCGACGCCAGAGCGAGGTGGTCGTTTCATGCTCTTCCTCAGCCGCCTGGTGGGCCGTCCGGTACGCGACCGGCATGGCGAGTCCCTCGGCAAGGTCCGCGACCTGATCGTGGCTCTCGGCGAGCGATACCCGCCGGTCACCGGCCTGGTGGTCCGCGTCACGGGCGGCCGCGACATCTTCCTTCCCTGGACCGATGTCGAGGAGATCGACGCCGACGGGGCGCGACTGCGCACCACGCTCATCGACATGGAGAGCTTCCGCCAGCGCCCTGACGAGATTCGGCTCTGGCTCGACCTGCTCGACAAGCAGATCGTGGACGTGGAGGACCGCAAGATCGTCCGCGTCAACGACATCCAGCTCGCACCCGTCGACGGGCGGCTGCGCCTTGTGGCGGTTGACGTCGGCCTTGCGGGCATCCTCCGCCGGCTCGGCCTCTCCGGTCCCGGCGAGCGTCTGGCCCGCGCGCTGCACCTCGAGGCGGAGAACTACATCGAGTGGGAGGACGTCGACCCGGTCGAGTCGAGCGTCTCGAGCCTGAAGCTGCGCGTCCCGCACGAGGCGCTTGGGACGCTCCACCCCGCGGACGTGGCCCACATCGTGGAGCAGCTGGCACCACGCGACCGAGCGGGGATCCTCGCCGCGCTGGACGACGAACGAGCGGCCGACGTTCTCGAGGAGCTGGCCGCTGACGACCAGGTCGACATCCTCGAGGCGCTCGAGCCCGAGAAGGCGGCCGACATCCTGGAGGAGATGGGACCAGACGAGGCGGCTGACCTCGTTGCCGATCTTTCAGAGGAACGGCAGGAGCAGCTGCTCGGCCTGATGGAGCCGGAGGAGGCATCCGACGTCCGCGAGCTGCTCGCCTACGGCGAAGAGACCGCCGGCGGCCTGATGACCACCGATTTCATCACTGTCACGCCCGAGATGACCGCCGAGCAGGTCATCGAGCGACTGCGGGACCTCCATCCGGACGCCGACCAGGTCTATTACCTGTACGTGACCGATGCCGACGGGGTGCTGGTCGGCACGATCACGCTCCGTGGCCTGATCGTCGCGGTGCCGGAGACGGCGGTGCGTGACTTCATGCGGTCCGACCCGATCAGCGTGAGCGTCGACCTGGATGCCGAAGAGGTAGGGGCGGCGATCGCACGGTACAACCTGCTGGCGCTGCCGGTGGTCGACGCAGAGGGTCGCATGCAGGGGATCGTGACCGTCGACGATGCCCTCGAGCGCGCGCTGGGTGAGGGGTGGCGCAAGCGCCTCCCGGAGATCTACGAGCCGGGCGAGGATCGGTAGGCGACGTGACCCGGCGCCTGGCACTCCCACGCCCGATCCGGCGCGCGCAGCGCTCGCTCCGGGAGCGCCTGCCGAATTTCCGCGTCCATCGGTCCGGGGTGCTGGCCTTCCTGGGCGTGATGGGTCCGGGGCTCATCGCCGGCCTGGCGGGCAACGACGCCGGCGGGATTGCCACCTACAGCGTCCTCGGCGCCGAGACCGGTCTCTCGCTGCTCTGGATCTTCCCCATCACTACCGTCCTGCTGGTGGTGGTGCTCGAGATGGCGGCGCGCATGGGTGCCGTCTCCGGGCAGGGCCTCGGGGACCTGATCCGCGACGATTTCGGGATCCGCTGGACCCTCTTCGCGATGGTCGTGCTGCTCATCGCCAACGGAGCGAACATCGTGGCCGAGTTCGCGGGGGCGGCCGCGGCGCTGGAGATCTTCGGCATCTCGCGCTACGCGACCGTGCCGATCGTGGCGGCGGGGATCTGGGCCCTGGTCGTCTTCGCCAGCTACCGCGTGGTGGAGCGGGTCTTCCTGTCGGTGGCGGTCGTGTTCGGGGCCTACGTGGTGAGCGCCTTCGTGGCCGGCCCCGATTGGGGCGAGGTGGGACGGGCGCTCGTCTCGCCATCGATCTCGCTGGCGCCGAATGCGCTGCTGCTGGTGGTCGCCACCGTGGGCACCACCGTCACGCCGTACATGTTCTTCTACCTGCAGTCGTCGGTCGCGGACAAGGGGCTGGGACCGGAGGAGCTGCAGCTCGAGCGTGCCGATGCGGTGCTGGGCGGCATCTGGACCAACGCCATCGCCCTCTTCATCGTGATCGTGACCGCCGTGACCATCTTTCCGCGGGGCATCGCCATCGAGAGCGCGGACCAGGCGGCGCTCGCGTTGGCGCCGGTCGCCGGCGACTTGGCCAAGGGGCTCTTCGCGTTTGGCCTGTTCGGCGCATCGGTGCTGGCGGCGACCGTCATGCCCCTGACGACGAGCTACGCGGTGTGCGAGTCGTTCGGATGGGAGTCGGGCGTCTCGCGCAAGTTCAGCGAGGCCCCCGCCTTTATGGGCCTCTATACCGCCCTGATCGTGATCGGCGCGGTGGTCGTGCTCATCCCGGGATTGCCGTTGATCGGCGTCATCCTGGTAAGCCAGAACCTCAACGGGATCCTGCTCCCGATCATCCTAGTATTCATGCTGCGCCTGGTGAACAACCCGCGGATCATGGGCGAGCACACCAACCCACGCTGGATGAACGTGCTGGCCTGGGGGCTGACCGGGCTGGTGATCCTGCTCACGGCCGTCCTCTTCGGCTCGACGCTCGCCGGCTGGCTCGGCGGAAGCTAGGCCGATGGGTCCGATCGAGCACACCCGCTGGCAGCTCGATACGCCGCTCACCGCGGACGTGGTGATAGCCGCACTCGTGGACTTCTCAGCCCGCCGCCAGGTGATCTGGAAGGAGACTTGCGATCCGGCCGTCTATCGGGTGCACGCCATGGGTCACACCTGGGTCGAGGTGACCGAGGGCGTCTCCTATGCCTGGAGCCGGGAGCGCTACGACTGGTCCGTGCCCGAGGTCGTGACGCTCACCCAGTTGGATGCCAACATCGCCGAGCCCGTCGGCACGATCCGCTACACGATCGCGCCGCTACCCGACGGCGGCGCCCGGGTCGTGTGTGAGCGCTATCGCGTGTTTCGCGGAACGCGCGGAAGGGTACTCGGCACATTCATGGTGCTCTTCAGGTCCCGCATCCTGCGGGCGCAATTTCGAGAATCGCTGAAGCGCGTGGCTGCCGGCTAGCTACCGATCGGGTGCCAGACCGTCTTGGTCTCGGTGAATTCACCGATGAGATAGGGGGACTGGGTCCGAGGGTCCAGCCAGTCGACGGCGTCCGCTCCGTTCGATGGGGGACGCACCAGGCGCTTCACGTTCTCCGTGGCCAGCTCCTCGACGGCGACGCCCTGCGCCGGATCGAGTCCGTACGCGTCGAGGGCGTTCACGTCCATGTGGCCCGCAAGGTGCAGCACCAGCTCACAACGCAGGCCCGTGATCAGGTTGACCACGCCACCGGGCACATCTGATGTCGCCAGCACCTCGGTAAGGGTCACGGCCGGCAGAGGCCGCGTCTCGGACGCGAGGACCACAGCGCAGTTGCCGGAAACGATCACCGGTGCCAGGCGGCTCACCAGCCCGAGCAGGCTCGAGGCCTCGGGCGCGATGACGCCAACCACGCCACTCGGCTCCGGGACGCTGAAGTTGAAGTAGCTCCCGTTGACGGGGTTGACCGACCCGTTGACCTGGCTGAACTTGTCGGCCCAGCCGGCATACCAGACCCATCGGTCGATGGCGGCGTCGGTGAGACGCGTGGCACGCTGCCGCCCAACCCCCTCAGCGGCCATCAACTCGCTGACGAACTGGTCGCGGCGACCCTCCATCAGCTCGGCGATGCGATACAGGATCTGGCTGCGATTGAAGGCCGTCCTGGCCGACCAGGCCGGCAGGGCGGTGCGGGCGGCGCGAACGGCGTCACGGATGTCCTTGCGCGTCCCGCGACAGGCGTTGGCCAGGAGTTCTCCCTTCGCCCCGTGGATCTCGTAGGCCCGGCCCGACTCGGTGCGCGGGAACGCGCCGCCGATGTAGAGCTTGTACGTCTTGCGCACGTCGAGCCGCTGCCCAGCCGGCGACCCACCGTTGCGGATCGCCAACGGCGCTGCCGTCCGAGTCGGAAGAACCGATGCAGCCCGCTTCGCCGGCGCCGTCGCGGCGACTCTCCTGGTGCGGGGGCTCATCGGCCGTTGGCACCTTCAGAGGAGAGGTCGAGGTAGGCTCCGAGGCCGTGGATCCCGCCCTCTCGACCGTAGCCGGACTCCTTGTAGCCGCCGAACGGCGAGGTCGGGTCGAATCGGTTGAAGGTGTTGGCCCAGACGACGCCGGCCTTCATGGCCGCCACCATCTTGAAGATGCGGCTCCCCTTCTCGGTCCAGACCCCGGCCGACAGCCCGTACGGCGTGTTGTTGGCCTTCTCGATCGCCTCCTCCGGCGTCCGGAAGGTGAGCACCGAGAGGACCGGCCCGAAGATCTCCTCCTGCGCGATGCGATGGCTCTGGCTGACGCCGGTGAAGAGGGTCGGGCGGAAGAAGAAGCCCTTGTCCGGCAGGACGCAGTCGGGCTGGAAGATCTCCGCCCCCTCCTCGATCCCCGACTGCACCAGCTCGGCGATCTTGGCCAGCTGGCCCGCCGAGTTGATGGCCCCGACGTCGGTGTTCTTGTCGAGCGGATCGCCCACCCGCAGTGTCGAGAGGCGGGCCTTCAGCTTGTCGAGCAGCGGCTCGTAGATCGACTCCTGCACGAACAGGCGCGACCCGGCGCAGCACACCTCGCCCTGGTTGAAGTAGATGCCGTTGATGATCCCTTCGATCGCCTGGTCGAGCGGCGCGTCGTCGAAGACGATATTCGCGGCCTTGCCGCCAAGCTCAAGCGTCAGCTTCTTGCGACTGCCGGCTACGGCCCGGCCGATCATCTTGCCGACGGCGGTGGAGCCGGTGAAGGCGACCTTGTTGACATCGGGGTGGCGGATCAGCTCCATCCCGATCTCGCCCGGCCCGGTGATGATGTTCACGACTCCCGGCGGCAGCTCGGCCTGGCGCACCACGTCGGCAAACAGGTAGGCGGTCAGCGGCGTGGTGGACGCGGGCTTGAGGATCACCGTGTTGCCGGCGGCGAGGGCGGGTGCGATCTTCCAGGCCAGCATCAGCAGCGGGAAGTTCCAGGGGATGATCTGCGCCGCAACGCCCAGGGAGCGAGGGGTGCGACCGGGGAAGGCGTAGTCGAGCTTGTCCGCCCAGCCCGCGTAGTAGAAGAAGTGCGCCGCCGCCAGCGGGACGTCGACGTCGCGGCTCTCCTTGATCGGCTTGCCGGAGTTCATCGTCTCGACCACGGCGAACTCGCGGGAGCGCTCCTGCATGATCCGCGCGATGCGGTAGAGGTACTTTGCCCGCTCGCTGCCGGGGAGCCGCGACCACACGGTGTCGTGAGCTCGGCGGGCTGCCGCGACGGCCCGGTTCACATCGGCCTTGGAGGCCTTGGCGACGCGGGACAGCGTCTCTTCGGTCGCCGGGTTGATGACCTCGAAGGTCTCCTTCGGCCGGCTCGGCGCGAAGGCGTTGTCGATGAAGAGGCCGTACTCGCGGCGGATCTCGATGTGGTCGGTCGCCTCCGGGGCGGCGGCGTACTCCCACGGGGTCCCGCGCTTCGAAAGGCCCCAGGATGCCGCGGCGGGACGGCTCTCCGGCTTCTTGGTGAGGGTCACGCGGCCGATTATCGCACCGGGAGCGAACCCTCCAGCGCCAACAGGTAGCGCTTGCGGTCAAGGCCGCCCGAGTAGCCGCCCAACCCGCCGTCAGCGTGGAGCACGCGATGGCAGGGCACCACGATCGGGATGGGATTCGAGCCCAGGGCATTGCCGGCCGCCCGGGCGGCACGTGGCGAGCCTGCCTTGGCCGCGACCTGGCCGTAGCTGCGCACGTCGCCGAACGGGATGCGCGCCGTCTGGCGCAGCACGCCGGCGGCGAAGCCGTGCACCAGCGACCAGTCGATTGGGAGGCTGAAGGTCCGGCGGCGCAGGCCGAAGTAGCCCTCGAGCTGGCGACGCGCTTCATCGGTGCGAGACGGAGCACGCAGGATGCGGGGCGAGACGCGGGTCGCAACCTCCGCGAGCACGCCCTCGATCGGCTCGTCGGCGTACTTGACTCGCAACAGGCCCCGAGGCGTGACGAACACGATCAGCTCGCCGATGGGCGAGTCGATCTCGGCGAATGCCACGTCAAGCAGGGATGCCTTGCCTGCTCGCTTGGCGAGCGCCGCCGCCAGCGCTCCGCGATCAAGCTCCGCGGCTGGTGCATTGCGGAGCTGGTGCTCCAGGTCAGTTGTCATCGGTCCACCTCCATGCGCAGCCGGCGCAGGCCGGCGCTGACGTTCTGCCGAGCGGCTTCCTCACTGATCCCCATCCGCTCTCCGACGTCGCGATACGCCAGGTCGAAGACGAAGCGGTGCACGAGCGCCGCACGTTGCTTGGCCGGAAGCCCCCGCACGGAAGTCCACAGCTCGTCGTCGGCTGACCGATGCGGCGGGCTCGCCAGCCGGTCCTCCGCGACGCCATCCAGGTCGGTCGCCCGATGCCGCTGATGGGCCCGAACCGCATCGGTCGCCTTGCGCTGGGCGATGGTGTAGAGCCAGGCTCGAAGGTTGTCGCCATGACGCAGCCGCGGGTAGGCCCGCAGGGCGGAAAGGAACGTGTCCTGCAGGCAGTCCTCAGCGTCGACGACGCCGACGCTGGCAACCAGAAACCGATGGAGCTCTGCGGCATGGTTGTCGATCAGCCGCTGAAACGGGGGCAGTCTCACGCTTGATGGAACGGGGCGGGCCACCGGATCGTGAGGCTCAGGCCGTGGCCGCGGCCGCCGTCAGCAGCCGGTCGTAGGCGGATGGGTCGTCCCCGACGATGGTCGGGCGCCAGAACCCGTCGCTCCCCTCCTCCCACGTCGCCTCGATGCCGGGGTTCTCGACGTTCGTGCCATCGGCAAGGAAGAGGTGCGGGGATCCGTCGACAGCGTCACCGCGCGCCACCTCGTACTGCTCGAAGAGCGCCGCCCGAGCACGGCCGGAGTCGAAGGCGTCCGCCAGCGCCTCGAGGTCGAGGCCGTCGCACTCCGCCGCCACCTCGAGGATGACATGGCGCAGGCTGACGCAGCGGCTCTCGCCCCAGAAGGCGCGGCGGAGGCCGCGGTCAAGCTCTTCGGAGGCGCCGAGGCCCTGCTCCTTGGCCGCCTGGACGGCTTCCATCGGCGGCAGCATCGTCGCCGGCCACGCCCAGTCGGGTGCGCTCCACGCCTGCCAGCCGGCGCGGGGTGCGAGCGAGGCACAGGCATCCCACTCCACTGCCAGCTCATCGCGCGGGGTCGGCTGGGAGTTGAAGAGCTCCAGCGGGAAGACGCGATGATCGAAGGCGACTCGCTCCTCGAGTCCCAGGCGCCGGCGTGCGTCGTGCAGGCGCCAGACCGCGACGTGCGCCCAGGGGCAGCCGATGTCGCTGAAGACGACGATGATGCCGGGGGCGACCTCGACCATCGGCTCAGTCGAGGGTGAAATAGTCACCGCCCGAATAGTGGCCAGTGCGTTCCTTGCGAACCTGCATCAGCAGGTCGTTGAGGAGCGTCGAGGCGCCGAAGCGGAACCTGTCCGGAGTCATCCAGTCCGGCCCGAGCGTCTCGTACAGGACCGTGAGGTACGAGATGGCCTCCTTGGCGGTCCGGATGCCGCCGGCAGGCTTCATGCCGACCGCGCGCCCGGTCTGTGCGTAGAAGTCGCGGATCGCCTCAAGCATCACCAGCGTCACGGGCAGGGTCGCGGCCGGCTGCACCTTGCCGGTCGAGGTCTTGATGAAGTCCGCCCCGGCGGCCATGGCCAGCACCGATGCGCGCCGAACGTTGTCGTAGGTCTCGAGCTCGGCGGTCTCCAGGATCACCTTCAGGTGGTGGTCGCCGGTAGCCTCCTTCACGGCGACGATCTCGTCGAAGACCTGGGCGTAGTGGCCGGACAGGAAGGCGCCGCGGTCGATCACCATGTCGATCTCGTCAGCGCCGGCCGCCACCGCCTGGCGAACGTCCTCCAGCTTCACGGCCAGCGAGGCCTGGCCCGACGGAAAGTAGGTCGCGACCGATGCGACCTTCACGCTCGATCCTTCTAGCGCCTTCCTGGCGGTCGCGATCATGTTGGGGTAGACGCAGAGGGCAGCCACGCTGGGGATGGTCGGATCGGTGGGATCCGGGCGGCGAGCCTTGCCGGCCAGGGCGCGGATCTTGCCAGGGGTGTCCTTCCCCTCGAGAGTTGTGAGGTCGACCATCCGGATCGCCAGGTCGAGCGCCCACAGCTTCGATTCGCGCTTGATGCTGCGCTTGGCCAGAGACGCCGCTCGGTCCTCGACCCCGACCTGGTCGACCGCCCAGACGCGTCCCAGCAGGCTGCCGAGCGCCTGGTGGCGCGGCGCGCTCAGGTCGCGGTCAGCACGGCGTCGCGCGGGCGTGGTGGTGGCCATGGGCCCGAAATTGTAGCGCCCGCTCGCGGTCAGGCCATCTGGGGTCGGGTGATAGGCTTCGCGAACGATGGATTTCCGGCCAGACCCGTCGCACGAGGTCCTGCTCTACTGCCTTACCCGCGACCACGACCTGGCCAGCGCGGTCGAGGGACGGGTCAGACGTGCCCTCGCCTTCTTCTACAACGATGCAGCGCGACTCCACCAGGCAGTGGTGCTGCGGCGCCCCGACCTGGTCCTGGTTGACACCGGCGCCATCCGGCAGGAGTACGGCGATGCAGGGCTGGGCCCGGTGGTCGCCTTCCTCCGCGAGCGGGCACCCGCGGCGCGCATCGCCGTTCGCCCCGTGCCGGGAACCGAATGGCTGATCCAGGCCGAGGCCGGTGAGCGAGTCGAGCTGCTCCCAGCCGACGGGGAGGCGTGCGTGGACGCCGTGGCCGTCCTCTGCGGGCCGGCCTGAGGGCTAGTGACCCGGCCCGAGGAGGCCGGCGCGCTGGGGGGGCCAGTAACGGAACACTGCGCGCCAGCGGATCGCCGACAGGGGGATGGCCCCAAACTCGCGAGAATCGGTGCTGGAATCGGGTGCATCGCCTCGCAGCTCGGCTGCCGACGCAGCATCGTCAATCGAGGCGACTCGCTTGATGAGTTCGCGCCCAGGGGTGCGTGGATCGGCAGCCAGCACGAGCTCACCGGGACGGGGCCGACGGCTCTCGTACGAATGAGCCTCCACCAGCAGGCGATCCCCGGGGAGGAGAAACGGGGCCATCGAGCCGCCCCGGACCTCGACGACGTCGAGCCAGCGACGACCGACCGTGATCCCGGCTGCCAGGCCGAGCAGCAGGAAGAGTGGCCCGCTCAGGCTGCGCCCGCGAGCCATCGGCCTAGGAAGGTCGACCGTTGACGCGCGTCTTCTCGGGGCCCCCGGTTGCCTTCCACATCTCGTCGATGGTGTCGATCATCCCCAGAAGGTCCTTGGCCGCGGTCGCATCGAGCGACTGCTTGACCTTGCTGGCCTGCTTGGTCGCCTTCCAGAAGGTGTCGTGCAGGTCTGGGTACTTCTCGAGGTGCTCCGGCTTGAAGTAGTCGTGCCACAGGACGTCGAGGTGATGCTTGACCAGCTCGGCGCGCTCCTCCTTCACGTGGATGCAGCGTGCGCGGAAGAGCTTGTCATCGCTGGCATCGTGCTTCTCGATGATTCGCAGGCAGGACTCGGCCTCGATCCGGGCCTGTTCGGGGTCATAGACGCCGCACGGGATGTCGCAATGGGCATCCACGATGCGGGAGGGACGCAGCAGGGAACGGATGGTCAGCATCAGGCTCCTCATGTAGCTGTCTTCGGTGGAAGGAGAAGTGTAGTCAGCCAATGGGTGACGGTCATTCGGCGGTCGAGGGCAGCCTGACCGCTGCGAGGGCGAGTCAGCTCCCCATCATCATGCCACCGTCGACGCCGAGCACCTGCCCGGTGACGTACCGCGATTCGTCGGAGGCGAAGTAGACCGCTGCGGCTGCCACGTCATCCACCGAGCCGATGTAGCCCAGCGGCGTGCTGTTGATGACGAAGTCGCGAGCCGCCTCCGGGATGTCGGCCGTCAACTCGGTCTCGATCAATCCTGGGGCGATGGCGTTGCAGGTGATGCCCCGACTGGCCAGCTCGCGTGCCACCGACTTGGTGAGGCCGATCAGCCCCGCCTTGGCGCTGGCGTAGTTGGCCTGGCCGACGTTCCCCATCCGGCCGGCCACGCTGCTCATGTTGATGATCCGACCCGAGCGTGCCTTGAGCATCGGCCTGGCGATGGCGCGCGTCATCCAGAACGGGCCGGACAGGTTTGTGTTGATGACCGACTCCCACTCGTCGGCGTCCATCCGCATCAGGAGGTTGTCACGCGTGATGCCCGCATTGTTGACCAGGATGTCGACCTTGCCGAACTCGTCGATCGCCGCCTTGACGATGGCCTCGCATGCCTCGCGGCCGGCGCTGGTGTCGCCCTGGATCGCGATCGCCGCGCGTCCGATGGAGCGGATCTGGGTGACCACCTCGGCCGCCGCCTCGGCATTGCCGAGGTAGTTGACCCCCACGTCGGCCCCCTGCTGTGCGAGGGCCAGGGCGATCGCGCGGCCCAGGCCGCGGCTCCCTCCGGTGACCAGCGCCACCTTGTCGGTCAGGTCGTACATCAGCCTGCGACCGCCAGTTCAGGCTCGGCGACCTGCGGCCTGCCGAGGCGCGTCTGCTCGCCCGGTGCCAGGAATGCCCGTGCGGGATCGGCGGTCCACTCGACCACGACAGCTCCCGCGGTGTAGCCGGCGCCAAAGGCGACCATCAGGATCTTGTCGCCAGGCTTCACGCGACCCGCGGCGACCGCCTCGACCAGTGCCATCGGCACTGATGCCGCGCTCGTGTTGCCGTACTTCTCGATATTGATGTAGAGCTTCTCGGCCGGGATCTCGAGTTGGCGCTGCACGTTCTCGATGATCCGCAGGTTGGCCTGATGGAAGACGAACTGGTCGACCTCGTCCACGCCGATGCCGGCATCGCGAAGCGCGGCGACCGCCGAGTCGACCAGCTGGCGGGTGGCGTACTTGTAGACCTCGCGGCCGGCCATCTGGATGAAGTGCTTGCCCTCGGCGCTGGTCTGCGGCGAGGCGGGACAGACGGACCCGCCCGCCGGCACGATGATCCCCTCGTACCCGGTCCCATCGCTGTACAGGCTGAAGCCGGTGAGCCCGCCCGACTGCTCGGAGGCCTGGAGCAGCACCGCTCCGGACCCGTCGCCGAACAGGACGCACGTGTTGCGATCACTCCAGTTCAGGAATCGGCTGAGGACCTCCACGCCGATGACCAGGACGCTCCGATACATGCCGCTGCGGATGAAGCTGCTGCCCGTGGCGAGCCCGTACAGGAAGCCAGAGCAGGCCGCCTGAAGGTCGAATCCCGCAGCTCGGGTCGCGCCCAGCGCGGTCGCCACCGTGACGGCGGTGGCCGGCAGGGGATAGTCAGGGGAGCAGGTCGCCACGATCACGAGATCGACCTCGGTCGCGTCGACGCCGGCCACCGCCAGCGCGTCGCGGGCGGCATGGACGCTGAGGATGGTGGTGTTCTCGTCGTCCGCCGCGATCCGTCGCTCGCGGATGCCGGTCCGCGACACGATCCACTCGTCGGATGTGTCGACCATCTTCGCCAGGTCGTCGTTGGTCATGACGCGCGATGGCGCATACATCCCCCACCCGGTGATCACGGCGTTCGGCGCCATCGGTCCTCCTTCTGCGATCGTATGGTCAGCGCGGGTCGATCTCGACGATTGGCTGCTGCCGCTTCACCAGCGTCCCGCGCTCGACGAGGACACGGACAACCTTGCCGGCAACGTCCGACTTGATCTCGTTGAACAGCTTCATTGCCTCGATCAGGCCTACCACCGCGCCGGCACCGATCTCGTCCCCCTCCTGGACGTACGGGCGCGCGCCCGGCGACGGAGAGGCGTACCAGACACCGGTCAGCGGGGCGGTCACGAATCGCATCCCCGGCGCCGGCTCCCCATACGGGGTGAGCGGACCGGCTGCCGTATCGGGCGTCAACGCACCGCCGATGGCCGCGGGGGGCGCCGCAGCCTCGACCGCCCGTGGCCGGGCGAGTCGGACGACCAGCTCACCAGCCTCCACCTCGAGCTCATCGAGGCCGCTCGCCTCGAAGCCGGGCGCCAGCAGGTCGATGGCAGCGAGGACCTGCTCCGACGGGGCGTCATCGCCGCTCACGCCACGTACCGCTGGAAGATGAGGGTGGCGTTGTGCCCGCCGAAGCCGAACGAGTTGCTCATGGCCGTATCGATTGCCACCTCGCGCGCAACGTTCGGGACGTAGTCGAGGTCGCAATCGGGGTCCGGCTTCTCGTAGTTGATCGTCGGCGGCAGGACCCCGTTGGTGATCGCCAGGATGCACGCGATCGCCTCGATCCCGCCTCCGGCACCGAGCAGGTGCCCGGTCATGCTCTTGGTGCTGCTGACCGGGACCTCGTAGGCGCCCGCGCCGAACACAGTCTTGATCGCCGCAGTCTCCGCCTTGTCATTGGGCACCGTGCTGGTGCCGTGCGCGTTGATGTAGCCGATCTCCTCGGTCTTCAGACCCGCATCGGCGAGGGCCAGGCTCATGGAGGCGACCGCGCCGCGACCGCCGGGTGCGGGGAGGGTGATGTGCGATGCATCGTCGGTGGCGGCGTAGCCGACCAGCTCACCATGGATGCGGGCGTCCCTGGCGAGGGCGTGATCGAGCGCCTCCAGCACGAGGACGCCGGCGCCATCGGCCATGATGAAGCCGTCGCGCTCGGCGTCGAAGGGGCGCGACGCCTTCTGCGGTGCGTCGTTGCGCGTCGAGAGGGCGCGCATCGCGGCGAAGGCGGCGACTGGGATCTCGCCAATCCCCGATTCGGCACCACCCGCGATCATCAGCTCCGCGTCCCCGCGACGGATGATGTTCAGCGCGTCGCCGATGGCGTGGTTGCTGCTGCTGCAGGCGCTGACCGTCGCGTAGTTCGGCCCGCGGGCGTTCGCATTGATGGCCACAAACCCCGCCCCCATGTCCGGGATGAGGGAGGTCACCAGGAACGGCCCGACGCGCTCGATGCCGAGGTCATGCGCCTCGATCACGTCGCGGATCATCGTGTTGATCCCGCCGATCCCCGAACCGATGATCACACCGGTCCCCTCGGCCAGCGACTCGTCAACGATCGGGTTCGGGATGCCGGCATCGGCCAGCGCCTCGACCGATGCGGCCCAGGCGAGGTGCACGTAGCGATCGTGGCGCCGTACCTCCTTCTTGGGCATCACCAGCTCGGGCTGGAAGTCCTTCACCTCGCCGGCAATCTGCACGTCGAGCCGCGAGGGATCGAAGGAGGTGATGCATTCGACTCCACTGCGTCCGGCGACCAGCGAAGCCCAGTACGACGCGACGTCGTTGCCGATTGGCGTGATGGCGCCCATGCCGGTCACCACCACGCGCCGCTCGCCGCGCTCGGCGGAGCTGGGTCGCTGCCAGCGGTCGGTCATCTGGGCTCGCCCCCGGCGATCGACTGGTCGCGGGGAATCACGAAGGAGATGGTCGCCTCGACCGCAACCTCGCCGTGCACGCTGGCCACCGCTCGCGCCCGTCCGAACATGCCGCGCAGCTTTTCGAGCTCCACCCTGAGGACGAGCTGGTCGCCGGGGAGCACGGTGCGCCGGAAACGGCACTCGTCGATCCCGGCGAAGAGCGCGAGCTTGCCCCGATATTCGGGCAGGGAAAGCACAGCCACAGCTCCTGCCTGTGCGAGCGCTTCGACCATCAGCACGCCGGGCATGATCGGGCGGCCCGGGAAATGACCGGTGAACTGTGGCTCGTCGGCCGTCACGCTCTTGATCGCCACCACGCGCTTGCCGGGCTCGAGCTCGATCACCCGGTCAATGAGGAGGAATGGGTAGCGGTGCGGAATGATGCGCATGATGTCGGCGGCCTCGAGCGGCAGCGCGAACTCGGCCGCGGTTCCGGTGGCGGCAGCGTCGTCCTTCATCGGCGCTTCGTCCTCCGTTGCTGTCATGCGTTGCCCGCCACGAAGGCGGCCGGGCCGACCCGGTCGAGCAGGTTCGTGCTCACCGCGCCCTCCAGGAAGGCCGTGTTGTCGATGATCCCACGATGGAAGGGAAGGTTGGTCTTGATCCCTGCCACCTGGAATTCGGCGAGGGCACGGCGCGAGCGGGCGAGCGCGATCTCGCGCGTTTCGCCCCACACGATCAGCTTGGCCAGCAGGGAGTCGTAGTACGGCGGGACCTCGTAGCCGGCATATAGGTGCGTGTCGACGCGCACCCCGGGGCCGCCGGGCAGCTGCAGCTCCTCGACCGTCCCCGTCTGCGGGGCGAAGTTGTCGCCGGGATCCTCGGCGTTGATGCGGAACTCGATGGCGTGGCCCCTGAGCTGGACCTGCTCCTGGCGCAGCTGCAGCTTCTCGCCAGACGCCAGCCGGATCTGCTCCGCGATCAAGTCGATGCCGGTCAGCATCTCGGTGATCGGGTGCTCGACCTGGATGCGGCAGTTGATCTCGATGAAGTAGAAGTTGCCGTCGCCATCCAGCAGGAACTCGAGCGTGCCGGCACTCTCGTATCCGGCCGCCAGCACCGAGCGGAGGGCGAGGTCACGCAGCCGCTCCCTCGCGTCGTCGCTCATCGCCGGCGAGGGCGTCTCCTCGATGATCTTCTGGTGACGCCGCTGCACGCTGCAGTCGCGCTCCCCGAGGTGAATCCCGTTGCCATGCTGGTCGATGAGCACCTGGACCTCGACGTGCCGGCTCTCCTCGATCCACTTCTCGAAGTAGACCGAGTCGTCGCCGAAGGCTGCCTGCGCCTCCGAGCGCGCCAGCGGCAGCGACGTCTCCATTTCGCGGGGCGAGCGCACCAGGCGCATGCCACGGCCACCGCCGCCGGCTGACGGCTTGAGTAGGACCGGGTAGCCAGCCGCGGATGCCTGATCGAGCGCATCGCGTTGGTCGCTCAGGATCCCGGTGCTGCCTGGCACGGTGGGGAGGCCGTTGGCGGCCAGCATGCGTCGCACCGCGTACTTGCTGCCGAACTTCTCGAGCACGTCCGCTCGAGGACCGATGAAGTGCAGGTCGTGAGCTGCGCACACCTCCGCGAAGCCGGCGTCCTCGGATAGGAACCCGTAGCCGGGGTGGACAGCATCGCACCCCGCGATGAGCGCGGCGGAGACAACGGCTGGCTGGTTGAGGTAGCTCTTCCGAGACTCGGCAGGACCGATGCAGATCGCCTCATCGGCCATGCGCACCGCCAGCGTGTCACGGTCAGCCTCGCTGAACGCGACCACGGCAGGCACGCCCAGGTCGCGACAGGCGCGCAGGATGCGCACGGCGATCTCGCCGCGGTTGGCGATCATGATCTTGCTGAACATCAGGCCGACACCCTTACGGCTGCCCCGGCCAGCGCATCCGCCGCCGCCGCCAGGCTGGCTGGATCGGAGACGTTCAGGGTGCGCGCCGAGGGCACGATCCGACGCACCATGCCGGCCAGGGCATTGCCCGGGCCGCACTCCACGAAGGTGTCGACCCCGTCGGCCACCATGCGCCGCACCGACCTGGCCCACTCGACCGGGGAGTACACCTGGCGCCCGAGGAGGTCCCGAATTTCCGCGGCGTCGCGCACCGGCCCGGCGGTGACGTTGCTGACCACCGGTGGCTCGGCATCGTGCCATTCCGCCGTCGCCAGGGCGCGCGCCAGCTCGGCACCGATGGCGACCATGTGTGGGGAATGGAACGGCCCGGACACGTTCAGCGGAATCGACCGCCTCGCTCCGGCCGCCCGCAGGGGTGTGGCGGCAGCGGCCAGCGCGTCCGGCATGCTGCTGATCACGACCTGACCCGGGGCGTTGTCATTCGCGACGACCAGGTCGGACCCCAGGCCCAGGCTCGAGACGACGACAGCGACCGCGTCCCGATCGAGGCCGATCACCGCCACCATGCCGCCGCTCACCCGCGCATTGGCCATCAGCTCGCCGCGTCGGGCGACGAGGCGCACCGCGTCAGCCACCGAGAGCGCGCCGGCAGCGACCAGTGCTGCGTACTCGCCGACCGAATGGCCCGCGACGAACGCCGGCGCGAGCGTCTCACCCATGCCATCCAATTCCTCTTCCAGGGCCCGCAGGCAGGCGATCGAGGTCGTCACCAGGCAGGGCTGGGTCTGCCGCGTGTGGTTCAGCTCCTCCTCCGGTCCGTCCCAGGCGAGGCTCGAAACGCTCCAGCCGAGCGCCTCGTCAGCCTGCCGGAACACCGCGCTTGCGGCCGGGGAGATGGCCGCCAGCTCCCGTCCCATCCCGACGGACTGCGACCCCTGCGGTGAAAAGAGGAGCGCGACAGTCACTCGGCCGCTTCCATCTCGATCAGGAGCTGCCCGTACTCCACCGCTTCCCCGGTCTCCGTGACGAGGTTGCGGACCAGGCCGCGCCGCGGCGCACGGACATCGTGCCGGACGCCCAGCATCTCGACATGGCCAAGCTCATCCCCCTTGTCGACCGGCAAACCGGGCCCCAGACCGTCGGCGTAGACGAAGAAGCCGACGGCCGGTGAGGTCACGCCCTGGGCCGACGGGCCGCTGGGCACGACGCCGACCCGGTCGCTCGGCATCGCACTATGGGTGGGCGCGGCACGACGGGGTGCGGGTGCCTGAGGCTGGGCAATGGCGCGCGCAACGCGGATGCGCAGGTCACCGTGGCGGACCTCGATCTCACCGAGGCCGTGCTTGGCCAGCCGCTCGGTGAGCTGCGGGATCAGCTCTGCGGCGGCCCGCTCGATCTGCTTGAGCGGATCCGCTCCGTCGGTCATGCACCCTCCTCATTGGCATCGGCGTCCTCGCCGCTCGGCCAGATCTCGCTCCAGCGTGGCCGTCGCGGAACTCCGGGCAATCGCAGCAGGCGTCCGATCCGGCGCCGAAGGGATGGCTCCTGCGGCAGCTGCGGCGAGGCGACCTCCGTCTCGCGCACCAGCCCGATCCCGCGCAGACGAGCATAGCGGGTCGTCAGCAGGGCCTCGGTATCGAGCCTGGTGATCCTGCCCAGCGTCCCCAGGATCGCCTGCTTGACCGCGGCAGCGGTGCCCGCGTGGTCGGCATGCGCGCCCTCGCCAGGCTCCTCGATCACGCCGTCGATCACCCCCAGCTCGAGCTGGTCGGCGGCGGTCATGCGCATGGCAGCAGCGGCCGTGGGCGCCGATTCGGGGGCACGCCACAGGATGGCCGCACACCCCTCCGGCGAGATCACCGAGTAGGTGGCGTTCTCAAGCGCCAGGACCTCGTCTCCCACGCCGATCGCCAGGGCACCGCCGGACCCGCCCTCCCCGATGATCACAACCACGATCGGCACCTGGAGCCCGGTCATCAGCTTGATCGAGGAGGCGATCGCCTCAGCCTGGCCGCGCTCCTCGGCGGCGGGGCCTGGGAAGGCACCTGCAGTGTCGAGGAAGGTGACCAACGGGATCCCCAGCTTGTCGGCCAGGCGCATCAGCCGCTGGGCCTTGCGAAACCCCTCTGGGTAGGGCGAGCCGAAGTTCCGGGAGATGTTGGACTCGGTGTCCTTCCCTTTCTGGTGACCGATCACCATCACCGGCCGACCTTCCAGCAGCGCAGGCCCGCCCACGATCGCCGGGTCGTCTCGGAACGACCGGTCGCCGTGCAGCTCGGCAAAGTCGTCGAAGATGAGCGCGATCAGGTCAAGGGTCCGTGGCCGCTGCGGGTGCCGCGCCAGCTGCACGCGGCGCCAGGCCGACTCGATCGCCTCGGCCGTCGGCGCCTCCGCGCTGAGCACGATCTCGCTCATCGCTCGTCCTCGCGGGGGCGGCGGCTCGCGGGGCCGGATCCGTCGGCGGGCGGCTGCTCGACTTCGATCCCGATCGTCTCGCTGACGGCCGTGCCGAAGCGCTCGGCCATGCCCGAGAGGACCCCAATCGGCCCCCACCCCCGCGTATCGCCGGTCGTCTGCAAGCCGTCGTCGGCGGCCGCCACTGGCAGCAGGCGCAGCAGGCGCGAGAGGGTCGGGCGCAGCTCGGAGCGCGGCACGATGTCGTCCACGAAGCCGTGCTCGAGGAGCGACTCAGCGCTCTGGAAGCCCTCGGGCAGCTCCTCCCCCACCGTGCCGCTCGCCACGCGGGCGCCGGCGAAACCGATCAGCGCCTTCGGCTCGGCGAGGATCACGTCGCCCAGCGAGGCGAAGCTGGCAAGCACGCCCCCGGTGGTCGGGTCCGTCAGGATGCTGATGAACGGGATCCCGGCCGCGTCGAGGCGGACGAGCGGAGCGGTCGTCTTGGCAAGCTGCAGCAGCGACAGCGTTCCCTCCTGCATGCGCGCGCCGCCGGAAGCGCTGACCACGATTGCGGGGATCCGTTCCACGAGCGCGGCCTCGAAGCAGCGGGCCAGCTTCTCGCCTACCACGCTCCCCATGCTGCCGCCCATGAAATGGAAGTCGAAGAGCCCGATCGCCACCCGCTGCCCCTCGATGCTGCCGATGCCCCACACTGCCGCCTCACGCAGGCCGGTCTTGATGCGCGCGGCCTCCAGGCGGTCGACATACGGCTTCTGGTCGTGGAAGCCGAGAGGGTCGCCCGAATCGAGCCCGGCGTCATGCTCGACGAAGCTCCCGTCGTCGAGCATCAGCTCGATGCGTTGCCCGATTCCCATCCGGAAGTGGTGCCCGCACGTGGGGCAGACACGCAGGTTACGCTCCAGCTGGCGGTTGAAGATCTGCGACTCGCAGCTGGGACACACCGTCCACGTCTCGGGCGTGACCTCGCGCCGGCGGGAGAAGGGGAGCTTGATCTGCACCTCGCCTCTCCTAACGATGCGCCGGCTGCTGGCCGGCTGTCGCGTGACGACGCGCCACGCGGCGCATGGCGAGGACGGTTACCCCCACGCCTACGGCGGCGGACGAGACGGCGCCGGTGAGGAGGATCCGTCCCGGGTGGCGCAGTTCGCGCCGCGTCGCGCCGCCGATGGCCGCGACGAGGTGCTCAAGCGACCCGTGGCTCGCCAGCCTCGCCGCGAGACGGGCCTCGAAGCGCGCTCCGGCAGGAAGCGGGCCGAGCGCGGCGCGCACGGCCGAGGCGACGTCGACCAGTGGCGCCAGCTCCAGCCCGACGGCGGGATGGCGTCCGGTCAAAAGGCGATCGACGGCCTCATCCAGGCGTTCGGCCGGCGTACGGGTTGGCAGGCTGGGTCTCCTCGATCAGTACGGGCGTTCCCCATCCTAGCCAACACCGCCGCGGGCCTTTTGTTACAGGCGAGCCGCCAGGTCGCGCAGGGCGCGGTGCAGGAGCACCCTTGCGGCCCCCTCGGATCGGTCCATCACGTGCCCGATCTCGCGGGAGCTGAGCCCATCCACGAAGCGCAACAGCACGACCTGCCGACGGTCGGCGGGAAGCTCGGCGACGGCCCGCAGGACTCGACGCGCCTCATCGGCCTCGACGACCAATCCGGCGGGGTCGGCATTCGGCGCGATGCGATCGAGGCCATCGGGAAGCGGTTCGGTGCGCCAGCGGGACCGGCTGCGCCGGGCGTTGACGATCGTGTTGTGGGCGATCCTGAAGAGCCAGGCTCGGAACGTCGCCCCCTCGTCGCGGAACTCCGGCAGGGCGCGAAGGGCGGCCAGGAAGGTGCGCTCCGTTGCATCCTCCGCGTCGTGGTGGTCGCGCAGCTGATAGAAGGCGTAGCCGTACACGCGATCGAGGTAGCGACGATAGAGGGTGTCGAAGGTGGCGCGGTCGCGCTGTGCCGCCAGCACGTCGTCGCGGTCCGGGTCGGTGTCCGGGTCGGTGTCCGGGACTCGAGCGGTCTCGGGTCGGACGTTCGGTTCGCTCATTGGGCCACCGTGGCTGGAATCGCCTCGTACACGCGGGCCACCTCGCCGACGCTGAGGGCCAGGCGCCCGACCTCGGCGTCAAGCAGCAGCGATCCATCGTCGGCAATGCCCGCTGCGCGCCCAGCGATCGTGCCGGTGCCGGTGTCGACCTCAACCTGCCGCCCATCCAGCCACGAGCTGGCTCGCAGGCGGGGCAGGGGCGTCCCACCTCGCTCGAGGGCCTGAACCTCGGCGTGGAGGGCGTCGAGCACGCTGCCGAGCAGCGGGACACGCTGAATCGGGGCGCCCAGCAGCGCCTGCAGCGATGTCGCGCTGCCACCGATCTCGGGCGGCATCTCGCTCGGCAGCCAGTTCACGTTGATCCCGATTCCGATCACCGCCTCGGCCAGCTCCCCGCTCTCCAGGGCCGTCTCGACCAACAGCCCCGCCACCTTGCGACCCGTGCGGTCGACGACGTCGTTTGGCCAGCGAATGGCGAGCCCCGCATCGGGGACGAGCGAGGCGCAGGCGTCACGAACCGCCAGCGCAGCCGAGCCGCCGAGCAGGCCGGCCATCCGCAGGGCGATGATGGGCCGCCACGCGACGCTGAACAGGAGGTTCGCGCCGGCAGGCGAGATCCAGGTTCGGCCACGACGACCACGGCCGGCGGTCTGCAGGTCCGCCACCACCGCCAGCCCTTCGCCACCGGGCTCGGAGAGGGCGGCCCGGGCTCGGTCGTTGGTCGATTCGATCTCAGCGTGGAACTCAATCGCCTGGCCGATCCTGCGGGCGGGATCGGCGGCCTGCGACCAGTCCGCTGCGTCGGTCATGCGCCGCATTATGCCGCCTGGGGTCGAACGACCGCCCCGGAGGGCCTGGCCCAGCGTGTGCACGCTACACTCGCCGTCCGATGACCGAGACGACCGTCCGCGAGCGTGTCTTCAGCGGAATCCAGCCGTCCGGGGCCTCGCACCTTGGCAACTACCTCGGCGCGCAGGTCAACTACGTGGCGCTCCAGGACCAGTACGAGGCGATCTACGGGATCGTCGACTACCACGCTCTCACCAGCGTCCATGAAGGGGAGCAGATGCGCCGGCTCACCCACGAGATGGTGCTGGACCTCCTCGCGGTGGGGCTCGATCCGGACCACTGCGCACTGATCCGCCAATCGGATCTTCCCGAGCACGCGGAGCTGGCCTGGATCTTCAACACGTGCGTGCCGGTGAGCTGGGTCGAGCGGACCCCCACCTACAAGGAGAAGCGTGACGAGGGGGTCGAGAACAGCATGGGTCTGCTCGACTACCCGGTGCTGCAGGCTGCCGACATCGTCATCTACAAGGCCAGCCGGGTGCCGATCGGCAAGGACCAGGCGGCGCACCTGGAGCTGTCGCGCGAGATCGTGCGCGCCTTCAACCGCCGTTACGGACCGATCTTCCCCGAGCCCCAGGCGGTCTTCACGGACGCGCCTGTCGTGCTCGGCACCGATGGCGTACGCAAGATGAGCAAGTCGGCCGGCAACACGATCCCAATCTTCGCGGACCCCGACGAGATCCGGCGTATCGTGCAAAAGATGGTCACCGACCCACAGCGCATCAAGCGCACCGATCCGGGGCGTCCCGAGGTCTGCAACGTCTGCCAGCTGCACCGCTTCTTCGGCGAGGACTACCTGCAGATCCAGGACGGCGAACGCACCGCCCGCACCGGCTGCGTCGAGACCAAGGAGCTGCTGGCGGAGCGGATCATCGAGCGCTTCCGCCCGATGCGTGTGCGCCGCGAGGAGCTGGCAGCAGACCCTGGCCACGTCGAGCGCGTCCTTGCCGCGGGGGCAGCCAAGGTGCGCCCCATCCTGGAGGCGACGATGCGTGAGGTTCGCGAGGCCACCGGCATCGGCCGGCCCGCGGGAACAACCTCATGAGCGACGAGCGGACGACCAGCGAGGAGCCAACCGGCGGAATCGGCCCCCGCGAGCGCCGCTGGCTGCTGGCGTTCCTGATCCTGGGCTCCGCGTACTTCGCGGTGCTGCTGATCCAGATCCTGCTCCACTTCCTGGGCGGCTTCAGCCAGATCCTACTGATCCTGTTCCTGGCGTGGCTGTTGGCCTTCGTCATGTCGCCGGTCGTCCGCTTCTTCGAGGGCTTGCGCATCTCGCGGCCCGTCGCGGTCGGAGTCGCCTACCTCTTCGCGCTGGTCGCCCTCGGGTTCGTGCTGTTCACCACCGGGGCGGCGATCACCCAGCAGCTGGCCCAGGCGACCGATGACTTTCCGCACACGGCGGCCACCATCGAAGCGACCCTGACTCGGTACCAGTCCACCCTCGGCCTCGACCGCCTTCAGATCGACCTGGTCGGGCTCTTCCACAGCGCGCAGGACCAGGTCGGCGTACTGGCGGGCGCCATCTTCGACCAGGCACAGGGGATCGCAGGGGCAACCCTGGCGACGCTTGGCTCCCTCTTCCTGATTCTGATCCTGTCGCTCTACATGGTGATCGACAGCGAGCGCCTGCTGGCCAAGATCAACCGCGCGGTGCCGCGACAATACTCCGACGAGATGCAGATCCTGGAGAGCAGCGTGGCGCGAGCCTTCGGCGGCTTCCTGCGGGCGCAGCTGATTCTGGCGATGATCCAGGCGGTCCTGGTCGCGATCGTCGGAAGCGCGTTCGGGATCCCGTACCTCTTCCTCGTCGGCACCCTCTCGGCGCTTGCGATGCTGATCCCGTTCTTTGGCCCGCCGCTGGCCCTCATTCCGCCGATCGCTGCGGCCTGGATCTACACGCCCGATACCTTCATCTTTTCGGCGATCATCCTGATCGGAGTCCAGACCATCCTGGTCAACTGGCTGCAGCCCCGCCTGATGCAGGGTGCCCTGGGGATGCACCCGATCCTAGTGCTGGTCGGCCTGCTGGTCGGCGCCCAGGTCGCCGGCGTGTGGGGCGCGCTCTTCGGCATCCCGGTCATCGCGGTACTGAACGTCTTCCTGAATCTCGCCCTGTGGAGCGAGCTGCCGAACGCCGCCCTGCCCGAGGCGGAGCGGCTGAGCGACGTGGACGAGGGGACGATGGTCAAGGTCGCCAAGGCGCAGGTCTCGGACGAGACCCATCCGCACATCCACGTCCACCGCAGCGTTCGCGCCGACGGCGAGGAGCAGGTCGACATCACGGTCGACGAGGAAGAGGGCGAGGGCGACCAGCGCTAGACCTCGCGCAGGGCGAGATGGCGGCGCCCGTCGGGCGTGCGTGCCTCGTCAACCCGGACGCCGAACACGCGTCGCACCAGGTCCGGCGTCAGCACATCGGCCGGCGCCCCGTCGGCGACCACGCGGCCCTCGTCGAGGATCGCCGCGCTCGGCGCGAACGCGGCGGCCAGGTTGAGGTCGTGCAGGACCGCCAGGACGGTCAGTCCGCGCTGGTCGCGCAGCCGCCGGATCGCGCCCAGCAGGGCGACCTGGTGGGCCAGGTCGAGATGCAGCGTCGGCTCGTCGAGGAGGAGGAGGTCGGGCTCCTGGGCGAGCGCCATCGCCACCAGCAGCCGCTGGCGCTCCCCGCCGGAGACCTCGTCGGCCGGGCGGTCGGCCAGCTCGGCGGCATCGGCATCCAGGAGGGCGCGGGCG